>JBEKWP010000151.1:0-7782 GCA_049512915.1 Candidatus Sulfotelmatobacter sp.
GACTCCTGGGACCGCAACAACAAAATCCTGCTCAATCTGCTCCACGCCATCGAGGAGAGCACAATGGACCTCAGGCCAATGGAGAGCAGCCCATCCATCGCGCAGCTGTTCGCACACATGCACTACGTGCGGCTTGTCTTTGTCTCCGAGGACGCTCCGGAGTTTGTGAAAGATCCGTCCCTGCAATGCCTGCCCGAGCAAGAGTGGGCTGTCGAGCCTGACCGTGGCCGCATGGCCGAGAAGCTGAACGAAAGCGCCAAAGCGGTGCGCGATGCCGTAAAAAGCAGGGTCGAGACAGGCCGGGAAATGGACCTGCACTTCGACCACCCGATCCTCCTGCTCCAGCACATGATCTGGCACGAAGGCTACCATCACGGTCAGATCAAGCTGGCCCTCAAACTCGCGGGCAGACCCCTGACGAATAAAGAAGCCGGCCCCCTCACCTGGCGCGTCTGGATGAACAAAAAGTAAGGACGAGTGAAAACGCACGGGTGGCCCACTCAAGCCGTCCTTTGGCTTGAGTGGGGCAGTCGAGAGCTGGACATAGAAACCCGGCCCAGCAGGAACGTTTCCACTAACTAGTCTGAATCACAACCCAGAGAGAACCGCAGAGCGGCACAAACCTCATTCATTCGCGCGGAACTAAGCTGGGCCACACGTTTCCCCAGGCGCTCCTGCGACACCGTAACTGCATTGTGCAGGTTCACCGCGCACGGAAACTTCATGCCGTCCTCCTCATTCAGAACCACCTCCGATGGCACGCCGCGAATCGTGGAAGTGACAGGCGCAACCGTGACTGTCGATAAATACGCGATGGCGCTGTCGCGGGTGAGCACGAGGGCCGGTCGTTTCTTATCCGGCGCGGCGAACTGGTAGAGCCGAACCTCACCCCGGGCGATCTGGCCTCGGGCTATTCTTCCGGCCACGCAGCCTCCGATTCCCAACCCCGCGCTTCCCCGTCGGCTTGCGCCGGCCGCAAGTAGCCCTGGCGGTCGCGCTCTTCACTGGCTCGCACTTCCAACCGTCGGAGATGTTCCCGCAGGGCGTCGCGCACCAGAGCCGAACGGTTTCGCCGGGTGCGCTTAGCGGCTCGGTCGGCGGCGTGCAACAGCTTTTTATCCAGCACGATCTGAACGATTTCCATGTGGAACCTATTCCACAGTATACTCCACATAGAAAGCTTACGGACCGGTGGAAGAACGGGTGGCCCATTCAAGCCGTCCTTTGGCTTGAGTGGGGCAGTTCGACTGCTGAACCCATCCCGCTCGCCGTCCCAATCCCTCCGTCCACCACGTCAATTCCGCTATTGAATTCATCCTGCAGCATTTAGCCCCAAAACCATTGCGCGGCCGCAGACCCTCTGTTAGCCTTTTCGAGGACTTCTTTCGCCGGATCTTGTTTCTGATTGATCCCGATAGGTTACGATGGTGACCACGTATTTTGTATGATCCGAGTGACCGCGAGTAGCACCCCCTACCGTCGCCAGAAATAAGGTCCAAAGCAGTTTCCTAAGGAGAACAAATCTTGGCAGCAGCCGCAGCAACAAAGAACCGCGTTTTATTTACCTCTGAATCCGTGACCGAAGGCCATCCCGATAAGATCGCCGACCAGATTTCCGACGCTATCCTCGACGCCTGCCTGGCCGAAGACACCGCCAGCCGCGTAGCCTGCGAAACCCTCACCGCCACCGGCCTCGTAGTCATCGCTGGAGAAATCACCACCAAAGCCTACGTCGATTTCCAGAACGTAGTCCGCGGCACCGTTCAATCCATCGGCTACGACAACGCCGTCTACGGTTTCGACTGCAACACTTGCGCCGTCATTTCTAGCATCAACAAACAGTCCGGCGACATCGCCATGGGCGTAGACACCGGCGGCGCCGGCGACCAGGGCATGATGTTCGGCTACGCCTGCAACGAGAATGAAGAGTTGATGCCCACTCCCATCTCGCTGGCGCACAAGCTGACCATGCGGCTCTCGCAGATGCGCAAGAACGGAACCCTTCCCTTCCTCCGTCCCGATGGAAAATCCCAGGTAACAGTTGAATACGATTCCACGGGCAAAGTGCGGCGCGTCGATGCCGTTGTAATTTCCACCCAGCATGCCGAGACCGTCAGCAACGAAGAACTCCGCGCCGGCATTCTCAAGCACGTGATTCAGGCCGTGATTCCCGCCCACCTGCTCGATGAAGACACCAAGTACCACATCAATCCCACCGGACGCTTCGTCATCGGCGGCCCCATGGGCGACACCGGCCTCACCGGCCGCAAGATCATTGTCGACACCTACGGCGGCATGGGCCGCCACGGCGGCGGCGCTTTCAGCGGCAAGGACCCGACCAAGGTCGATCGCTCCGCAGCCTACATGGCACGTCACATCGCCAAAAACATTGTCGCCGCCAAACTCGCCGACCGCTGCGAAGTCCAGCTCGCCTACGCCATCGGCGTCGCCGATCCCGTCAGCGTCCGCGTGGATACTTTCGGCACAGAGAAAGTCGATCCCGCGATCATCCCCGACCTGATCCGCTCACACTTCAAGCTGACTCCCCGCGGCATCATCGAGTCGCTCGACCTGCGCCGTCCCATCTATAAAAAGACGGCCGCCTACGGCCACTTCGGACGCAACGATCCCGACTTCACCTGGGAAGCGACCGACAAGGCAGCGAAGCTGGCAAGCGACGCAGGCATAGGAGAACGTGCTCCGCAAGCAGTTCGCAAATAAACATTTAGCCGGAGCCGGCGAGACGGCTATCCAAAGTTCAGCCGGGGAAGTAGGCCGAAAGTGCCACTCCCCGAAGAGTATTTAGGCATGCTGACCTTTCCCCCGATTCGTGTATTCTGAAAAAGTACCAAGCAATCAAACGAGCGAATCGAAATAGAGTAACCCGGGTAACCAAACAAAATTTTCAGCAGCAAAGCGCCACAGGAGGCGTATGTCGACAGCAGCACAGATCAATAGCGATATCAAGAGCCTGGAACTGGCCGAACTGGGCAAGAAGCGCATCGAGTGGGCGAACCAGTCCATGAAGGTGTTGCAAATTATCCGCAAGGAGTTCATCAAGAACCAGCCGCTAAAAGGCATTCGCATCTCCGCCTGCCTGCACGTCACCGCAGAGACCGCGAACCTGGCAATCTGCTTGCGTGACGGCGGCGCCGACGTAGTCCTCTGCGCCTCAAATCCGCTCTCCACCCAGGATGACGTCTCCGCCAGCCTGGTCCGCGATCAACTCATTCCCGTCTACGCCATCAAAGGTGAAGATAACGACACCTATTACAACCACATTCTCGCCGCCATCGATCACAAGCCGCACATCACCATGGACGATGGCGCCGACCTCGTCACCATCCTCCACACCAAGCGCACCGACGCTCTCGAAGGCGTCATCGGAGGCACCGAAGAAACCACCACCGGCGTAATCCGCCTGCGCGCCATGGCGAAGGAAGGCGTGCTCAAGTTCCCCATCGTCGCCGTGAACGACGCTGACACCAAACATTTATTCGACAACCGCTACGGCACCGGACAGTCGACCATCGACGGCATCATCCGCGCCACCAACTTCCTGCTCGCCGGTTCGAAGTTTGTAGTAGCCGGCTACGGCTGGTGCGGCCGCGGACTGGCCAGCCGCGCCCGCGGCAACGGCGCCGAAGTCATCATCACCGAAGTCGATCCCACCAAGGCTCTCGAAGCCGTCATGGATGGCTTCCGCGTGATGTCGATGACCGAGGCCGCAAAATTAGGCGACGTCTTCTGCACCGTCACCGGCAACAAGAGCGTGCTAACCAAGGAGCACTTCGACCTCATGAAAGACGGAGCCATCATTTCGAACTCCGGCCACTTCAACGTCGAGATCGACATTCCCGCGCTGGAAAAAATGTCATCCTCAAAGCGCACGACGCGGACCTTCGTCGACGAATACTCTTTGAAAGACGGACGCAAGATCAACCTCCTCGGCGAAGGCCGCCTCATCAACCTGGCCGCCGCCGAAGGCCATCCCGCCTCGGTCATGGATATGAGCTTCGCCGACCAGGCTCTCTCAGTCGAGTACATGGTCAAGAATTTCAAGACGCTAGAAAAGAGGGTCTACAAAGTCCCCGACGAACTCGACAAGCGCGTAGCAAAACTGAAACTCGAGTCCATGGGAATCAAGATCGACCGCCTCACCCCGGACCAGGAAGAATATCTGGCCGGCTGGAGCGAAGGAACGTAGCACGTGTAGAGCGGGCACTCTTGCCCGCTGCTTTTGACTTTGAACTGGGGCGGCGTCAGCCGCCCCGTTTGCTTTTTCGAGCGTTTCGCCACCGCCCGACTTGGACAAGCACCCCATCATGCGACAATCTTCTGGAGAGCGACGCGGCATTGCCGTTTCAGGTCGGCGTCGCACCATGGAGTGCCATGCCAAATACTTCGAAACATTTGGAGCCGCGTTGGCCTGCGGTACTTGCTTTGCTTGCCATCGGCGGATTGCGCCTTTCTCTGCCCGAATCCCTGTCGGCCGGTCCCGACTGGTTGATCCTGGTCGTTGTCGGAGTGCTTCTGATTCCTACGACGTGGGCACGCCAGCGCGGCAGAGATAGCCTCAATAAGTTTTTGGGCTATCTGCTCAGCTCCATCGTCACCGTCGACATGATCTGGTCGCTAGGACTGCTGGTCGCGGCTCTCCCCGCGCATCGGCAGTCTCCGAAGGAGCTGTTGCGTTCCGCCGCTGCCTTATGGATTACGAACATCCTGGTCTTCGCCTCGTGGTACTGGCGCTTGGATGCAGGTGGCCCCCGCGAGCGCGAGCTCCGTGGCGTACACACCGACGGAGCATTCCTTTTCCCCCAGATGACTCTCGATCAGCAAGCCAAGCGCGACATGGGAGAGCAATGCTGGAGCCCAGGCTTTGTCGATTACCTTTTTCTCGCCTTCAATACCAGTACCGCATTTTCACCAACGGACTCTCCCGTATTATCCGCATGGGCCAAAATCCTCATGATGGTTCAATCGCTCATTTCCCTGGCCACGGTGGCCCTGTTGGCCGCGCGAGCAGTAAACATTCTCTAGCGTCCTCAGGAAAGCCGGGTACCCCATCCTTCGCGGTGTCTGCATAAATCTTGTCATCCTGAGCGGAGCATGCGGATTCGCTTCATGAATCCGCATGCGCAGTCGAAGGACCCCCTGCACCCCCGGCCCTACCTCAGCCGCCTCAGGGAGTTCTCCCACATCCCCGCCGGGTGCCCCATTTCTCGCGCGCCCTTTGCGCGAGAAGTGGGATTCCACGGCCGCAGCCCGCCTGGGATTTCTAGGCGCCGCCACTCCTCGCCCGCTTCTTTTGACCTTGAAGCGGGGCGACGCAAGCCGTCCCACTCGGTTTTGCATAAATCACCCAAACCCTTTGTCATTCCGACGCGCGAGCGAAGCGAGACAGGAGGAATCTGCTGTCCCCACCCGTGCCCGGCCGACCGCCCCAGTCCTGACGGTCGCGGAACCGCCGGATCGGGAAGGGCGCCACTTCCAGTCGTGCCGCCCAAGCCAGGAATGGGGGGTAGCGATCTGTGGTATATACTTGTATCTACATCCGTAGATACTCTGTATCCATAGGAGACGCAAGTGCCAACAGCGCAGATTGTGAAGTGGGGGAACAGCCTGGCAGTGCGGATTCCAAAGCCGGTGGCGGAAGAGGCAGGCTTACGGGAAGGAGATCCCATGGTGATCGAAGCGGCGGCAGGCCAAATCAGCCTGCGGCGAAAGCAGCGAATTCCTACCCTCCGGGAATTGGTGGCCCAGATCACGCCCGAGAACCGCTACGGTGAAACGCTGACTGGCGCGGAGCGTGGAAAAGAGAGCGCGGAATGGTGACCCGCTCGGTGTCTTCATACCTTCCCCAGGCGGGCGATATTGTTTGGCTCGACTTCGATGCCCAGGCGGGGCGGGAGCAGGCCAGGCGGCGTCCGGCGCTGGTGGTGACTGAGCAGAGCTACAACCGAGCCAGCGGGCTGGTGGTCGTATGTCCGCTCACCAGCCGTCGCAAGCCTTATCCATTTGCTTTGCCCGCAAGCATCGACAAAGTTGACGGAGCGGTGCTGGTCGACCACATCAAGAGCATGGACTGGACAGCGCGGAAGGCTACATTTCACTCCAAAGCCGAGCCCGCGCTTCTAGCCAAGGTGCGCTCCTACCTGGGTGTTCTCCTGGGAATTCGCTGACGAGCTTTTCCCGAGATGGGAATCCGGTAGGACATTTCTGCATTACTGGAACCTTCCCCTTGACCCGGTGGCATGGGAGATTGGGATCAGGCCCGTGACTTGCGCGGGTACTGGTCATCGCGTTCTTTGTTCCGGGCGCACCTTTTGCAAGAATCGACAACCGCGCTGCAAAAAGAGGGTAGGTACGTGAAAAAGCCTCGCGGCATGAACATCAAGAACTCCAAAGATCGCGGAGCATGGGCCGAGATGTGCTTCGCCTTGCGGGCTATCGAAGAGGGACTGCGCCCGGCGAGGCCCTGGGGAGAGCCATCCGGATACGACTGCATCGTGCACCACAAAAGCACGCGAATCTTCCGCGTTCAGGTGAAGTCCACAATCCGCAAGCAGTACCGTTGCTACCAATGCACCATCAGAACGCAGCACCACGTCTACAAGAAGGACTCTTTCGATTTCGTTGCCGCCTACGTAATCCCCGAGGACGTCTGGTACATCCTCCCCGAAAAAGTAGTGCGTGGCATGTCAACCGTAGGCTTGTATCCAGCCATGCCAGGCGCGAAATACGACGCCTACAAAGAAGCCTGGCACCTGCTGCGCGGAGAAACCCCCGGGGTTGTCGCGCGAATCGAGGCTTGCGCCGCGGAAGATTTTCCCGAGATCACTCTTCAACCAACATCTTCAGCCGGCCCAGCGCCTGATCCCATTGTTCAGAAACGAAATCGAGGTATTGCTTCATTCCTTCAATGGGCTCGGGATCGAATTCGAAGCGGGTCTCGCGGCCCCGATGATGGCTCCGCACAATTCCCGCGCTCTCCAGCACGCGAAGATGTTTGGTGACCGCTTGCCGGGTCAGCCTCGAACCCTCCGTCAACTCAGAGATCGAGCGAGGCTGTCCCGCACATAGCTTCCCGACCAGCGCCAGCCGCATCTCGTCGCCGAGCGCAGCAAATACAGCGGCACGCGGCCGTTTGAACACGGCGCGGCTACGGCTTTTGTGTGACATATTTTTCGATGTTCTTCATTTGCGCGGTCCAGCCGCCATCGTTTCTTCGGAAGGCTTCCAGACGGCGATCACCGGGAAGCTTGTCGAAGCCGGACTCGGTCACCACCAGCAACGTGCCACTGGCGGTTTTCTCCAGACGAAATTCGACAAGCGTGGTCGGTTCGTTGGAGCAGTCCGCAGGATAGTCCGCCTTGTCGATGGATTTGGGATGAGGCCAGGTGAAAGAAAAAAGCCGCTCCGGCTCCATTTTCTGCACCGTCGCTTCCCACCGGATGTGTTCATAGCCGGGATGCGTAATCTGGCCGCGCGAGATCTGGCCGGGTACAAATGGTCCCTCCAGTTTCACCCGAAACCACTCGCCAAACTCGCGGTAGTCGGTCAGCGCGCGCCACACCCGCGAAACCGGCGCGTTGAGTTCAATGCGCTTCTCAATACGGTCGCTCATGTTAGGCAACCTCCGGGTTGCATATTAACCCAGCGCGTCACAATATGCAACTGTAAGGTTGCCCTTCATATTACGCTTCCAAGCGGGAACTAAATCAGGAATCGCCAGGCGGCAGGCAACAAAACGGGGACGGCCCGCTTGCGCCGTCCCCG
>JBEKWP010000152.1:0-7555 GCA_049512915.1 Candidatus Sulfotelmatobacter sp.
TCCTTCGTATTGCTCCCGGCGAAAAGGATTTGAAGAACGCCACGCCCATCCAGTTGCAGGATCTCCAGGTCGGCGACCGCATTCTGGTGGCTGGCAAGGCCTCCGACGATAACCTTTCGCTCGCCGCATCCACAGTGGTCGTCATGACGCATTCCGACCTCGAGGCGCGGCATCAGCTGGATCTGCAGGACTGGCAAAAGCGCGGAGTGGACGGGCTTGCCAAGGCTGTCGATCCCGCGGCGGGAACCGTTACTATCTCCGTGCGAAGTAAGGACGTCGTCATTCACACCTCCAGCGCCACCGTGATCCGCCGCTACGCGCCCGACTCCGTGAAATTCGATGACGCCAAGCCGGGCACATTGCAGCAAGTTCATCCCGGCGATCAGGTGCGGGCGCGCGGTGATCGCAGCGCCGATGGCAGCGAACTCGCCGCCGTCGAAATTGTTTCCGGATCGTTCCCCGGGATTGCCGGCACCGTCATCTCCTCCGATGCAAGTTCATCGACTCTCAGCGTTCACGATCTGTTGGCGAATAAAACGGTCGTTATAAAGATCACGCCGGACTCTCAGCTTCGGCATCTGCCCCCGGAGATGGCGCAGATGATTGCTGCGCGTTTAAAAGGAGGGACTGCCGGAGCCGGTCCTCCATCCAGTCCTGGCTCTGCGACGAATGTTCAAACTGCTCCCGGCTCTGCGCCTGGTGCGATGGCTCCAGGTGGAGCGGGCGCGACTGGGCGGCCAGGCGGCGCGCCCGATGTGCAGCGCTTGCTCGGCCGCGCGCCCACGACTACGGTCGCCGATCTGCATAAGGGCGATGCTGTGATCATTCTCTCGACCGAAGGCACCGCGGGAGTGGGGACGGTCATCACCCTGGTAAGCGGCGTGGAGCCGATCTTACAGGCCGCTCCTAGCGCCAGCAGCGCCGCGTTACTTACACCTTGGAGTATGAGCGCACCCTCCGGCGACGCTGGCGGCCCCTAGCGTTGGCCTCCGTCGCGGCCTGACGCTGCATCAACGATTCATATCGAAGACTCTCAGTGGAATGGAATGATTGGAATGAAGTTTCGGACGTGTTTTTACTCAGCACTCATCTCTTTGTCATTGCAGGTGTGCGCGACGGTTTCCGCATCCCAAACGGCAGCAGCGCCGCCCGCCCAAACAGCGCCCGCCGCACCGTCGCCCGCCACCGGCACTTTGCGCGGCCAGGTGGCCGACCCTTCCGGTGCCGCCATCGCCAATGCCAACGTCGTTATGACACCGGCGGCCATTTCCTCCACGCCCATCCCCACGCAAGCCAACGGACAGGGCCTCTATGAATTCAAAGGATTGTCCCCAGGCCAGTACTCGCTGACTGTCGTGGCCCCGGGATTCTCCGTCTACGAAAACGACAACGTAGTCATCACCACGGATCAGCCGCTGCGCCTCAACGTGACCATGGCCATTGAAGTCGAGCAGCAGAAAATTCAAGTCTCCGACACCGCGCCGACCGTCGACGTCAACCCTGAGAGCAACGCCGGCGCCATCACCATCTCCGGCAAAGAGCTGGAGGCCCTGCCCGACGATCCTGACGAACTGCTCACCGATTTGCAGGCCTTGGCCGGTCCCTCCGCCGGACCGAACGGCGGACAGCTCTACATCGATGGGTTTACCGCGGGCGAACTTCCCCCCAAATCGTCCATCCGTGAGATCCGCATCAACCAGAATCCGTTTTCTTCGGAGTACGACAAACTCGGCTACGGCCGCATTGAGGTCTTCACCAAGCCCGGCACTGACAAGCTCCACGGCCAGCTTCTTTTGGATGGAAACGATTCTTCCTTCAATACGCAGGACCCCTTCGTCGCAGGCACTCAGCCCAGTTACGATTCCATCCTGTTCAATGCGAGTGTCGGAGGAGCAATCAACAAGAATTCGTCTTTCTTCGTCAGCGCCCAGCGCAGGGACATCAACAATCTTTCCCCCGTCAACGCCATCGATCCTGATACCTTTCTCCCGTTCAGCTCCACACTTCCCAATCCGCATGAACGCACCAATATCGGCCCGCGCCTCGATTACGCGCTCAGCAAGAACAACACCCTCACCGTCCGTTACCAATATTATCGGGACACGGAGACGAACCCGGATCTAAGCCAGTTTGACCTGGCCACGCAGGCTTATCAAACCGGGTCCACCGAACACACAGTGCAGATCAGCGATACCCAAGTCTTTGGCTCCAAAGTCATTAACGAAACTCGCTTCCAGTATCTCAGGGAAAACGACACGCAAAGCACAAGTGACGTCAATCCCGCCGTCAATGTTCCAGGGGCCTTCACCGGTGGTGGCTACAATGCGGGAGCCCAGACCGATCATCAGGACCACTACGAATTCCAGAATTACACTTCGGTGATTCGCGGCAACCACACCATCAAGTTCGGAGCGCGCCTGCGCGACCTGCGCGACGCCAGCGAGTCGACCTCTGGCTTTAATGGCACATTTACGTTCTCTTCGCTATGTTCTCTGCAAACAAATCCGGCGAATCCTGCTTGTATTAGCGCGGCGCCGGGGCCGGGCATGTACGAATACGCACAGCAACTCCTGCAGGGAGGCGCCACAACTGCTCCAGCAGCACAGCTCATCATTACCCAAGGTTCGCCCTCCGCAGAAGTCTCAGCCTTCGACGCCGGGCTCTACATCCAGGACGATTGGCGCGTCCGCAGCAACATCACGTTTAGCTATGGCTTGCGTTACGAGGGGCAGAACCATATTCGCGATCACGTTGATCTGGCGCCGCGTCTCGGCATTGCCTGGGGAGTGGGCGGCCGAAACGCTCCGCCCAAAGTCGTGATCCGAGGCGGCTTCGGCGTTTTCTATGACCGCTATCAGGAAGCGCAGATTCTTCAGGCCGAACGCCTCAACGGCGTTACGCAGCAGCAGTTCGTCATCACGAATCCGACTTGCTTCCCCGGTCTGGACCAGCCGCTTACTGTTCCGGTTTCCAGTTGCGGAACTCCCAGCACCGCGTCCCAGTCTATCTACCAGACCAGTCCCTCGCTCTACGCGCCTTACACACTGCAATCAGCAATCAGTGTTGAGCGGCAGATAACCAAAGCCGCCACCCTGGCCGTCACCTATCTGAATTCCCGCGGCTTCGACCAGTTGCTGTCGCTCAGCCTCACCCCCGCAACCCCCGGCGGACCTCGCATCTTCCAGTACGCTTCCGAGGCGAACTTCCGCCAGAATCAGATCATCGTGAACAGCAATGTGCGCGTCGGCTCGAAGGTTCAGCTCTTCGGCTTCTATACATTGAACTACGCCAATAGCGACACCGGCGGCGTTTCCAGTTTCGCTTCGAACTCCGACGACATTAGTCAGGATTACGGCCGCGCCTCCTTCGATACCCGCAATCGCTTGTTTTTTGGCGGAAGCTTTGCTTTGCCCTACGCCATTCGTCTAAGCCCGTTTCTGATCGCCAGTTCCGGCGCACCCTTCAACATTGTTTCGCCCAACGATCTGAACGGTGACTTCATCTTCAACGATCGTCCCGCTTTCGTCTCCAGCGCTACCTGCCCCAATCCTGGCACCTCCACCGGCACTACCTACTGCACGCCGCTCGGCACATTCAACAACGCGCTGCCGACCGTTGGTCAGAAGGTAGTTCCCATCAACTACGGCACCAGCGAAGGCCACTTCGTCCTCAATCTGAGGCTCACCAAGTCCATCGGATTTGGCCCCAAAGTGAAAGGTGCAAGTGGCAATCAAAACCAGGGGCAAGGTGGTCCGCCGGGCGGGGGGCACGGCGGCGGTTCCGGCGGCGGTCCCCGCGGTGGCCCGGTATTCGGCACCGGACCTCAAATAGGCGGAGGCGGCGGCTCAGACCGCCGTTATACCCTGACTTTTGGTGTCTCCGCTCGCAACGCCCTTAACAATATAAATCTGGCGAGTCCGGCAGGAGTTCTGGGTTCGCGTTTCTTCGACACTCCAAACAGCCTTCAAGGCGGTCCATTTTCCAGCGGCACGGCAGTTCGCCGCATCGACTTCTTCGCTACATTTAACTTCTGATCCCTCCCTTCGGTTATTCTGGAGGTGCGCATATGCATGCCGTCGACCTCTACCGAGTGATTTTCGTTTGCCGTTGATCCCCGCCACAAGACGCCAGTTTCTTCAACGAGCTGCCGCGGTCGGCGCAGTCGCCGTCGTCGGAGACGGAATCCTTCTGGCTCCGAACTTCCCTCGCATCGTGCGTCAGGTGCTTCGCCTCCAACGCTGGCCCGAACGGCTCAATGGCTTCACCGTCGCCGTGCTCAGCGATTTCCACTACGATCCTTTTTTCTCGATTCATCCTCTGCATGCCGCGATCGGCATGGTCAACGGCCTTCATCCCGACCTGGTCGTGCTCGTCGGAGATTTTGTTTCCGTGCCCCCGTTCGGCGACGAAAAGAAAGCAGCCTTCGCCGCTGAGCCCTGCGCTCGCCTCCTGCGCCGGATCACCGCTCCTCACGGCCTCTGGGCGGTCATGGGAAACCACGATGATGCCACGGACCCCGAACGCGTAACCCGCGCACTCCAGGCCGAGAACATCCAGGTTCTGGACAATCAGTCGCAACCCATCGAGCAAGACGGCGCGCGTTTCTGGCTGGCCGGTGTCGACGATGTACTTAACGGAACCGCCGACCTCTCGAAGACCATGCACAACGTCCCCGCTGGCGAAGCCGTAATTCTGCTGGCGCATGAGCCAGACTTCGCCGATGAAGCGGCACAGTTTCCCATCGACCTGCAGCTTTCAGGGCACTCTCACGGTGGTCAAATCAGAATCCCGTTCCTCCCTCCGCTTTACCTGCCGGAACTGGCGAAGAAATATTTTTGGGGCACCTACCATATAGGGCCGCTCACCCTCCATACCAGCGCCGGCCTGGGCACGATTGGGATCCCGATGCGCCTGAATTGCCCTCCCGAAATCACCCTGCTGACCCTCCGGCCTCCGGCGAAATAATAACTCCCGGAGCCCGTAACCAACGCTCCAACTCAGGCCTAGTGTCTAATTCAAGAGGAAGCCAGTGTTGCTGTAGTCATATGAAGAATTTTGCATCTTGACAGCCCTTTGCCGCGGAGGGACAATCGCGCTATTCGGCACTGGCCGCATCGTCTCCCCACTTCGCGGTTCCTAGGCCGGGCCGTGTGCGATCTCTCCTGAGGATTGCGAAGCGATTTCCCTAAGCTCGCACGGCGGAGGAATCCAATGACGAAACTAGAAGCTCTTGGGCCGTTTGCTCTCGTATCCGCGAAAGGCCGGAAAGCATGCAGCGTGGGCACACCCGGCTTAGCGAAAATGGCCTGCTTCGTCTTCGTATTTTGCGTGGTCGCGACGATCGCCGCTCCCGCCCAGACGTTCACCAATCTGTTTAATTTCGACGGGTCCAACGGTGCCATCCCACTATGGACCGGCCTTGTCCAAGGGCTCGACGGCAATTTCTATGGCACCACTTCCGCAGGCGGCGGTAACGGCGGCGGCACCGCTTTCAAAATCACCCCAGGCGGTGCGCTGACCACGCTGCACAACTTCACCGGTGGTGAAGACGGGTCGGGACCTATGCCGGGAGTGGTTCTAGCCACCAACGGAGACTTCTACGGGGTGAACTCCAATGGCGGCGCCGATGGCGGCGGCGCGGCCTTCAAAATCACCCCAGGAGGCACAGTGACGCCGCTACTCGGGTTCAGCGGCGGAGCTGAAGGCGCCAATCCCAACTCAGCTTTGGTTCAAGCCACGAATGGGAACTTCTACGGGACGACCGTCAACGGTGCGATTAGCGGATGCAACGACGGTTGCGGCGCGATCTTCGAAATGACCCCCGCGGGCGCACTGACCACGCTGCACGACTTCGACTTCACCGACGGATGGGACGCCCAAAATGCACTGATGGTTCAAGGCACGGACGGAGATCTCTACGGGGAAACTGCCGGTGGCGGCATCGCTAAGTCCATCTGCCCCCCCTTGGGCCTAGGCAGCGGTTGCGGCGTGATCTTCAAGATCACTCCGGGTGGTGAGTTCACGTCGCTGCACATCTTTGACGGGACTGACGGGTACGACGCCTACGGCGGCCTGATTCAAGCCACCGACGGGAACCTCTACGGGACCACCCTGCTGGGCGGGGCGAACGACGATGGCACAGTCTTCAAGATCACCCCAGACGGTGCGCTGACCACGCTTCACAATTTCGACGGCACGGACGGAGCCAACCCCAACAGCGCCCTTCTTCAAGCCACCGACGGGACGTTCTACGGCACAACTTCCGACGCCTACGGGACCTTCTCTGGCGACTGCCCGACGCTTGGCTGCGGCACCGTCTTCAGCCTCGCTATGGGACTTGGCCCGTTTGTAAGTTTCCTCCCTGCGGCTCGCCCCGTCGGACAGGTCGTAGAAATTCTCGGCCAAGGATTCACCGGCGCCACTGCTGTCTCCTTCAACGGAACCGCCGCAACCTTCACCGTCGAATCCGATACTTACCTGACGGCCACCGTTCCCCCCGGAGCCACCACAGGCTCGATCACAGTGACTGAGCCAGGCGGCACTCTAACCAGCAATAAGATTTTCGACGTAACACCGCAAATCTTCAGCTTCACACCAACAAGTGGCGCAGCCGGCACCACCGTCGTCATCACCGGCGATGGGTTCACCGGAGCAACCAGGGTAGTCTTCGCCTGCGGAAACGCCGCGACCTTCACCGTAGACTCTGACACCCAGATCACGGCCACCGTGCCCGCCAGTGCCCTGACCGGAGCGATCAACGTCGTGACTCCGGGTGGGCATGTCGGGAGCACTACCGAATTCACCGTGACCCCCTGATGCTTTGAAAGCACTCCCACGTCGGAGGATTCCAACGACGCAACTAAAAGCTCTTGGGCTCTTTCTTCTGGTACTCCGCCGAAGCAGAAAAAATAGTGGCTTGCAGAGATTTTTATCAACACCGATGACCTGTGCGGTGTTCGTGTTTGGTGCCGCAACCGCGATCACTGCGGCCGGGCAAACCTTCACAACTATTCTGGTTTTCAACGGGACCAATCATCATGGCGCAGGATTGCACATGTCCCCCGTGCAAGGCCGCGACGGCAACTTCTACGGGACAACCGCTAGGCAGTGAAGAATTCGAAACATTAAGGATAAGACGCCGCGCAACCGTCCCAGAGGAGTCCGCTCTCACGCGCGGCAAGACCATTCCACACGAAGTATGCAATCGCCTTCACATAGAGAGCCTCTGACTGTCCCTTACTTCCGGCAATAAGCTGATAACAATATACTTACATCCGTCTGATCGCGGCACCCCACTTGCGGCTAACCTGGAATATGCTTCGCATCTGGCCATTGTTTCTCATCCTCGCAGTTCCCGCTTCCAGCGCGGCTTTGGAGCAGGTTCCACCTTCGCGTTTGAGCCAGGCGGTTTTAGCCGAGCGCGAACATCTGGTATTCAAGACGCCTACCCGCGCTACCGAGTTCAGCAACGTTCCGCATTCGAGCGCGCGTGCGCGCTGCGAAGATACCCAACCGCCGGAAGCTTTGACCACACCCGATCCGCTGCTGGTTCCAA
>JBEKWP010000153.1:0-7525 GCA_049512915.1 Candidatus Sulfotelmatobacter sp.
TCACCCAGTCCGAAAGGCCGACCTCGCGGCCTAGGCGTGCCGCGCGGATCGCTTCGTCGGCGTTGTAGCAACCGGCGGTGTTGGGCAGAAGAAAATATTTCTTTGAGTCGATGTAGTCGAGCAGAGACTCCTTGCTGCGGTCAAGATTGACGCGACGTACGGCTACCGTCACCATTTCGGCGCCACTGGCTTCGAGCGCGCGGGCAGTTTCCTGGAAGGACTTATATTTTCCCGTGCCGACGATCAGGCGGGAGCGGAAAGAACGGCCGGCGATGATGAAAGGATCGGTCATGCACACATTGTAATCAAAACCGGCGCCGGGAACAGCGGGTGTATAGGTAGGACGTATTGGCGGACGGGAAAGCAGATTCCTCGGCGGCTGCGCCACTCGGAATGACAAACTTGCTCGTGAGGCCGCCTCGAAATGACAGGACGCGTTATGAAGTGGTCGTGGCTTCCGCCTGGGCGTAGAGCTCCTCGATCTGGCGGCGATAGCGTTCTTCGATGATGCGGCGGCGCAGCTTTAGCGTAGGGGTAAGGGCGCCGTTTTCGGCGGTGAATTCTTCAGAGACCAGCAACACGCGTTTCAGCTTTTCGAAGCGTGCCAGATTCTGGTTTACCTCCTCGACGATTCCTTCGTAGAGCGCCTGGACGTTTGAATTTGCTACGAGTTCGGCGTGTGAGGAGAAAACTACGTCGTTGGTGCGGGCCCAGTCCTCCAGCATCGGGAAGTTCGGGGAGACGATGACACATGCAAACTTGTGTTTGTCGCCGATGATGGCGGCTGTTCCGACCAGGGGATTGAGCTTCAGGGAATTCTCGATGGGCTGTGGGGCGATGAATTTGCCGCCCGAGGTTTTGATGAGTTCTTTTTTGCGGTCGGTGACGGAGAGATATCCATCGGCATCGACGCTGCCGATATCTCCTGTCTTGAACCAGCCGTCCTCGAAGGCGTTCTGAGTGTCTTCGGGCCGATTCCAATATCCCTTGAACACGGAGGGGCCGCGCACCAGAATCTCTCCATCTTCGGCAATGCGCACCTCGAGGTTGGGAAGAATTTTGCCGACCGTACCGATGCGATGGTTCCCAGGCGTATTGACAGCGATGACCGGTGAAGTTTCGGTTAAGCCATAGCCCTCATGAATGCGAATGCCGACGGTGGCGAACCATTCGGCTAGTTCGCGGCCCAGAGGCGCGCCTCCGGAGATGAAAGTTTCGACCCGGCCTCCAAGACCTTCGCGGATTTTCGAGAAGACCAGTCGGTCGGCCAGTTTCCAGTTGGCAGCGGTTGGGATTCGTCCGGCAAGAATTGCGGGCTTGTTGGCGCGGCCCACCGACAACGCCCAGCGGTAAATCGCGTTCTTGGCGAACCGGCGGGCATTTGCTTCGGTCTTGGCGTAGATTTTTTCATAGACTCTGGGCACGGATACGCACAAGGAGGGACGCACTTCGAGAAAGGTTTCGGTAAGGTTCTCCATGAATGGACAGTAGGCGAGAGTTACGCCGTGATAAAGCATGGAGAAATCCACGTGGCGGGCGGTGACGTGTGAAAGAGGAAGAAACGAAATGCTGAGCAGCCCAGGCCGCATGTTGAAGCCGAGCAAAGAGCAATTGATGTTCGACGCAATGTTGCCGTGGGTCAGCATCGCGCCCTTCGAAGTTCCGGTCGTGCCAGAGGTGTAGATGATCGTTGCAAGGTCGTCGGGGCGAACGGAGCGGGCGATGGCTTCGGTCTGAGGGTCGAGGTTCTTGGGGCCGTGGCTCATGAACTCGTCCATGACCGCGCACGTTACGGGCAGATCGCCTGGGATTTGGATGTGATCCATGACTACGATTCTCTTGACTTGCGTCTGGTTGAGAATCGTCTGGATTTTTCGGAGTTGAGGTTCGGTGGAAACGAAAACGATGCTGGCGCCGGAATCGCGGAGCGTGTAAGCAGTTTGTTCCGGGGTCAGCGTGGCGTAAACCGGAACGGTGACGGCGCCGAGCAGCAGGATGGCAAAGTCGGCCGTCGACCATTCGGGCCGGTTCTCGCTGAGAATGGCCACTCGGTCGCCTTTCTGGACGCCCCACCTCTGCAGCGCGCGAACGGTTCCTGCGACGTTGCGGCGGAAGTCTGAGGAGGAGATGGGGAGCCACTTTCCCCCTTCCCGGTAGAGCATGGCGCGGTCGAGATTGCGCTCGGTCGCGGCAAAGAAAATATCGTTCAGCGTGGCAAGCGGCATCGAGTGGTCGTCGGTCGGTGTAACCGTGGTCTGTCTTGAATTTACTGGTTGCGCTTACTTTCGGCAATGCGGAAGGTGCAAGGAGAGATACTGATTAACCTCGCGACGAAAAGGCCGAAGCTGATGAATTGACTGCCGCTCAGACTGCGGGTAGTTCAAAGGAAAACACTGAGCCGCGGCCGAGTTGGCTGGTGACCCCGACCACTCCGTTGTGGGCCTCCACAATTGCCTTGGCAATGGCCAGCCCCATACCCGTGCCTTGCACGCTGTAACGCTGGTCTCGGCCGCGGTAGAACTTGTCAAAAACCAGCGACTGCTCGAAGTCATCGATGCCGTGTCCGTGATCGGTGACGCTGGTGACGATTCGGTCTCCCTTTTGCTCGGCGGTAATGGTGATCGGCGAAGCGGGCGGAGAATATTTGGCGGCATTTTCCAACAACTGCTTCAATACTTCTGCAATGCGGTCGGAATCCACCCGCACTTTGGGCAGCGACGGAGCCACGCGGACTTCGAGTGGATGCAGGCCGATGAACGTTCTAGATTCTTCCACAGCGGAGTCGATCACCGCAGCGATATCCACCGCGGCCATGTGGAGTTCGACTTTGTGCGCATCGAGCTGGGCCATTTCCGTGGCTTCGCCAACCAGGCGGTCGAGGCGATCGGTTTCTTCGTTGATCACAGTGAGCAGCTCACGGCGTTGCGCCTCGGTGAGGTTGTATTCCGAGAGCAGGCCGGTGACTGCGGCCTTGATGCCAGTAAGAGGAGTGCGTAGCTCGTGAGTGACTGAATCGAGCAGGACGGCGCGCAGATTCTCGCTTTGGTGCGCGGCTTCAGTCTGGGAGAGTTTTTCTATGGCTCCGGCGCGCTCGATGGCGATGCCGATCATGCTGCCCAGGGCTTCGAGAGTAGCGCGCGAGAGCGCTGGTCCGGCGATGCCGACGGCTCCGGTGGTGCGTGTTCCCAGGTGCAAGGGGGTGAGAGAAATTCCGCGCTGGGAATCGATGACCGGTTCGCCGCGGGAGCTGACGATTTGAAGATCCTGCAGAGCAAGCGAGGTTGCTTTGGGGTCCGTGCGGTATACCTGCTGCGAGCTGAGCAGGTAGATAGCGGCGGCGTTGGCGCCGAATCCATCACACACGTAGGCGGGAATCGCATTCAGCAGTTCGGCTACGTTATCGGTAGCGAGCAGACGCTGGCTGAAGGCGTAAAGACGCTCCACGTCGCGGCGGCGCTGATTGGCGTCTGCTGTCTGCCGGCGGGCGCGGTCGGCGAGTTGGCTGGCGATTCCCGCGGTCACAAGGAAAGCGAACAGCGCCACCCAGTTTTGCGGATCGGCGACGGTTAGGGTTCCGATCGGCGGCAGAAAATAATAATTGAATGCGAGCGTGGCAATCAGCGCCAGAAAGACCGAGAAGCGAAATCCCCAGTAAGCCGCCACCCAGAGCACCATCAGCAGGAACGTGAGAGCTACAGTGGTGGGATTTACGTGAATCAGGCGCCGGTAAACCTGGACCACGACTTCGGCGGCCGCGAGGCAGGCGGCATAGCGGAGCAGGTGCTGTGGCCAACGGGCTTTCACGGGCTCGATTGTAACGGAAGCGCTGTAAAAAGGCTTTTCACCACAGAGGCACAGAGACACAGAGAAGACATGAAGCAAAACAAAAACCGCTAGAGATTTTCTCTGTCTCTGTGACTCTGTGGTGAGGTCTGGGCTCTTATTGCCGAGAATCAAATTCGACAATTTCTCCTCCAGCGTGGAGAATAACCGCGATGCCTAAGAGTCCTGAAGAATGGCTTAAGGAAGTGGATACCACCCAGCGGCCGGCGGTGTTCAAGCTGTTTTTGGGCTATGCCCCGGGTGTCGGCAAGACGTATGCCATGTTGAGTGAAGGTGTGCGCAGGGCAAGCCGCGGCGAAGAAGTGGTGATCGGCGTGGTGGAGACTCACGGGCGCAAACCGATCGTGGAGCTTTCTTCGCGGCTGGAATCGGTTCCGCGTAAGAAGCTGGAATACAAGTCAACCATCTTTGAAGAGATGGATGTGGATGCCATTCTGGCGCGCAAGCCGCACGTTGTGCTGGTGGACGAACTGGCCCACACCAACATTGAAGGCAGCAAGCATGCGAAGCGCTATGAAGATGTATTCGAACTGCTCGATGCCGGCATCGACGTTCTTTCCACGCTGAATGTACAGCACATCGAGAGCCTGTCGCCCACGATCCGCGGCCTGACCGGGGTGCAGGTACGGGAGACGGTGCCGGACTGGGTGATCCGACGCGCGGGAGAAATTGTGATGGCGGATCTTACTCCGCAAGCGCTGCAGACGCGGATGAAGCGCGGGGATATCTATCCGCTGGAGCGAGTGGAGCGCGCGCTGGCAAATTTCTTCCGCAACACAAACCTTGTGGCGCTGCGCGAGTTGGCTCTGCGGCAGGTGACCCAGGCGGTCGACCGCACACTTTCGGAGCTAAAGAACGAAGATGGCCAGCTGTTGCAGGTGCGGGAGCGGATTGCAGTGTGCTTCAGCTCGAATCCGGCGGCCCAGTATCTGATCGCGCGCGGGGCGCGCATGGCCCAGGCCATGGACGGCGACTTGTACGCATTCTACGTGGATACCGGTGCGGACGAGAGCGATGAGAACCAGCGGACGTTGACTGACAATATCCGGTTCGCGGAGAGCGTGGGAGCGAAGGTGGTGAAGGCCGAGGGCAAGGTCGTCGCGGAAAAGGTCGCCGAGTTTGTGCGTGAGAATCACATTACGCAAGTCGTTTTCGGGCGGTCGGCGACCAAGGGGTGGAAGAGATATTTCTATCTATCGGCCATTCACAAGTTTCTGCGCGAAAGCCCCTCGGTGGACGTGCACATTGTGACCCAGGAAATGCGGTGAGCGCGATTGACTTGTGATGAATGACGAGAAGAAGATGAACAACGAGCATCGGCGGATCCTGGTGGTGGATGACGAGCCGCAGATCACGCGCGTGCTGCGCACTACGCTTTCCGCGCAGGGCTATGACATCCGCGTGGCTAACGACGGAGAGATGGCGCTGGAGCTCATGAAGAACTGGACGCCGCACGTGGTGGTGACGGACCTGGCCATGCCGAATCTTGATGGAGTAGGCCTGTGCCGGCAACTCCGGCAGATGTCGCAAGTGCCCATTATCGTGCTTTCGGTTCGCGGACAGGATCGCTCGAAGGTAGAAGCGCTCGACGCCGGCGCGGATGACTATGTGACCAAGCCGTTCAGCATGAATGAATTGCTGGCGCGAATTCGGGCGCAGTTGCGGCGGACTCCGACAGCCGAGGAACAGCCCGGCGCGATTACGGCCGGAGACTTTCACATCGATTTGGATGCGCGGTTGGTCAAAGTCGCCGGGCACGAGGTTCATCTCACGCCGAAGGAATTCGACCTGCTGGTGTATCTGGCGCGGCGTCCGGGCAAAGTGGTGACGCATCGAACTCTGCTGGCCGCGATCTGGGGGGCCAATAGCGTCGAACAGCCGGAATACTTGCGCGTTTTCATCGGGCAGTTGCGCAAGAAAATCGAGTCCGATCCTTCCTCGCCGAAATATCTTCTCACCGAACCCTGGGTTGGGTACCGCTTTGAACCTGGGGCCTAAGTCTGCCCGTGGTTTTCATAACCATCCTTATGAACATTTTATGGAGCCTTTATTCGGCTTTTCTGCGGTTCCGTGTCCAATGGTTGTGGGCCGAAAAAGGGCCCGGACGAACCAGGGAGATTGGGAGTGAATGGTATGTGGATTCATGAAGTAGCACCGGAACGTTTGGCAGAGCTTCTCTATCACTATCACCAGGCGCTAACGCCGGAGCTGTCTGGTAAACGCAGTGAAGGCCGCAGTTCATGGAAAGAAATTGCCCCGCAGGAAAAGAACCGGCTAGTGGCTGCAGCGCGCCTGGCCATGCTTGAACTGGAATCAATGACCAGCGACCGTGCAAAGTCGCGAGAGTATTTTGCCCAGCCGGGCGAGGCCGAATGGGGCTGCTGAGCGTCCGCGGGTGACTGGCTCCTCGACACGCCGCTGACCAGAATCATACCTTTACGAATTCCTTAGAAATTCCTTAAACCGCCCTTACACGCGAGATGATCCACTGAAATGTTTGTGCGGGAGGTCTGCGCAAAGGGGCAGGAAACAAAAGTATGTGGGCAACGTGGGTCGTCGCAGGTGTCGCCTTGGCCGCAGTCGCGTTCATGCTCAGGTTTCTGGCGGCCTTATTGCGTGAGAGTGCGCCTTCGGTCTTCGATTGGGTTGTGCCAGTTCGCCACGAAATGAAGAAGGAGCAACCCTTCAGAGTTCTGGCCGGGATCTATTGTGATGACGATGGCCGCCCGACAGAAAGTGACTGCGGCGACTACCGCTGCGAATTATCGGAGAACGAACATTATGCTAAGGAAAAACACACCACAGGTCTTATGGCTCTTGGGGTTCACCCTGTTTCTGTCGGCTGGAGCCGGCGCTCAATCCACCCCAAACGCAGCTATGTCCGCGAACCCCGGCTCTAGCGTAGCTGCGCAATCGGAACAGCAGGAGATGCGGGATGAATTGAGAGCGCTGCGCGCCGAAGTGGAGCGTTTGCGCGCCGAAGTCGAGCAAGAGAAAGTTGAGCAAGAGAAAGTCGAGCAGCAGAAGACCGCTGCGCCTTCGAATGCCTCGCCCTCGAACGATCGCAGCGAAGCGTCGCCGGCGCCAATGAAGACTGGTCCTGGGCCAAACGTTCCCGCCCTGACGGCGGCGAACCTTGCCCGCCCAACCGCCGCAGCTGGCACAGCTCCTGTAACGGCTGGGGTGACAGGTTGGTTGGCGCAGCCCCCGAGTCCGTCTTCTCCAAGTCAATCCTCTCCAACTCAATCTTCCGAAACCACGCCCGGGAAAAAAGAAAAGATCGATCCCTTTTCCGACTGGGACTGGACCTGGCTGAACGGCAACCCGCGCACCAAAGAAGCGGCTTTCGATTCCAAATTCTTCACCCCGGAGATCCGCGCCGATGTTACCTACACGTACGACTTCAACAAACCGGTAGACAACACGATCAGCGGGTCGAGCGAAATATTTCGCTCCAACGAAATCCAGTTGGAGCAACTCGGCCTCGGTGGCGATTTTCACTATGACAACGTTCGCGCCCGCTTCATGACACAGTTCGGCATGTATTCCGCAACCACGCCACGCAATGACCCTAGTCCAGCGAAGGGTCAATGGGACCTCGACACCGCCTATCGCTACCTGGCCGAGGCCTACGGCGGTTACCACATCAATGCGTTGAACGGCATCAACGTCGATGCAGGCA
>JBEKWP010000154.1:0-7479 GCA_049512915.1 Candidatus Sulfotelmatobacter sp.
GGCGTGATCACCGGTCCCATATGCACACCTTCATCGAGGCCGTCGCCGACTTTGAGCTTCGAAGCCGCATCGGTGATGGAATCGCGGAAAGTTTTCTGCGCTTCGCCGATGGTGACTGCGACTGAGATGGCGAGGCAACGCTGGCCGGCGCATCCGAAAGCGCTGTCGCTGATGATTTGCGTAGCCATGGGCATATCGGCGTCGGGCAGGATGATGACGTGATTTTTGGCTCCGCCCTGGCACTGGGCGCGTTTGCCGTTCGCGGCGGCGCGTGAGTAAACATATTTCGCGACAGGAGTCGAACCAACAAAGCTGATGGCGCGAATCTTGGGGTGGTCGAGCAGGGCATCGACGACGGACTTCCCGCCGTTGATCAGGCCCACTACGCCTTCGGGAAGTCCAATCTTTTCCATGAGCTCGTAAACGTAGCGCATGGTGAGCGGAACGCGCTCTGAGGGTTTGAGGATGAACGTGTTGCCGGTCGCGATAGCGTACGGCAGATACCAGAACGGAATCATGCCCGGAAAGTTGAAGGGGGTAATGGCGGCTACGACGCCGAGCGGCTGGCGGATCATCATCTCGTCGATGCCGCGGGCAACGTCTTCCAGGTTGTAGCCCTGCATCATCATCGGAATGCCGCAGGCGACTTCGACGTTCTCGATGCCGCGGCGCATTTCGGCCTTCGCCTCAGCGAAGGTCTTGCCATTTTCCTGGGTGATAATGCGGGCGATGTCATCGATGTGGTCTTCGAGCAACATCTTGAGTCTGAAGAGCGGCTGGATGCGATCTTCGGGCGGGGTGCGGCGCCATCCGGGAAAAGCCGCGGCCGCAGCCTCCACGGCCTGATTGACTTCCTGGGCATCGGCTAGCGGCACCTGCGCCAAAGTCTCGCCGGTCGCTGGGTTTACTACGTCGCGCCATTCGGAAGCAGAGGAATCGACCCAGCGGCCATTGATGAAATTCGTGAGCCGGATTGTGGGTGGTGCAGCTACGGTAGTCATCAGTTCACCTTTACTATCGCGAAAGAGCGGACCATCTTGAGAATTCCTCGCAAGAACTTTAATGATACATAGGTTGCAGGGGTCCTTCGACTGCGATTGCCACTTCGCGCCGTGGGCGCGAAAGAGCACTCGCTCAGGATGACAAACTTAATACTGCGTCTTTCTTGCCGCATACCGCTGCCAGCGCTGATTCGAGAACGTCGAGACCCTCGTCCATCTGCTCGTTCGTTGCCACCAGCGGGACCAGAACGCGGATCACATTCGAATAAGAACCCGCGGTGATGGTGATCAGGCCGTGCTCGTAGCAATACTGTGTGATCTGTTTCGTCTCGTCCGAGGCTGGAGCTTTCGTTTCCTGTGACTTCACCAGTTCGATGGCCTGCATGCCGCCGAGACCGCGCACGTCGCCGACAATCGACCACCGGCGTTGCCATTCGCGGGCGCGGCGCTGGAAGCGGTCTCCGAGGTCGTTGGCGCGGGTTAACAAGTTCGTGTTTTCAAATAAATCAAGCGTGGCCAGCGCGGCCGCGCAGGAGAGCGGATTGCCGGCGAAAGTTCCGCCCAGTCCGCCGGGGCCGGGCGCGTCCATGATCTCGGCGCGGCCGGTGACCGCGGCCAGAGGCAGACCTCCGCCCAGTGACTTTGCTGTGACGATCAGATCTGGTTCGATGCCGTAACGTTCGCTGGCGAAGAGCGCGCCGGTTCGTCCGAAGCCGGATTGAATTTCATCGGCAATAAAGAGCACGCCGTGCTTGTGGCAGAGATCGATGAGGACTTTGAAGTAGTCCGGCGGCGGAGCGACGAATCCGCCTTCGCCGAGCACCGGCTCGGCAATCACCGCGGCTACTTCTTCGTTGGCGACGACGCGTTTGAAGGTGTCTTCCAGATGGCGCGCGCAGTAGAGATCGCACGACGGGTACTTCAAGTTGTACGAGCAGCGATAACAGTAGGCGAACGGAATGCGGTAAACCTCACCCGGAAATGGAGCGAATCCGGCTTTATAAGGATGCGTCTTGCTGGTGAGGGCAAGAGTCATCATGGTGCGGCCGTGGAAGGCGTCTTCGAAGGCTATGATCGCCGGGCGCTTGGTGTAGGCGCGGGCTATTTTGACGGCGTTTTCGACGGCTTCGGCGCCGCTGTTGACGAAAAGAGTTTTCTTGGGAAATTTTCCTGGCGTTACTTCGTTCATGCGCTCGGCGAGTCGGATGTAGCCTTCGTAGGGCGTGACCTGAACGCAGGTGTGAAGATATTTATCGAGCTGACCCCGGATGGCCTCGACCACGGGTTGCTGGCGATGACCAGCGTTGGCGCAGCCGATGCCTCCGGCGAAGTCGATATAACGGTTGCCGTCTACGTCTTCGAGCCACGCATCTTCGGCCTTGGCTACGTAGATTGGCGTGCCGTGAGAAAGGCCGCGGGGCACGGCTTTTGAGCGGCGCTCGGAGAGGGAGCGGGAGTTCGGGCCGGGGATCTGCGTGTTGATGCGAATTGTACTCATATCAATTTCTCGTGCGAACTCCCTGAAGCGGCGGTGGCGCCGCCAGCAGTGCAGGGGTCCTTCGACTGCGGTTGATCTTCGCGCTTGGGCGCGAAGATCAGTCCTCGCTCAGGATGACAAGACTCTTGGATCGCTTCTTCATTTGTTAATACCAGCCGATTGGCTGCTCGTTCAGATTGATGTAGACCTGCTTGGTCTCAAGATATTCTTCGATGCCCCACGGTCCCAGTTCACGGCCGAAACCGGATTGTTTGTAGCCGCCCCATGGGGCCTCGACGTACGTGGGCTGCATGTGATTCACCCAGACGATGCCGGCACGCAGGGCTTTCACGGCACGCATCGCCTTGAAAATATCGCGGGTCCAGACCGCGGCCGCCAGGCCGTAAGGAGAATCATTGGCGATCTTGAGCGCATCTTTTTCGTCTTCGAACGGGATCACTGCCGCGACCGGGCCGAAGATTTCTTCGCGGGCGATGCGGGCGTTGTTTGAGACATCGGAGAAAATTGTGGGCTGGACGTAGTAACCTTTGCCGATTTTTTCGGGGCGTCCGCCGCCGGAGGCGAGCTTGGCTTCTTTCTTGCCGATCTCGATATAGGAGTTGACGCGGTCATATTGTTCTTTGCTGACCAGTGGTCCCATCTTGGTATCGCGGTCGAGGGGAGGGCCGAGCTTGATCTTCTTGGCTTTTTCCGTCATCGCTTCGACGAAGTTCTTGTAGATCGACTTCTGCACCAGGATGCGGCTTCCGGCGGAGCAGACTTCGCCCTGGTTGATGAAGACGCCGAAGAGAGCGCCGTCGATGGCGGCTTCGAAATCGGCGTCGGCGAAAAAGATGTTCGGCGACTTGCCGCCGAGTTCCAGGGTGACGCGCTTTACCGTGTCAGCAGCCTGTTTCACGATGATTTTGCCGACGGCGGCGCTGCCGGTGAACGCGATTTTGTTTACGTCAGGATGCTGGACCAGCGGAGCGCCACAGGTTTCTCCAAAGCCGGTGATGATGTTGACCACGCCCGGAGGCAGGCCACAGTCGGTGAAATAGTTGGCGAATTCGAGCGCGGTGAGCGGAGTTTGCTCGGCCGGCTTGAGAACGCAGGTGCAGCCCGCCGCGATCGCTGGCGCAAGTTTCCACGCGGCCATGAGAAGTGGATAGTTCCACGGAATGATTTGCCCGGCGATGCCGACTGGCTCTTTGAGCGAAAGGGACATGGCATTGTCGGGAACGGGATTGACGTAGCCGACGACCTTGGTGGCGAGGCCGCCGTAATATTCGAAGCAAGTGGCGGCGTCGTTGATGTCGAATTCGGCTTCGACGATGGGCTTGCCGGTGTTGCGGCATTCGAGTTCGGCGAGCGCCGGGAGATTGGCGCGGATTTTTTCGGAGAGGCGGAACAGCACGCGGCCACGTTCCTGGGCGGTGGTGGTTGCCCATGGGCCTTCTTCGAAGGCGGCTTTGGCGGCGGCTACGGCGCGGTTGACATCGTCGGGGCCAGCGTCGGGGACCTGGGCGATTACTTCTTCCGTGGACGGGTCATATACCGGAAATGTTTTCGCGGATTTGCTCGCGACCCACTCGCCGTTGATGTACATCTGATACGTGCGCACGTCTGTTTTGATTCCGCCGGGCATTTGATTTCGACCTCCTGCATACCTCAGGGGCTAAAGCCCCAAAATCTCAAGCCACTCAACGGCACGACTGAAGTCGTGCCCTTCCCGATCTCTAGTCGCCCGACGGCACGACTAAAGTCGGTCCCTTCGCGATCTCTGAGCGCCGCGTTTTTAGGCGGCCGTATACGAAAAAAAAGAATGCGGCCAGGCCGATGAAAAACAGTGTGCCGCCTACCATCCAAATCTCGTAGGACCACAGCGATGTGATCTGTTGGGCCGGGAAAAATACCAGCGCTATGCCGAGGATCGTGGTCAGAAGCCCGCTGGTGCCGGCGACGAAAAGTGTAGTGCGGCCGTAGTGGCCGGTTGGAGCCGGTTCGGTGATTGCGAATTTCACGAGCGCGCCGAACATGTAGACGAAGGGAACGAGATTCAGCACGACAGCGAGCGAGAGGAGCTTTTGGAATGTTTCCTGAACTCCGGCGCCGGCGAAATTCAAAATCACCAGTACGGCCGAGACCAGACCCTGCACGATCAAAGCCGCGTAGGGCGTTGAATAGCGCGGGTGAATGTTGCCGAGCCATGAGGGCATGTAGGAATCGAGGCCGGCAACAAAGGGGATGCGGGCGCAGCCGCCGATCCAGGCCGATCCGATGCCGGCGATCGCCAGGCTGAGCATGACGGCAAAGGGCACCAGAATCCAGTTCGCGCCGACGCGGGCGGCCATCGCCCCGACTGCCTGAACTATCCCCTGCAGAACATTGACGCTCTTGCCGACCGAGATCAACAGAGTCAGGGTGACCGCGACGTAGAGCGAGCCTGCGATCAGGCCGCCCCAGGCAACGGCTCCGGGAAGTGTGCGGGCCGGGTCGCGGATTTCGTCGCCCATCACCGAGGCGAGTTCCAGGCCGATCAGACCGAAGCAGATGACGCCGAAGGAATTGAGAACGAAGCGCGGGTTGGCGGGAATTCTGAAGTCGGCAGCAGTGATCGTAGTGCCGGAGCGCGAGTAGATCAACACGCCCAGGCCGATCAGGACTGCCGCGGCAATGAAAGTGCCGATGGCCCCGAGGTTGTTGATCCACTTACCGATGCCCAGGCCGAGAATGTTGAGCAGGGTGAGCAGTGCAAGCAACGCGAGCGACACGATGAGCGCGAAAGACTTGCTATCGGCAAGACCTGCGTGGCCCGGTCCCAGAATAAAAACCGAGACTCCGACGAAGTAGAGCATGATCGTCGGCACGTAGAGCATGTTGTTGGTCCAGTAACACCAGCCGGAGAGGAATCCGTGAAAGTTGCCGAACACTTCCTTGGCCCAGAGATAGACTCCGCCTTCGCCGGGATAGCGGTGAGCGAGTTCGATGACGGCGATGCCTTGCGGAAAGAAAAAGAGAATGAGGGAGATGATCCAGAGCCAGATGGTGACGCCGCCGTTGGCGGCGATGGAGGGAACTACGTTCAAGTTGAAGACGGCGACTACGAAGAGGAGCACGAGATCGCGGCGTCCGAGGGCCCGGATCAAGTGGGGCTGGGCAACGGGTTGGGCGGTGGTGGACAATTTCTCTCTACGGTCGCCTCGCTTCGCTCGGCGGACGGCCGAGGCGGCCGTCCCTACATATTCCTTGCCGATGGATGCGGGGCGGACGGGGGCGCCCGCCCCTCACTTACTTTCTAGTGCGCGGCCAGCGCCGGCTGACCGATTCGTTCCTGCTGCGCTTTCGCGAGCGATGACGCGATGTCGTCGAATGCGGCGAGGTGCTTGTCGATGTCGGCCTCGGTGTGCTGCACGGAAATGGTCCACTGCTCGTCCCACCAGTAGGGCTGCGGCATCACGCCGCGATTGACCATGGCGAACCAGTAGTGCCGCCAGAGATCGATGTCGATCGTTGTCCAATCGCGGTAGTTGCGAATCTCTTTCGGATAAAACATCAGCGCACCGTTGGCGCCGGCTTGCGCGATGTAGGCTTGCAGGCCGACTTTCGCGATGGTCTTGCGATATCCCGCGGCTAGCTTTTTGCCGAGCTTGTCGACGTGAGCGTAGTTATCGCGGGTGAGAACTTCGCGGAAAGTTGCCAGGCCGGCTGCCATCGAAACCGGATTCGTATTGTAGGTGCCTCCGTGGAAGACCTTGTGTTCGGAGATGAGATCCATCACGGACTTGCTGGCGCCGAATGCGGCGAGCGGGAAGCCCCCGCCGATCGACTTGGCGAGGCAGATCATGTCGGGATGAACGCCAAAGTATTCGCTGGCACCGCCCCAACCTAGTTTGGCGCCGGTTTTTACTTCGTCGAAGATCAGGAGTGCGCCGTTTTTCGTGGCGATCTCGCGAAGACCTTGCAGGAAGCCGGGTTCGGGCATGCAGAGGCCGACATTCATGAGGATGGGTTCGAGAATAATCGCGGCAATCTCGCCGGGATTTTCTTTGAAGCGGCGCTCGACGGTGGCGAGGTCGTTGAACGTGGCGATGAGCACGTTTGCAACCGCGGATTTCGGCACGCCGAGGCCACCGGGGACGGAGATCGGATTGTCGATATCGCCGAAGTCTGGAGCGTGCGGCTTTACGCTGACCAGTGCTGAGTCGTGCAGTCCGTGATAGGCGCCTTCAAACTTTATGATTTTGTCGCGACCGGTAGCGGCGCGAGCCAGGCGGATGGCGTGCATGGTGGCCTCGGTGCCGCTGTTGCCGAAGCGGACCATCTCGACGGGAAAGCGGTCGCAGATTTCTTCGGCTAGTTCCCATTCCATGTCGTGAGGCATGCCGAACATGGTCCCGGTGGAAAGACGTTTTTCCACGGCCTTCATGACGGCGGGATGGCAATGTCCGGCCATGAGCGCGCCGAAAGTCAGGTTGTGGTCGATATATTCGTTTCCGTCGAGGTCGCGGAACTTGCTGCCACTGGCTTCTTTCACGAAGATGGGCCAGGGATCGTAGTGGCGATAGTTGCTGGCGACGCCGAGCGGAATGCGTTTGAGATTCTTCTGGTGCGCTGCGGCGGACTTGGGCGTACGGCGCTCGTAAGTTGCGAGCTCCTTCTGCAGATCGGGATACATCGAATTTCTCCGGGGAACTCAGGCCGCGCGGTTTCCTGGTAAGGCTGCGGGCCATTAGAATGCCGGGACGGACGGGCCGTCCCGGGGCTTAGCTCAACTATCTTACTCCTCCGGACTAGAAGTAGAACTTTAGGCCAAACTGCATCAGGCGGGGATCTTTGACCTGAGTTACCTGGCCAAACTGCGAGCCATCGGTGCTATCGCCGTCCGGGTTATAGAACTGGGTGTGGTTGAAGACATTGAACGTTTCCGCGCGAAATTCCGCGTGCATGCGTTCATTGACCGGAATGAGCTTCACCACAGCAAAGTCGGTTTCGCTGATT
>JBEKWP010000155.1:0-13711 GCA_049512915.1 Candidatus Sulfotelmatobacter sp.
TGGGGAGTGTTTGTGTTCAAGTCTTTACTTTGGGCAGGAGCGTCCTGTGAATTCCTCATCCGAAATAAATTCCTGGAGGCTGATTGTGATTCGCGTTCCTCGCGTCGAGATCGGAGCCTTTTCGCGGTACCCCCTCCCCCTGGGGTCTAGTGGAATCATCAGATTAGCAAGAAATTCCTGGCAAAATCCGGATGTCAAAGAACTTAGATACCAAAATCTAGACAGCAAAGGAGTTAGAGGCGCGTCGGTGCGGGTTGACCCGACCGTCACGGCCTCGACTATGATCGCGCGATTTAATTATGCGCGCAAGGTCAGATGTCACAGCGCGATTGTGGAAAAGTTGGGAGCGGCGTTTCTGAGTGGATGGCGCCGCGCCGGAGTTACCTCAAGGCTTCGCAGTGCTGGCGGATCCACAGGAGGATTTGAGCAAAGCGGAATTCGTGGCGCTCCATTGAGCCGTTGATGAACTCATATCCAGCAACGGCTTTGACCTTGAAGTAGAAGCCGTTGCGGCGCAGGAAGACGTCGGCGGCGGTGAAGGCGATGCGTTTTTTCCCGTCGAGGAAGCCGTGGTTGTTGCCGAGCGATTCCATCAGCGCGGCCGCCTCTTCCTCGAGTGAGTTGTAGTAACCGGTCTGGGGACGGAAAACGGCAGCCTCAACCGCACCCTTGTCGCGGACGCCATGCAGGCCTCCGAACATGTCGATGAGCCGGTGCTGCATCTGGTAGATTTCCGCGAGCGTCAGGTAATAAGACATTTCTGTAACGCTGCAGGCAAATAGGGAAGCGAGCCAAATGCGCGATTATTGTGGCGGAAAGACCGCGCTCTCTCAGGATGACAAACTACTCGGCGAGACGCTCGAGCAGTTCACGGTTGGCGGCCACCGACTGCTCGAAGGCATCCATCACCTCCCGGCGAACCAGGTGCTGCGACGGTACCACGTTTTTCAGGTAGAACTTCAGTGCTTCCTCCAGAACGTGCCTCTGCGATTGACCGTTGCGCTTGGCGACGGCTACGAATTCCTTGTAGAGCTTGGCGTCGATTTCAGGAGTGAACTTCTTAGTTGTGGCTGGCATGACGAACCCTCATTCTATATTTTAGTGCATTGTAGGGGTAAATCAAGATCTATCTTGATTTGTCAATGTGCACGAGGCAGGCAACCCCAAGTCCTACTCATCCCAGATGTGGGTGGCCGCCGGAACCCGCGTCTGAACCAAGGTTGCCAATTCAGGGTATGACGGGCAAGACCAGATGCGAAGGCAATGTGGTGGAGCAATAGATTCTCTGGGTCGCGGCAACATAGTCAGACGCCGCGGCTTTATAAATGCTGGGCACGAACTTCTGCGGATTGCGGTCGATCACGGGAAACCACGTGGATTGAATCTGGACCATGATGCGGTGTCCTTTGAGGAAAACATGGTCGTGGTCACGCAGCGGGATGTTCCATTCGGTGGGCTGGTTCGGCTTGAGGGCGTGCGGTTTCTCGTAGCTGGTGAGATAGCGGCCGCGGCGCACCTCCATGGCAATGGGTAGCTCGTAGCCGTTCAGCGACTGCGCGTATTGTCCGGGCTTTGGGCCTTCGTCGGGATTCCAATCGTTCTTCTGAGCGTTCTCGGGATAAATGTCGATCAGCTTGACGATGAAATCGCTGTCGGTGCCGGAGGTAGAGGCGAACAGATTGGCGGCGAGTGGTCCGGTAACGGTTAGATCGTGGTCGAGCGGATCGCTGACGAAGGAAAGCACGTCGGGACGGTGATCGACGAAGCGCTGGTCGGCAACTTCCCAGGTGCGCCAGTCGCCTGCGGGATACGTCGGTGAGATGGGGCGCTGGCGATAGGGCACGGGGTTGGCGGGATCGGAAACGTACTCGCGAAAGGTCTTTCCATCACTGGACTCCTCCGGCGCGGTAAATGAGAGTTTGCCGTCCGCATGCAGGTAGAGGTTGGTGGACTTCGCATTCTTCGGAGGCCACTCCGGGTAGGTGTGCCAGGTGTTCGATCCGCTTTGAAATGTGCTGGCCTGCCACGCCGGCTTCTCGCCCTTGCCGTGCAGGTAATAACGGAAGAATGGAGCCTCGATGTTCTCGCGGAACTCGCGGGCGGTTTCGTGTCCGGCGAAAGGAATGAGGCCGATGCTGTCGGCCTTGGGAGTTCGCCACTCTCCGTGATACCAGGGGCCGGCGACGATGAAGTTGGTGTGTTGTGGGTCGCTCTCTTCCGCGTGGCGGAAGATTTGCCACGGACCCCAGGGATCTTCCTGGTCCCAGAAGCCGGCGACATTGAGATTGGGAACAGTGGAGGCGTGAAGCTGGCTCACCCAGGCTTCTTTCTTCCAGAAATCGTCGTAGTCAGGATGGTCGACGCTCGCATTCCAGTACGGAATGGATCCGTGAAGGTATTTCGTGTTGATGTTCGAGAGCGGTCCGAGATCGAGATACCACTGATAAGTGTCGTAAGTTTCGAAGTCGAAGTGAGTGTTTTTGTTTTTGTCGGCTTGCTCCATCACCGCGTATTCGAAGTCGTAACTCTCGCGCAGGGCGCCGTAACGGTGGTCATCGTCGTTCATCCATTGATCCACGGGCGAGGCCTGCTCGCTGATGGCTTTCAGCGCGGGGTGCGGGTGAAGGAGGGTGAGCGCGGTCGTCAGTCCGTCATAGGAAACACCCATCATGCCCACGTTCCCGTTGTTGTTGGGGACATTTTTCACGAGCCAGTCGATCGAATCGTAGGCGTCGGTGGTCTCGTTGGTGGCTTTGGGATCGCTGAGGTCGACCTGGGAGGAAAGATTGAACGTGCCTTCGGATTTGAAGCGTCCGCGGAGATTCTGGATGACGAAGATGTAACCGTCCTGAGCGAGCTCTTTCATGGAGGGCGGCATCTGTTCAGGTGGCTTCTCGGGGACGCCGTAGGGAGTGCGGCGAAACAAAATGGGGAGTGGGCCGGTTTGATCGAGTGGAGTGAGGATGACGGTCTGAAGGTGTACGCCGTCGCGCACGGGAATCATGACTTCCTCGAGCTTGAAGATCGGCTTCGAAGGCGGTTGCGGAGCAGTCTGCTGCGCTGCGGCAGAGGTTACAAACAAAAACGCCAGAACGAACCGTAGGATTGAAGAGGGTGGCACTGGGCCTCCGATGTTCCTTTTATTCCTTTTCGCACAAAAGCTGAGCGCGAAGTATATCAACCCTCGGATCGTCTCCGCGAGTTGTTCTTTTCGACCGCCGATTCCAGGCTGATGAGTGGTGAGAGGAAAGAGGCGGCTCTGGTTTCTACAAGCGATGGAAGACGGACTTTTTTCTCCTGCCCCCATCTTCTCCCGGTTTGACGCTGCTTCCTTCTGTCTTTACACTCAAGTTAACGCTGTATGAATTGGGGCTGGTTTCGTCTGGAGACTAACCCCCCTGAATCCGGCGGCGAGTGAAAGGCAAACGTGAGCCCCACAGAGACTACCGACGCGGACAAGATCGACGCAAAGAAGACGGAAACTGCCAAGAAAGACATTAAGCGGGAGATCTCAGTGGAGATCCCGGCTGCGGAGGTTGCGCGCGAGACTGAATTCCAGATTCAGCGCTATCAGAAGAGTGCGCGGCTGCCCGGGTTTCGCGCGGGGCATGTGCCGGCGTCTATCATCAAGCAGCGCTTTGGCGATGGCTTGAAGAACGATGTGGCCGAGGCTCTGATTCCGAAATACTTTCGCCGGGAAGCTGAGAAACAAGGTCTGATCCCGGTTTCGCAGCCTCGCGTCACCGACCTGCACATGCATGATGGTGAACCGCTCACCTTCAAGGCTACGTTTGAAGTGCTGCCCGAGATTCAGGTCGAGGGCTACAAAGATTTGCGCGCCGACAAGCCGGAGATCGCCGTCACCGATGAGGAGGTCGAGCAGGCGCTCACGAGCGTGCGCGAGCAGCACGCGACCTACACTACCGTGGAGGGACGCGCGCTGGCCGAGGGCGACTTCGCCCAGGCTTCCATGGATGGAAAGCCCAAGGATGGTAAGGATGTCGCCGATGCCAAAGCGAGTCCCGTGCATATGGACGATGTGCTCATCGAGATCGGCGGCAAGAACACGGTTCCTGAGTTTACCCAGCACCTTACCGGGGCTTCGTCTGGCGAGGAGCGCACCTTCGATGTGAGCTATCCCGAAGATGCCACCGACAAGCGGCTCGCCGGCAAGACCTTTGTCTACACGGTGAAGGTGAATGGCATCAAGCAGAAGAGTCTGCCGGAGCTGAACGATGACTTCGCGAAGGAGCTGGGCGAGTTCACCAGTCTCGACCAGGTTCGGAAGCAGATTCGCGACAATATGGAGGCCGAGAAGCGGCACACGGCCGAGCATGCGGCGAAAGACAAGCTGGTGGCTGACCTGGTGAAGCGCAATGATTTCGAGGTGCCGGAGTCGCTGGTCGACCGGCAGATCGATCTCCGCCTGGAGCGTGGCTTGCGGGCTCTGGCGGCGCAGGGCATGAAGATGGAAGACTTGAAGAAGATGGATTTGCCGCGGCTTCGGGCAGGGCAGCGGGAGCAGGCAGTGCACGATGTAAAGTCTTCGTTGCTGCTCGAGCGGATTGCCGACCTGGAGAAAATCGAAGTCAGCGACGAGGAAGTGAACCGGGAACTGGAAGCTCTGGCGAAACAGTCAAAACAGACATCGGAGGCAGTGCGCGCTCGTTTGACAGAGGATGGGGGCCTCGATAGAATCCGAAATAGAATCCGCAGCGAGAAGACCCTCGAATTTCTTTATCACCAGTCCGCGTAACTTGAAAAAGATGCGGACCACTTTCGACCCTCCCCGAGAATGCAAGCGGTAGTTCGGGGCGGAGTGTGGCAGGTGAACGTGAAGCAAAATGATGGGAACAGGAACGACGCGCAAATGATGCTCGTTCCGATGGTCATCGAGCAGACCGGGCGGGGCGAACGCGCCTACGATATTTACTCCCGGCTGCTCCGCGATAACATTATTTTCATCGGCACGCCGATTGACGACAACATCGCCAACCTGGTGATCGCGCAGATGCTGTTTCTGGCGCAGGAAGACCCCGAGAAGGACATTCAGCTTTACATCAACTCCCCGGGCGGCTCGATCACGGCGGGAATGGCGATTTATGACACCATGCAATACGTCAAGAATGACGTCATGACGCTGTGCGTGGGCCAGGCGGCCTCGATGGCGGCTTTGCTGCTGGCGGCCGGGGAGCCCAAGAAGCGCAATGCTTTGCCCAATTCGCGCATCCTCATCCACCAGCCTTCGATGGGAGGCTTATCGGGTCAGGCCACCGATATTGACATCCACGCCCGGGAAATCCTGCGAATGCGGGAGATTACCAACCAGTTACTCTCCAAGCACAGCGGGCAGAAGCTCGACAAGGTGGAAAAGGACGTTGAGCGGGACTTTATTATGAACGCCCAACAAGCTAAGGAATACGGAATCATAGACGATATCATCTATAAGACCGGAAAAGCTGTAGGATAGGCCTTCGTGAAAAGCAGTACCCAGTGCCGAGCTTCGCACTTGCAACTAGGTACTAGGTACTGACAAGGAGTAGAGCCGAGTGAAAACCAAGTCGGGCTCCGACGAGATTTTACGCTGCTCGTTCTGCCACAAGTCGCAGGATGCGGTAGCGAAACTGATCTCGTCGCCCAGTGATTATCCGCGCGCTTATATTTGCGATGAGTGCGTAGCGGTGTGCAACTCGATCCTGGAAGACGACCGCACGGCGACTCCACAAACCGCGGCGCCCAACCAACTGCCCAAGCCGCAGGAGGTCAAGACCTTCCTGGATGAATACGTCATCGGGCAGGAGCAGACCAAAAAGAAGCTGGCTGTGGCGGTTTACAACCACTACAAGCGCATCTTCATGAACCGGCAGAAGACCAACGACGGCATCGAGCTGAGCAAGTCGAACATCATGCTCATCGGTCCGACGGGCACCGGGAAGACGCTGCTGGCGCAGACTCTGGCCCGCATGCTCGACGTGCCTTTTGCCATTGTCGATGCCACCACGCTTACCGAAGCCGGCTACGTGGGCGAGGATGTCGAGAACATCATCTTGAAACTTCTGCAGGCGGCCGAGGGCGACGTGAGCCGCGCCCAGACCGGCATCATCTACATTGATGAGATCGACAAGATCGGTCGCAAGGACGAAAATCCTTCGATTACCCGCGACGTTTCCGGCGAAGGCGTGCAGCAGGCCTGAAGATTCTGGAAGGAACGATCGCCAATGTTCCGCCGCAGGGCGGACGCAAGCATCCTCACCAGGAATTCACTCCGGTCGATACGACCAACATCCTCTTCATTTGCGGAGGAGCGTTCGTTGGTCTGGAAAAGATCATTGGCAGGCGAGTGGGAAAGAAATCGCTCGGCTTCCGCACGGGCGAAGAGGCCGAAAAGGAAGACGTTGCAGTGTCGCGCAAGCGCAACTTCGAAAGCGAAATCCAGCCGGAAGACCTGATCAAGTTTGGCCTGATTCCTGAATTTGTGGGGCGGCTGCCCGTCGTAGGCATGCTGGAAGATCTGGACGAATTCGCGCTGATCGAGATCCTTACCCGGCCCAAGAACGCCATCGTCAAGCAGTACCAGCGCCTGTTTGAGTTCGAGAATGTGCGGCTGAAATTCGCCGACGAGGCGCTGCGAGCCATTGCCCGGCAGGCCATGGCGCGCAAAGTAGGGGCCCGCGGCCTCCGCATGATTCTGGAAGAGTTGATGCTCGACCTGATGTTCCACCTGCCCAGCCAGAAGAAACTGAAAGAATTCGAGGTCACGCGCGAGATGGTGGAGAAACGCAGCGCCTCCGTCGCTTTGGAGAAGGCCGGGTAGTGAAAGAGGAGTAAACTGGTAGTGGACGGTTGTCGGTAAGCGTGAGTCTGTAGCGCGAGTCATTCACTACGAGGCGTTCACAACAAACCCAGGGAGATTGAGTGACCACATCCAAGGAAAAATTCGAAACCAAGAAGCTGCCCATGATGCCCATCCGGGACGTGGTCATCTTCCCGTTCATGATGACGCCGTTCGTGGTGGGCCGCGAGTCGAGCGTGCGCGCGCTCGAAGAGGCGCTGGCTGCGGACAAGAAAATCTTCCTGGCTACCCAGCACGACGCCTCCATCGACGAACCCAAGTCGAATGAGATCTATCAGGTCGGCACCATCGTCAACATCGTGCAGAGCCTGAAGCTGCCCGATGGCAACATCAAGGTCCTGGTCGAAGGCATTGAGCGCGGCCGGCTGCTGCAGGCCACCGATTCCGATGGTTACATGCAGGCTTCCGTGCGGGTCGCGCGCTATCCCGTAGAGATGAACCCGCAGATCGAAGCGGGCATGCAGCGCGTGACCACGCTGTTTGAGCAATATGTAAAGCTGTGCCAGGCACTAAATTACGAAACCATGATCTCGGCTGTGCGCATGGAAGATCCGGCCAAGCTTACCGACATTATTTCCGCCAACCTGCAGCTTTCCATCGAAGAAAAACAGGAACTGCTGGAGATTTTCGATCCTTCCGAGCGTTTGAACCGCATCGCCGACGTGCTTGATGTCGAGATCGAAAAACTGAATGTGGACCGCACCATCCAGTCGCGGGTGAAGCGGCAAATGGAGAAGGCGCAGAAAGAGTATTACCTCAACGAGAAGATCAAGGCTATTCAGAAAGAACTGGGCCGCGGCGAAAAGAGCGAGTTCGATGAGCTGAAGAAAAAGATCGAATCCGCCGGCATGCCGAAAGACGTCAAAGACAAGGCGCTGCAGGAACTGAAGAAGCTGGAAGCCATGCCGCCCATGTCGGCCGAGTCCACGGTCTCGCGCAACTATCTCGACTGGCTGCTGGCGGTGCCGTGGAAGAAGCGCTCCAAGGAAATCCGCAACATCTCGCGCGCCGAAAAAGTTCTCAACGAAGATCACTACGGCCTGGAGAAGATTAAGGAACGCATCCTCGAATTCCTCGCAGTCCGCCAGTTGGTGAAAAATCCCAAAGGCTCGATCCTCTGCTTCGTGGGACCTCCGGGCGTGGGCAAGACCTCCCTCGGTATGTCAATCGCCAAGGCCACAGGGCGCAAATTCGTCCGCATGTCGCTCGGCGGAGTGCGCGATGAAGCCGAAATACGCGGTCATCGCCGCACCTATATCGGCGCACTGCCCGGCCAGATCATTCAGATGATGAAGAAGGCCGGCACCAAGAACCCGGTCTTCATGCTCGATGAAGTCGACAAGATGTCGATGGATTTCCGCGGCGACCCCTCAGCCGCGCTACTCGAAGTCCTCGATCCCGAGCAGAATTTCATGTTCGTCGACCACTACCTCGACGTCGAATACGACCTGTCGCAGGTTTTCTTCGTGGCCACGGCCAACGTGATGCACACCATCCCTCCGGCGCTCCAGGATCGCATGGAAGTGCTGCGGCTGCACGGCTATACCGAGCAGGAAAAGCTCGAGATCGCGAAACAATTTCTGGTGAAGAAGCAGATGTTGCAGGCTGGCTTGTCGGAGAAGAACGTAAAGTTCAGCGATGACGCCATTACCACGCTCATCCGCGCCTACACTCGCGAAGCCGGGGTGCGCAACCTGGAGCGCGAAATCGGCAACGTCTGCCGCAAGGTCGCGCGCAAGGTGGTCAAGGAAGGCCAGAACTACACCGTCAACGTGACCGGCGAGAATGTTACCGATTTCCTCGGAGTGATCAAGTTCCGCGACACGCTGGCCCATGAAAAGAGTGAAGTGGGATTGGTCACCGGCCTGGCCTGGACGGAAGTCGGCGGTTCGATTCTCAGCACCGAAGCGACAGTCGTCGATGGCAAGGGCAAGCTGACGCTGACCGGCAAGCTCGGCGACGTGATGCAGGAATCGGCGCAGGCGGCGCTGTCCTATGTCCGCTCGCGGGCGCACCGTCTCGGCCTGACACGCGATTTCTATCGCACTCTCGATTTGCATGTGCACGTACCCGAAGGCGCGATTCCAAAAGACGGTCCGTCGGCCGGCATCACCATTGCCACGGCCATCGCCAGCGCGCTCAGCAAGATTCCGGTGCGCCGCGATCTCGCCATGACCGGCGAAATCACGCTCCGCGGCAAAGTGCTCCCCATCGGCGGTCTCAAGGAAAAGCTGCTCGCGGCGCACCGTGCCGGACTATTTGAAGTGATCCTGCCTCAGGACAACGAAAAGGATTTGGCCGAGGTTCCCGAAAACCTGCGCACCGCCATGAAAATGCACTTCGTCGACACCATGGATCAGGTGCTGCAGATTGCGCTGGTATCTCCTCTACCCACGCTCCGCGAAGAAGAGACCGCGCAGCCGATTGCGCCGTTGACTTCCGGCACAGAAGATGGCCCGGCAGCGCATCAGTAGTAAGCCGTTGTCATCCTGAGCGGAGTTGCCGCGCGCGGTAGCGGAGGGCAACGCAGGTCGAAGAGCCTGCCCCGAGCGAAGCCGAGGGGCCCCCTTACAATTTAATGTCACAAGAGACTCGTCAGCGAGTTTCCATCGCGAAGACCCCGATTTCCCGCGAAGGTTTACAATAGTAAATTCTTACGATGTCCACATCCAACCAAAGTCAGATTGCTTTTGAAAATGGGCCGGAGCTGCCAGCCGAAGCTGCGCAACCTCGCACGACGGGAATCCTCCCGTCGCAGGAAATCACAAACCTGATTGCCCGCGGAAGTATCACCGCCTCGCCCGCGATCAACCCTGACCATATCCAGCCGGCCAGTCTCGACCTGCGCCTGGGCGACATGGCGCATCGCGTGCGCGCGAGTTTCTTGCCGGGCCCCAACAGCACAGTCGAAGCCAAGATCAAAGAACTCCGCATGACGCGGGTCGATCTGACGGCTGCGCCCGTCTTCGAAAAGGATTGCGTTTACATCATCCCTCTAATCGAGGAACTAAACCTGCCGGAAAACATTTCCGGGAAAGCCAATCCCAAAAGCACCACCGGACGCCTCGACATTTTTACCCGTCTCATCACCGATTACGGCACCGAGTTCGACCGCGTGCCCCCGGGATACAAAGGTAAGCTGTACGCCGAAGTTGTTTCCCGCACATTTACCGTCGCCATTCGAGCCGGCATGCGGCTCAGCCAGCTGCGCTTTGTGCAGGGCAATCCGCGCTCCAGCGACAATGCGATCCGAGGACTAAATCGCGAAGAACCTCTCGTTTACGAAGAGGACAGCCCCAGCAAAGCCCGGGTGGAGCGTGGGCTGAGAATCACCATAAATCTGGAAGGCGCGCACGACGAGATCATTGCGTATAAGGCGAAACGCTATGCTCCCGCGATTGAACTGGACCGGATTAATTACTATGCGACGGAGGAGTTCTGGGAAGTTCGTCATCAGAATCCGAACAAGAATCTGATCCTTGAACCCGGCGACTTCTACATACTTGCGTCCAAAGAGCGGGTAAGCGTCCCTCCTGAGTTTGCGGCGGAGATGGTGCCTTTCGATCCCTCAGACGGCGAGTTCCGCATTCACTATGCGGGCTTCTTCGATCCTGGGTTTGGTTACGGCTCTAACGACATTAAAGGGACGCCGGCCGTGCTCGAGGTGCGAGCCCACGAAGTTCCGTTCTTGATGGAACACGGACAGCTCGTCGGCCGGCTGAACTATATGCCCTTGTTGCGGCGCCCCGACAAGATCTACGGGACGAATATAGGATCGTCCTACCAGCATCAGGCACTGACCTTGAGCAAGCAGTTTCGCAAGAGTTGAGTCGCAAGATTTTGGGTGTCTCCATTCTTCTGACGTGACTACAAATCAGAGGTACTGGCTCACGCTCATGGTGTCCCTGCTGATTGCCTACCTAGGATGGTCGGCACCCAGCTACAGAATGCCTATTGACTACCGTGCAATGATGTCCAGAAGCGTTCCCTTGGCGGCTTCTTGGGTTGTAATTTCAGCATTTTCTCTTTGGCATTTCAAGAAGCGCGGACTCTGGGTGTTGCTAGGAACTCCGATGGCGCTCTACTGGCCGATCTGGCTGCTGTTCAACCATTTCCCGCCCTGTTATTACCTGAACAACTGCGTGTAGTTTGATGCGGAGGCGTGGCCTGGTCGTCTGCCGGCTTGCCAACCCCCGCCGCCCCATTGCACACTAGCGCATGAGGGTTATCGCGCGATTTATGGCGGCGGCTACCGACGCCGCGCACTTCCCCGCACCCAGCCTGCCGGAAGTCGCCTTCCTCGGGCGCTCGAACGTGGGCAAGTCCAGCGTGATCAATACGCTGATCGGCGACAAGATCGCGCGCACCAGTTCCACTCCGGGACGCACGCGCAGCATCAATTTCTTCGAAGTGCGCTGGCCAGGAAAGCCGCAGCCGGAGGTCATCTTCGCCGACCTGCCGGGCTACGGTTATGCCAAGCTCTCGCGCGAGATTTCCGAGGAGTGGCCCAAGTTCATCGAGCCTTACCTCAACGACCGGCCCACGCTTGCGTTATGCCTGGCGCTGGTCGACGTGAACGTCCCGCCGCAAGCCAGCGACCGCCAACTCTTAGACTTTCTTAATGCGTCGGGACGCGAGTTTCTGCTGATCGCTACCAAGAGCGACCGGCTTTCGAATAATCAACTGCGGAATGCATTGAAAGGCCTGGCCGAAGCGTATCCCACGGCGGTTGTGATCGCCTTCTCGGCGAAAACGGGAGCCGGGCGGGATGAAGTATGGAAGAAGATTCGGCAGTCCGCGACGGAATTCCCTGCAGCCGCGTTCCAATCCTGAACTTTTCCTGTTACGGAAACTGCCCGATCCCTTCGTTGCCAGCCGTCGGCACTTCCACCGAGCCTTCCGCCTGAAAGCGCCGTACAGTAGGAGGGGACGTTTACCGCACCGAGCAGCCAGGGAAGAAGACTCAATCCCGGCCGCGAGCGGATAGGCGTATTCATTCCTATGGCGGATGAAGAAGATGCCGGCGCCGCTTATCTGGCGGCCTTGAAGCAATCCTCCGTACCTCGGGCTGCGGGCGCTGCGGCGGCGCGCGCGCCCGCGGTGCCGCGGCCGCCTGAAACTCGAACCGGCGACATGATTTCCCCAGGGAGCGCCGACAAGCGTAAAAGTCCTCGATATCGCTGCCAGGGCAGCGCCCACATCCGCGAAATCGACACCGGGGTGGCGATCTGGACGACGTTCACCGACATCAGTCTCCACGGATGTTATGTGGAGGCGAGCACCGCTTACCGCGTCGGCGTGACGCTCGGCTTAAAGCTTGAGGCCAACGGTTACCGGGTTGAGGCTATCGGAGAAGTGCGCGTATCTTATCCGAACCTCGGCATGGGAATCTCGTTCAGCAAACTGTCAGAAGAAGATCGCGAGCGCTTGCGCGCGCTGGTGCGCTCGATTTCGCGGCCGTCCGTGATCCTGGGAACGCGAGTTGCCACGCCTGCGCCGTCCACTCTGCAGCCGCCGGGCTCACCACAAGTGGCTGACCCGGGCGCTGCGCTGCAGGCGATGCTGAACTTTTTTGAAGACCGCCACATGATGGGCCGGGAAGAATTCCTCAGGATTCTGCGCAAGGGACAGTAGCACCCTCCGCTGTCATCCTGAGCGTAGCCGTTCTTCAGGCGGACCGAAGGATCCCCCGCGCCCATGCGGCCGGCCTTCTCCAAGCGACCCCACGGATTTCCCATCCATCTCAAAAAGCCGCCCTTCGTTGCTATCATGGAAGCCTATGGCAGTTTACCTCATCACAGGGATCGGCGGCTTCATCGGATCGTCTCTGGCGCGCGAGTTATTGCAGCGCGGCGAGCAGGTTCGCGGAGTCGACAACTTTTCTACCGGCAAGCGGGAGAATCTGGCACAAATCCTGCCGCAGATCGACTTTCGCGAGGCCGACATCCTCGATCTCGATGCCATGAAGTCGGCTTGTGCGGGCGCGGATTATGTTTTGCATCAGGCGGCGATTCCGTCCGTGCCGAAATCGGTGCTCGACCCGCTCGGCAGCAACCGCGCCAACGTAGATGGCACCGTGAACGTGCTGGTGGCGGCGCGCGATGCCAAGGTGAAGCGCCTCATCTACGCGGCCTCATCTTCGGCCTATGGCGACACTCCCACGCTGCCGAAGCACGAACGCATGACGCCGGATCCGATTTCGCCTTACGCCGTTGCCAAGCTCGCGAGCGAGTATTACCTGACCTCGTTTTACCGCTGCTATGGTTTGGAGACCGTGGCGCTGCGCTACTTCAATATCTTTGGTCCGCGGCAGGATCCGTCGTCGCCCTACTCCGGCGTGCTGGCCAAGTTCATCAGCCAGATGCTGAAGGGCGAGCAGCCCACCATCTTTGGCGATGGCGAACAAAGCCGCGATTTCACCTACATCGACAACGCGGTCGAAGCCAACCTCCTGGCCTGCAAAGCTCCCGCGGCGCAAGCGGCAGGAAAGATGTTCAACGTGGCCACCGGCCGGCGGGTCTCGCTCAATGAGACCTTCAAACTGCTGCAGCCACTGACCTCGTACTCCGGTTCTCTCATCTACGGCGCGGAGCGCGGCGGCGACATCAAGCATTCCCTCGCCGACATCTCCCTCGCAGAAAAGCATCTGGGGTATAAACCCAAAGTGGATTTTGAAGAAGGCCTGCGACGGACGGTTGAATGGTATCGGGGGAAGTGAGTATTGGGGTGTAATCGCGATGTTACGCAAACTATCCTTTGAGCGGGTGCCTGCCCCTCAATCTTACGGCTACAATTATTTCTACGTTGACCTTGCCCTGATCTCCGCAAGCAACTCTTTTGTCGGTTTGAATTGCCCAC
>JBEKWP010000156.1:0-7933 GCA_049512915.1 Candidatus Sulfotelmatobacter sp.
CTCGATTTTCTCCATGCCGGCGTCCACCAGAAATCCGTTTGGCCGCCCGTCTTTGTCCACTCCGTAATAGCCCCGCTCCCCAACCGAAAGCTTCTGCAGAAAGTCAGCCGTGATCCCGGCTCGCTGCAACATTTCCCGATTCACCCACGCCGTGTGCCCATCCATCCCGCGCAAAACAACGCTCTGCTTTTCGTAAGCCCCCGTGCTGAACTCGGCGTTGAGAACCTCCGGATGCGACCAGAACTCGAGCGGCAGCCCAAGAACCTCAAGAATGTCGCCCCGCATGCCCTTGCCCGTCTTCTTCGCGTCGTCCACAAAAGGCGCCAGCTGGTCGAGAGTTTCCACCTTGTCGCTGGCGTCGGCCGAAATCAGGCTGAGTCCGCCATCGATCGAGTGACTATGCGAATCGATGAACCCGGGGAAAAGGCTCTTCCCTCCCAGATCGATCCGCTCCGCCTTCGCCGACGCCGATCTCAGCACCTCAGCCAGGTTTCCGACTGCGAGAATCTTTTCCCCGCGGATCGCAACCGCTTCCGCATAAGGATTCTGCGGATCGCCGGTAAAGATCTTGGCGTTAAAGAAAATCTGCTCCCGCGGATTCTCCTGCGCCCAAATTGAAGAGCCCGCCAGTAGAAAGAATGCCGTAACCCAAAGCACGACTGCCAAACCCTGCGAGAATCGCCTCACGGAACCGTCCTTTCCCAAGCCAGCACCCCAGATTCACCACCATGCCCTGACATCATCTTCACCTCTCACCGCCGCTACCCGGGAAGGACCAGCCCTGTTTCAGCTTCCGGCGGCCGATCCCGCCTGCAACAATGAGTTTGCCTTACCTGCTGAACCCTGCCATAATGCCTACACTGCGGGCTCTACAGGAGAGGTTTACCAAACTACCTCCTCCCGCCACTCCGTCCTACCCGCGATTCAGATAGCTAATTCGGCGCTCCCACCTGTCCCCGCGTTATAGGGAGTGCCCCGGAGGTCTCATCATGCCGCTCTGCAGGCGATTTGTCACGCGACTCATCTTAACCGCCTTCTCCGTTTCCTGTTGTTCCGCTGGCGGCGCATTCCTCGCATTCTCTCAGGACGTTCTCACCTACCACAACAACAGCGCCCGCACCGGCCTCAATTCCGCCGAGACCGCGCTCACACCAGGCAATGTCAATTCCGCATCGTTCGGAAAGTTATTCACCCTCGCAGTCGACGGCCGGGTCGACGCTGAGCCTCTTTACCTCTCAGCCGTTCCCATCCCCGGCAGCGGCACCCACAACCTCCTCATTGTCGCCACCGAACATGATTCGGTCTATGCCTTCGATGCTGACACGGGTTCGCCCATCTGGCACGTCTCCACTCTCGAGTCGGGCGAGACCACGTCCGATGATCGTGGTTGCTCCCAGGTCACGCCAGAAATCGGAATCACTTCCACCCCCGCTATCCAGCGCCCCACAGGGTCGAACGGTGTTATCTACGTCGTCGCCATGTCGAAGGATGCTTCCGGCAACTATCATCAGCGCTTGCATGCTCTCAACGCCCCCACGGGCGCTGAGCGCTCTAAGAGCCCTGTCGATATTACGGCTAAATTCCCCGGAACCGGCGATAACAGTTCCGGCGGCGACGTCGTCTTCGATCCCGCCCAATACAAAGAACGCTCCGGTCTGCTCATTACCGGCGGCGTGGTTTATCTGGCCTGGTCGTCGCACTGCGACATTCGTCCCTACACGGGCTGGATCATGGGCTACAACCCCACTTCCCTGGCCCAGGTATCTGTCATCAACGTCACCCCCAACGGCAATGAAGGTGCGATCTGGGGCGCGGGCGGGGGCCTCACCTCCGATAATCTCGGCAACATTTTTTTCCTGGACGCCAACGGCACCTTCGACACTACCTTGAATTCCGGCGGATTCCCCAGCAGCGGCGACTACGGCAACGCCTTCATCAGACTCAACACCGCCAGCGGCAGCCTGGCCGTGGCCGACTATTTTGAAACGGACAACGGCGTGACGCAAAGTGAGGGCGACGTTGACCTCGGTTCCGGCGGGGCCCTCCTGCTATCCGGGATAATTGACGCTTCCGGAAACACCTGGAAGCTCGCTGCCGGGGCCGGTAAAGACGGCAATCTATACATCGTCGATCGCACCAACATGGGAAAGTTCAATTCTGGCAGCAACAAGATCTACCAGGAAATCTCCGGAGCGCTGCCCGGCGGCATCTGGTCCTCACCCGCTTACTCCGGCAACAAGCTGTATTTCGGCCCGGTCGGCCAGCCCATCCTTGCCTTTCAATTTAAGAACGCCAAGCTGCTGACCACTCCGGTGGCGAAAACCAGCAACGCCTTCGGCTATCCCGGAGCCACTCCCAGCATCTCCTCCAACAACGGTCAGGATGCAATCGTGTGGGCGGCCGAGAATACCAGTCCCGCCGTCCTCCACGCCTACAATGCAACCAATCTGCAGGAACTGTACAACTCCAACCAGGCCGCCGATTCACGCGATCACTTTGGTTTCGGCAACAAGTTCATTACTCCCATGATCGCCAACGGCAAAGTCTACGTAGGCACCACCAACGGCGTCGGCGTATTCGGCCTGCTCCCGAAATAGCCGCATTGGGAAATGTGGCGCGGGCGCCCTCGCCCGCGACTGCATACGGCGCCACGTTGTGAGTTTTTCTCGTGCTCGGGAAGGGCACGACTTCATGCGCGGAAAAACTCCCATCCGAGTAGGTTCGGGAGGGGCACGACTTCAGTCGTGCCATAACCTGAGGTCACGGAGAGGCTTTAGCCGCTGAGGTTAGCTCTCATCGAAAGGCCGCTGAGCAGACCTTACTTCAATCCCGTTACCACGTAAGCTTCCGACAAAGTCCTCACGTAGAGATAAGCGTATGCAGTTCCGTCGGTCGACAGATGAGGCCCCACCAGCGTTGCGCCCTGTGCCCCCATTTCTGCTCCAAAGCTTTTCCACGGCTCCATTTTCCCGGTCTGTATATTCGCGCGATAGACCTGCACGGCCTTCGCGCCACGCTTGAGGGGGGCGACGTACACCGACCCTCCGTCCTCGGTCCAGCCGATTACGTAATCATTCGACCCGAGCCCCGGTATCGGCTGAAACTCACTTTTCTCCAGCGACCAAACCCCCCGCTTGCCATCGGGCGCGCGCACGGCAACGCTCTTGCCATCCGGCGAGATCACCACCCCGGACGTCCCTTCCGGCGTAATCGCTTTGGAGTCTCCATTGCTCACATCGATCACATAGTCACGTCCGCCGTGCCCGGCTTCAATCCCGTAGGCTAGCAAATGCTTGCCATCCGGGAAAAAACGCGCGCCGTCGTAGCTGACCGCATCATGCGTGAGCTGTCTCGATTCCCCCGCGCCCGTCGGCACCAGGTTCAGCGGTCCGCCCTGTGCCCGTCTTGTAATCGCCCATTTCGTGTCCGGCGAGATCGCCATCGCGATGCCCTCGCCGATGCGCGCCGGGGGCGACCCATCCGTATCGCGCAGATACACCGTGTAATTCGGACCTCCGCCATCGCCTTCCTCTTCAAATAAAATCTTCCGCCCATCGCCGCTGATGTCGCGCAACTCCGACCATCCGAACCACCCCAGTTCATGCTCTTCTTTCCCACCCGGTGCCATGCCCCGAATCGCGAGCCGCTGGTGGTTCGCCACCGTCAGCACCGTGCCATTGCGCTGGTCTTCCAGCCACATGCCTCCAGGCACGTTCGTGATCGTTCGCAGCGTGCCCGCAAGCGTAACGGCGCGCGGGTTCGAAGCCTCGCCCTTGTTCGTGGATGTAAACCAGATCTCGTCGCCCGCCGGAGACCAAAGAATGCCTTGCAAAGAAGTCCAGCCCGAAGAAAGTTTCTTCTCTTGTTCTTTGCCGTCGGTCCCGATCACCGCCAGCGAACCCTCGTCATCGCCCCCCGGGTTTTCATGATCGGCAAACGCAATCCACTTCCCGTCCGGAGAAATCTTCGGATGGCTGATCCAGTTGATCGTGTCCAGCAGAACCTTGCCGATGGGATATTCCAGGCGCCAGTGATTGTTCTCTGGAATGTAACGGATAATCGCCAGACTTTCCCCATTCGCCGACCACTCGACGTCGCCCACATTGTCCAGCACTTCGCGCGGTGTCCCCCCACTCAGCGGAACCCGCGCCAATGTGCCGCTTCGCGCATATCCGCCGTGAAATGCCGTGTTCAACCGGATCGCCAGTTCTCCGGCCTTCGAAATCGAAAGCAGTTCCGCATCCTTGATCCCCAGTTCACGCGACCCCGGATCATCCACGCGCGACATATAAAGCTGCTCGTCGCCGCCATCCCACGAGGCGTTGTAGACGATGCTGCCGTCCGGAGTAAACCGCGCATTCCCGATCCTGCCCGTGCGAAACGTAATCTGCTGGTACTCGGCCATCGACGCTTGTCCGTGTCCTCGACTCCCCAGCCACCACCCCGCGCCAAGCATCACTACCGCGATCGCCAGACCGCCCGCGATCCCGGCCAGCAACTTGCCCCGCGGCCGCCCGCCCTGCACCGCCGTGACCGCCGCTCGCGCCGCGGTCCCGGAAACTCCCGTCAGATGTTCCAGATCAAACGCAATATCGCTCGCCGAGTGGAAACGCTGCTCCGGATTTTTCTCCAGGCAATGCTGCACCATCCGCTCCAGCGCCGGAGACACATTCCGATTGGTCTCGCTCAACTCCGCCGGCTCTTCCCGCAAAATCGCGCTCATCGTGTCCGCAGCCGTCTCTCCATGAAACGCCCGCTTCCCCGAAATCATTTCGTACAAAATCGCCCCAAAGCTGAATATGTCAGACCGCGGATCGACCGCCGTCCCCCGCACCTGCTCCGGCGACATGTATCCCGCCGTCCCCATCACCACGCCCGCTTCCGTAGCCTGGGTCTGCGTAGGCAGTGAGGTATGCGTCCCCGAATCAGGCTGCGTCAGTTTCGCCAGCCCGAAGTCCAGAATCTTCACCCGCCCATCTTTCGTGAGAAAAAGATTCTCCGGCTTCAGGTCGCGATGAATAATTCCTTTCTCATGCGCCGCAGCCAGCCCATGCGCAATCTGCAGCGCATAGTCCAGAGTCTTGCGCACCACGATCGCCCCACCCCGCAATCGTTCCCGCAGCGTCTCGCCCTCAAGCAATTCCGACACGACATAAGGAGACCCGTCATGCGTCCCAATATCAAATACCGCCAGAATGTTGGGATGATTCAGGGCCGCGGTAGCCAGCGCCTCTTGCTCAAATCGGCGCAGCCGGTCCCCATCAAGAGAAAATGCCGGAGGCAAAACTTTGATCGCGACTTCCCGCTTAAGCCGAGTGTCGCGCGCCCGGTACACCTCGCCCATCCCGCCCGCACCCAAAGGCGAGACAATTTCATATGGACCAAGCCGAGCGCCAGCGTTCAGATTCATGAGCGCCCGATTATAACCCAGGAGCGGATTGCGATCATTCCGAGCTCTTCAGCGACTGCAAGCCTTGAAAGGGCGCGGCTTCAGCCGCGCCGTAACTTGCCTCCTCGCCAACAACTGCACCGAACGTCACGAATGCCTGGAATACCGTGGAAGAGCGGCGCTTCAGCGCCGCGTAAGATTTCGACTTTGCATTTGGGTTTTAGCCCCCGAGATACCGTCACCCCGCCAGTGCTACAATTCGCCGCATGAAGCGCCAAGTTTTCTTCTGTCTAACAGCAACCCTGCTGGCCGCCCAAGCCCTCGCCCCCGAAGTCGAACTCTCCGCCGAGCCCCACCATTACCTCACGCTAGAAAACAAATACGTCCGCGTCTACAACGTCGAAGTCCCACCCCATTCCGACACTCTCATGCACTGGCACCGCCACGACTACATCTACGTAACCCTCGGCGCAACCGAAGTAGTCAACGAGGTCAAAGGCAAACCTCCCGCCACCCTCCACCTCGAGGACGGCGAAACTCATTTCTCACCCGCCCCCTTCGCCCACGTAGCCAGCAACCGAACCGACCAGCCCTTCCGCAACGTAACCATAGAAATCGTAGCCGACGAATCCCTCCGCAACTCCGTCGCCCACGGAGATGTCCACTGGGATGAAGACCGAGCCCTCGAAACTTTCCCCGGAGGCACCCAGCAAATCCTCTTCGTAAAAGACGGAATCCGCGCCTCCGAATTCGAACTCCAGCCCGGCGCCACAGTCCCCAAGTATGATCACGGCGGCCCACGCTTGCTAGTAGCGGTAACCGACCTCGATCTCCAGAAAGACGGCATCCGCCTCGACATGGAACGCAAGAGCCCCAAGCCTGGCCACTTCAAGTCCGGCGACAGCAAATGGCTCCCGGCCAACTATTCCCATACCCTAGCCAACACCGGCACAAAGCCAGCCAAATTCGTAACCCTCGAATTCCCATAAAGGTTTGCGGCGGGAATAAAGGCATGTGGGGGGGGAACTGCCCGTGTGGGGACGGGCACTCTTGCCCGTCCGATCGAGCGCAGCTCGATCGGCAGCTCCTCAATTCCCATTTCGGGAATTTTCTTGTCAAGAGGCAAACCACCCCAGATTTGGACTATCTCCCTGATTCCAAGGCAAATATATTTCTGCAAAAATGACGCTTTACCCCATTGCTCCATGATATACTGAACTTAGAGTGGAAAAAACCAACGCGGCCTCCCAAGGCCGCGTTTTTTATTGCCCAAATTCACCACCAAACTCAACCGACGTGGAAGAGCGGCGCATGCAGTGACGTGGAAGAGCGGCGCATGCAGTGACGTGGAAGAGCGGCGCATGCAGTGACGTGGAACAGCGGCGCATGCAGTGACGTGGAACAGCGGCGCATGCAGTGACGTGGAACAGCGGCGCATGCAGTGACGTGGAACAGCGGCGCGTGCCGTGACGTGGAAGAGCGGCGCTTCAGCGCCGCGTAAAGCAATCAAAACTAACCGGGCTTTAGCCCCGGTGGTCGCACTCGCGCGCTCACAAGAAGCCGCATTCCAAAAACGCAAAACGAACCGTTTCACCCCAGGAACCACTATGCCCAATCGCCCCAGCGGCCAATACATCCCCCACCCCAAACTCCGCGGAGAATGGGCCGAACTCCGTTTCCAGCTCCGCGCCGCCGAGCACGGACTAATCCTCGCGAAGCCCTGCGGAGACTGCGCCCCCTATGACTTCGCCGTAGACCACCAAGGCCACTTCCTCCGCGTCCAGGTCAAATGCACCGTCTTCCACCGCGGCAGCTCCTACAAATGCCACCTCGACCACAACGGCACTCCCTACACCCCCGCCCAAATCGACTTCTTCGCCGCCTACGTAATCCCCCCAGACGTCTTCTACATCCTCCCCCTCGCCGCCACCAACCACCAACCCGACATCCTCCTCACCCCCCACCCCCAAAATTCCAAATACGCCCAATACAAAGAAGCCTGGCGCTTGCTGATGCGTCTCTGACCCGTGATTTCTGATGGGTCAGTCGCGAGGAATCAAGACAAGAAGCGTTTGGTTGGGCGACCGATTCGGTCGACAGAAGCTCTACCTAGTCAGGCGGAGCGTGACCTGCAGTTGGTATCGGCTTACCCCGGTGGGAAGCAGCTTCAGGTCGAGCCTATCTTTGGAGCCGGGCGTCTGGATCTCGAACGGAAGGAACAACTGTTGCAATGGGCGGCTATGTGCTTTGCGTTTGCGCTTGCCGCGAACACTGCCCGCGAAGGAAACGCCGGAGTAAGGCACGGACACTGGTACCTGTCATAGGCCAGCACAACGGTTCTGAGCGACGGCGTAGTTCTGCCACCGAGATACTTTTTCAATGCGGGCTCCGTGACACCGAGCCCCTCAGCGATTTGCTTGAGCGAACGCCCGTTTCTCTTCGCCTCAGCAATATGCGGGCGCAGCGCCTCCGCAAAGTCGCCAGCAAAGCGCAGGTCGTCAGGTGTCTGCTTCATTGATAAACGAAATTCAGGGTACGTCAAAC
>JBEKWP010000157.1:0-7180 GCA_049512915.1 Candidatus Sulfotelmatobacter sp.
CAACCCTGGGCCCCGGGTTTAAAAAACGCCGGGGGGGGGTTTTTGGGAAAAAACCGTTTTGGGGGGGTTATAAAAGGCCGGGGGGGTTTTTTGGGGGGGCGGGGGGTTGGGGGGGGGGGGCGGGGGGTTTGGGGGGTGTCGGGCCCTTGGTCGGTAGTGAGATTTTTACAGGGGTGGGGGGAGGTTTTCAAATGTTGTTCTTACCTCGTTTGACGCAGGCCTTAAGGCTTGCTCCACGCTCGTAGTTCTTTCATCTGATCACAGCTGCGGCAGTTGGGTGGTGCAGCGCCTCGCTTTGCTCGGCGGGACAGCCGAGGCGGCTGTTCCCACATTTGCGTTTCGGAATTCCAGCTTCGCCAATACCGTTAGGAATCCTGTGGGGCGTGGGTTGCTCCGGCCAGCCATTCGGCTTGGAGCGGGTCGCCGTGGTTTACGGCGTAGAGGACCAACTCGACTCGAGAGGAGATGCCTAGCTTGTCGAAGATGCGGAAAAGATATTTCTTGATGGTGTGCTCGCTCAGGTTTAGTTCGCGGGCGGTCTCGCGGTTGCTTAGGCCTTCGGCGACCAGGGCTACGACCTGTTCTTCGCGCGGGGTCAGGAGCTGGTCGCCTACGGAGTTGAGGACGCGGAGGGATGGGACTTCGGAGACCAGATCGAGGAGGAAAGTCATTTGTTCGGTGTTGGCCCAGATTTGTCCGCTGGCTACGCGCTGGATGCAGCGGCAGAGCAGGCGGAAGTGCGTGTCGGAGATGCAGAAGATGCCGCGGGCGCCGGAGCGGAAGGCGCTGACTACGAGGGCGCGGTCGTAGGACTCGACCAGAAGAACTTTTGCGATCGCGGGATGAGAAAGATGAACGCGGCGCATGGACGCCATCTGATTGGCGATGCTGACGGAGTGATTCAGGGAGAGCACGACGACTTTGGCGGGCGTGGATGCGACGGCGTGGAGGATCGAGGCGATGTCGATGGGGCAGGTGGAGATGCGGAACTCGGAGCGGCGGCGCAGGGCGCTGGTGAGAAGCTGCGCCTGCATGCGGTTGGAATCGGCGATGAGGACTGCGATTTCCGGGTGAGCGGCGGCTGGGGACGAAGTCATGAAATAAAGAGCTCCGATGGGAGCGGCGTTGAAGAACGTTTTGATCTTAGGGGTGAAAGGCGAGGGACTCAAGGGAACATGTCACTTTATTCGGAGGAGGCTTTCAATTCGGGAAAATGGGTAGCGGTGTTGTGGAAAATATCCGAAGAGCCAGATCGGGACGGGGAATCTTGCGGCTGTTTGAGCGAAGGATGCGGCTTGGCGGGGCTTTGAGGTGCGGCTCCGTGCCGGCTTTGATCGAACGGGTGTGATGGCGTGAACATGCAAGTCTACTTTTGGGGGTAGGCCGCGAGGGAATGCTCTTTCGGCTCTATCGCGAGTGATCGGCGGCGTCAACAGCCGCGGCTGGCTTGGTCCGGCACACTTTCGCGATTAAAACCGGCGTGACCACGGCGGTAGACAGCACTTCCCAAGTCTTGCGGGGAAATCCGCAGGGGCATAGCTTGCACAAAGAGAGCCGCGGAAGCGGAGCGGGTCTCGGAATCTGAGTTTGGGAAACCAGGGAAAATAGAAGCTCATCACGCAATGAAGCCCTTCGTTGGCTGGACAAAAGTTGCGGTGATGGGCGTGTTGTCGTTACAGCTTTGCGTGGCCACGTTCGCCCAGGAGGAAAAGAGGGAGCAGGACCTGGGAGCAAGTCCACAGTCTTCTCCGACCGGCCAAACCGGGGCTGGGACGGGAAGCACGGGAATGGCGGCCGCAAAACCGGGGCAAGCGGACGGCACGGGAAACCCCAAGCTCGGAGGGGAACGCCGTCCGCTTTACCGGCTCACACGCAGCGACGTAGTGACGTTGAGCTTCACGTTATCGCCGGAGCTTGACCAGATACTCACCGTACAACCGGATGGATATATCGCCCTCAAGGACGCCGGGCCGGTGTTCGCCCAGGGACTTACTCTGGACGAGTTTCGTGAGGCGGTACGGCGGGCCTACACGGGGTATCTGCACGATCCGCAGGTGGCGGTGGCGCTGAAGGACTTTGAGCATCCTTATTTCGTGGCGGGCGGGGAGGTTGGGAAGCCCGGCAAGTACGAGCTGCGGGCGGACACGACCGTCATGGAAGCGGTGGAGATTGCGGGCGGGTTTACCCACGAGGCGAAGCACTCGCAGGTGCTTTTGTTTCGCCGGGTGAACGATGATCTGGTGGAGGCGCACGTTTTCAATCTGAAGAAGATGTTGAAGGAAAGAAGCCTGGGCGAGGCAGCGCAGTTACGGCCGGGTGATCTGGTGTTCGTCCCCCAGAATTCTATCTCGAAGATCGGGCAGTATCTCAGCAAACCGGCTTTAAGCATGTACGTGAGTTCCACACAGTTTTAGTTATCAGGCCGACTTTATCAGGGAACCCAGGTCAATCCGCATGCGAGATCAGGATTTAGCGCGCAGAGAAGAAGTGCCGGAGTCGCCAACGATGCGGGAGCTGGCGATGGTTCTGTTCCGGCAGCGGAGACTGTTTGTCGGGGTTGTGGGGTTGATCTTCGCGCTGGCGGTGGTGTACGCCTTCGCCGGAGCCAACTATCGGGCGCATCTGCGCGTGCTGGTGCGTCGAGGACGAGCCGACCCTCCCGTAGCGGCGCAGGAGAATGCTCCTCCGGATTTCTCCCGAGTGGAAGTAACGGAAGAAGAGCTGAATTCAGAAGTAGAACTGCTGAAGGATGACGACGTTTTGCGACGCGTGGCGGAGGCCAATGATCTGGCTGCGCATGATTGGCTGCGATGGCTGCGGCCGCACGAAGAAAATGCGGCGCGGGTGGAGCGAGCCGCAAGGAAGCTGGCCGGGCGGCTCGAGGTGGAGTCGATCAAGAAAACCAACCTGATCGCGGTAAGTTACGGCGCGCCGGATCCGCAAATGGCGGCCCGTGTGCTGCAGTCGTTGGCCAGCGTGTATCTGGAGAAACACATGGAAGTCCACCGGCCGGGCGGTCAACTGCGTTTCTTCGATCAGCAGACCGCAGAGTCGCGGCGACAACTGGAAGAGGCCGAGGGAAAGCTGGCGGACTTCACAAAGAGCCACGACGTGGTGATGGCCGCGCAGCAGCGCGATCTGATGCTGCAACGGGTCAACGACCTGGAGGCGAGCTACCAGCAAACTGAGGCACAAATGTCTGACACAAAACATCGAGTTCGCGAACTCGATACGCAACTGGCGAATTTGCCGGCGCGGAACGTTACCCAGGTGCGGACGGCGGATAATCCCGAGCTGTTGCGGGCGTTGAAGGCAAGCCTGCTGGATCTCGAGCTGAAGAAGACACAACTGCTGACCAAGTTTGAGCCGAGCCACCGCCTGGTGCAGGAGGTCGAGCAGCAGATTGCTCAGGCCAAAGAGGCCATTGCGGCGGAGAAACAGAGTCCGGTGCGCGACCAGACAACCGACCTTGATGTGAACTATGCGTGGGCCAAGGCGGAGTTGCAGAAGGCCCAGGTTGAGATGAAGGGATTGGCGGCACGCGAGGCGACGACGACTGCGGAGTTGGCGGAGTATCGCCGCCAGGCTCGGCGGCTCGGCGAGGACGCAATTGCCCAGGATGATCTGACGAACAGCGAGAAGGCCGCGCAGGAGAACTACCTGCTGTATGTGAAGAAGCGTGAAGAAGCGCGTATGGGGGATGCGTTAGATGAGGGCGGCATTGTCAACGTAGCGATCGCCGAGCAGCCGGTGGTGCCGGCGCTGCCGGTGTGGCCGGCTGGCGTGGTCCTGCTGGTGGGTTTCGCCGCGGCGCTGACTTCGGGGACTGGGGCCGCGTTTGCGGCGGACTATCTGGACCCAGCGCTGCGCACTCCTGAGGAGGTTTTGAGGTGTTTGGAAATCCCGGTACTGGCTTCGATTCCGGAAGAAATGGACCAAAGGTTGTCTGCGTAAGGGAGATGAGATGAGTGCTCATGCTGACGTGCTGCGACGTGACGATTTGACCGGGTCAGCGGCGCAGGAGTCTCCAGTGCTGCAGGTTGAGGTGTTTCGTGAGCCGGAGGTTTGGAATCCGGAAGACTTCGCACGCGAACAGATTCGGGGCCTGGTGCAGCGTGTGTTTTTTGCCAGCGGAGGCCGGCCTGTAACTCAGGTAGTGTTCAGCGCGGCTGAGCCGCACACGGATGTGGCCGGTCTCTGCGACCAGGTGGGACAGGCTTTGGCGCTGGAGACGAGCGCGCATATCGCCGTCGTGGGCCGGGAGATGATGGTGGAGTTGGCGTCCTGGAGCGCGGGTAGAGCGGCGATCAAGTCATGGTCCAGGCAGACGGCGACCAATTTGTGGCGAGTGCCTGGGTTCGGGCTGCGCGAATGCAGCGAGGAATCAGGGACGGGACGTTACTGGATTTCGCGCCTGGCGGAACTGCGAAAAGAGTTCGAGTATGCGGTGATTGAGGGGCCCGCGGCGGGGATCTCGAGCGAGGCTGCATTGTTGGGACAGCTCACGGATGGAATCATCCTGGTGCTGGGTGCTCACAACACACGGAGAGCCACTGCGCGCAAGATCAAGGAAACGCTGGAAGCAGCGCAGTCGCGAATCCTGGGAACGGTGTTGCGAGAGAGAAAGTTTCCGGTTCCAGATCGAATTTATCGGCGCTTGTAGATGCGGCAACGAGAACGCGTGCTAACGAGTGACGGTTGCCTGCTGCAAGTATTGTGGCGTGACCAAAGCTGAAAGACGCAATGCAAAAGAAACCAAGAATGGGCAGTGGGACTCAATGAGCGGTAGCTATGGAGTCCCGGCCGCAAGCGTTGCCCTCCCGGTAGATGCGCGGCCGCTGCCGGCGGTGGTAGCGGCGGCACAGTGGTTTGCGGTGCAGACCCGGTACCGCTTCGAGAAGCGAGTGGTTGCCCAGCTCAACTACAAAAGCTGCGAAGTTTACCTGCCATTGTTGACCGAAAATCATACCTGGAGCGACCGGCAGAAAGTGGTGACGGTTCCGCTGTTCCCGGGATATGCGTTCGTCCACATTGATCAGTCTGCTATTGCGCGGCAGGCGGTGTTGCAAACTGCCGGACTGATCGGCTTTGTTAGCTTTGGCGGGATCGTAGCGGCGGTGCCGGTGAAGCAGATTGAAGACCTGCAATTGCTGTTGCAAGAGAAGGGGTTGTTTTCCCTGCACCCGTTCGTGCACACGGGACAGCGGGTGCGGATCCGCGGCGGTTGCCTGCAGGGATTGGAAGGCGTGCTGGTGCAACACGAAGAGGGAAAGCTGGTGATCTCGATTGAATCGATCCAGCGCTCGCTGGCGATTGAGATCAAGGGGTACGAGCTGGAACTGGTCTGAAGTGTCTTCTCCGTTTTTACATCAAGGTCAGCAGAAGCCCCAGGGAACCGAGTGGGCTGCGCGGTTGATCCCGGGAGCGGCATGCGCCGGCGTCCGGAAGAAACCGCAGCGGGAAGTGCGGGCAAGGGGCGGGGCGCGAAATGTTCTGATCGTGGGAGCGGGCGGACTAGGTCAACGAATTGCGAACTACTTGGAGAAGCATCCTGAGATGGGGCGCTCGGTTTGCGGATTTCTGGACGACAGGAAGCTGACGGGAAAAAGAGTGATGGGACGCACGACCGACCTGGCGGAACTGGCGCGCACGGCGTTCGTGGATGAAGTGATTCTGGCCGCGCCGCATGACCGGGAGTTGACGCTGCGGGTGCTGCGCACGGCTCAGCAACTGCGGCTGGACGTGAAGATGGCGCCGGATCTGTTCGGGTGCGAGCCGATGCGGGAAATGGAAAGGATCGGAGACATGCCGCTGATTTCACTGCACGAAGAGCCGCTGCCCGTGGCGGGATTGCTGCTGAAACGCGTGCTGGATGTGGTGGGTGCGGGGCTGGCGCTGATTCTGCTGGGGCCGGCGCTGGTGGCGCTCGGGATTCTTGTCCGATTGGATTCGCCGGGGCCGGCGCTTTATGCGGCGCTGCGCGCGGGACGCAAGGGCAGAGCGTTTCGCTGTTACAAGTTTCGCACGATGGTGAAAGATGCGGATGGTTTGAAAGAAAAACTGCGAGGGAAAAATCAGAGGCAAGGGCCGTTTTTCAAAATCACGGATGATCCGCGAATTACCCGGGTGGGACGATGGCTGCGGCGCTACAGTCTGGACGAACTTCCGCAGCTGTGGAATGTGCTGCGCGGGGAGATGAGCCTGGTGGGGCCGCGACCGCATCCGTTGGACGATTTTTCTGGCTACGCGATTGAGCACTTGCGGCGGCTCGATGTGATGCCGGGGATGACGGGACTTTGGCAGGTGACGGCACGGCGGGATCCGTCGTTTCAGGCGGGAATGAAACTGGATATTGAGTATATCCGGCGCTGGAGCCTGGGGATGGATTTGCGGATTCTGCTGAAGACGGCGGCGGTGGTGCTGCGAGGGAGCGGGGAATGACGCCGCCGAGTTCTGGGAAAATGCGGTCGCCGGTGGCGTGGGCGGGTGAGGCTGCGTGGGGTGGCCTGGGGGTGGGGCTGCGTCCGTTGCAGGCGATGGTTGCGGCGCCGACTGCGCTGTTTCTTTTGGCGCTGACGGCGATGCTGCTGCGGCATCCGGATGTGCCTTTTTACGAGATCGATCGGGTTGCATTCGCACTGTTGGTGGTGGGAGTGATGGTGCGGGCGGTGGTGACGCGGGATCGGTTGCTGGTGGTAGAGCGGGCGACGTGGCCGATGATTGGGCTCACGCTTCTCGCGGTCGCGAGCGTGATCGCACAACCGTTCGACAATGAGACCTGGTGCCTGCTGGCTGCGAAATTTATTGTGCCGTTTGCACTGTTTCATCTGGCGGGGCTGGTGTTTGGGGAAGAGCGCCGGTTGCGGCAGTTCGAGATGTTTTCCCTGGTGGTGCTGGCTTATCTCTGTTTCACGGCGATCGCGTTCCTGGTGGGCGCTAAGTCACTGATCTTTCCGCGCTTTATTTTGGATGAAAGTTTGGGTTATCACGTTGACCGGGCACGAGGACCGCTGCTACAGGCGGTGGCGAACGGGGTGTCTTTGAATCTGCTTGGGGTGCTGGCGTTGCACGCGTTTCTGCGGGGAAGAATCCGCGGGTGGAGCGCCGCGGTGCTGCTGGGTTCCCTTCCGGTCGCAATTTTGGCGACGATGACGCGTGCGGTATGGCTGTCGTTTGCGGT
>JBEKWP010000158.1:0-6836 GCA_049512915.1 Candidatus Sulfotelmatobacter sp.
GCCGGAGCGCTCGCCTACGTTGACGCCGTACACTACGGCCCGCACGGCTTGATCGACGTGGCCGCGCTCGACTGCGACTTTCTCGTCTGCTCGACTTACAAATTCTTCGGCCCGCACATGGGGGTTCTCTTCGGCAAGCGCGAGCACCTGCAGCGCCTGCGTCCGTATAAAGTCCGGCCGCTAACCGAAGCCATCCCCAACCGCTGGGAGTGGGGCACGCTGAATCACGAATGCATCGCCGGCATCACGGCCTGCGTCGAGTACATCGCCGACCTAGGCCGCCGCGGGCAGAGCACATGTGGAGACGGCCGCCTCGGCCGTCAGTCGAGCGACGCGAGACCGCCAGCAATATCCACGCGCCGCGCCGCCATCATCGCCGCTTTCGAATCGATTCATCGCCATGAGCACGCACTCATGAATCGTCTGATGGCCGGGCTTTCGGAAATTCCGCAGCTGAAGATCTACGGGATTACTGATCCCTCGTGCTTCGCCTGGCGCTGTCCCACGCTGGCGGTGCGTGTGGTCAATCAGACCGCGGACCAAACACCTTTGGCGCTAGCCACCAGACTAGGCGACCGCGGCTTCTTCACCTGGGATGGAAACTATTACGCGCTGAACCTGACCGAGCGCCTTGATGTGGAAAAATCCGGAGGGTTCCTGCGCATCGGGCTCGTGCACTACAACACTGCCGAAGAAGTGGATCGCCTGCTGGAAGCACTGAGAGAAATCATACGGTAGCGCCGTCCGGCGGCGATCAGGCGGGACGTCCCGCACGCCTTGCCGTTTGAAGCAGATACTCCCGCGCGATGTGGAATGAATCAGGGCAGGCCGGCAAGATGTCGGCGCCACAAAGTCCTACGGCCAGCGCTTGGCGGTATCGTCCCAGCCGGCAGCGCGCACCGGCTGCGCCGCCGCTACCACGGGAGGCGCCGGGATGCGGATCGGCTGCTGCGGTCCGTTCACGGCCGTGGGCAATACCGCCTTCGCCGCGTCGGAGTTCATTTCCATGCCTTCGGACAGTAAGGGCGCCACCAGCCGCAGCGCTTCCACTTCTTTTTCCAGCCGGGTCAACTCCATTTCTTTCTGCCGCAAAACCTCGTAAACGTTCTTCATAGACAGGGCACCTGTGGGGCTAATCGTAGATTAGCCGCTTTTCTCGAACTTTAGCAGACTTACCCGGGTTGTCAAGGAATTAAGCCCTAAACCCTAGTATTCAGCCGAACCCACCCGGCTTAACCCGTGGAACTTGCCCTTTTTCCGGGATGCCGAACCTGCGAAATCGCCCGTCCAGCAAGGCTTTCGCCGGATTTTCACAAGTACTGGAACCCTCGAAAACTCGCCGTTCCTGCCCGCTCCCAGCCTGGAACCGCGGAAACCCGCGCCCGGCTTAGCCTTTGCACGAAACCGCCTAGCCGGGGTGCACAAAATCCGGTCACCCGCCTGTGGACGGCTTGCACTCCATTGAAAACAAAACAGATAAAGCCACACACTTTCGATTGACTGCAAAATTAGAAAGCGTACAAAGGGAATCGTTCTTTGACAGTTTCTTAGGTTTTTCCGGTTGGTGCGGCGTCCGGGGCTCAAGCGATGTCACCCTCAACGTTGAAAAACGTAGTGGGAAGGCGAGCAAGGGTCTATAGCAAAGCGCTGGTCGAGAAGAACGGGAAGCCCAGTCGAAGGCAAGACAGAGTTCCGAGGCGTTGGGTAGGTTTGTCCGGTTGGCGGTAAGCCCGGAGCCCAAGCGAAGATCGCGCGCAGCGGCCCGCAAGGGAAGCAGCGACAGCAGGTCAAGCAAGGGTCTAAAAGCGAGCTACTGGCCGAGAGGAATGGACCCAACACCGCCTCGGAACTCTTAATTTTTTTCGGAGACAGTTCTCAGTTCCTGGCTCTCAGCTCTCAGTTCTGCTTCCGCGAAACAATCACCCACACCGTCCCCCGGCCCTCGCAATAGCGGCAGCGTTCATCCCCAAGCAACTTGCCTGTGCCCCGGCATTCCAGGCAGTTGGCCACGATGTGCAGTTCCTGCAGGGAAGTCTCCGGGAGTTTAGCCGGATCCTTGAACAATTCCGCATGATGGTAGTCGCGCAGCCAGAACACCAGCTTGCCTTCGAGGCTTTCGCGGTCTTTCGTGCTCAGTTGCGCGGAGTGCTGCGGCCACCATTCGGGAATGCATCCATAACAAATCAGTTCGCCGGCATCGAAGAGGGCCCCGGATTCAGATCGCCGAAGAAACTTTTTGCACCACGAGCACGCACTGACGCCCAGCAGGCGAAGGGCGTCCTTCATCCGCTCGAGGTCGAGTTGTTGTCGCGCCAGGATTTCTTCCAGCGGCGAGTCGGATTTTTCGGCCATGGATTGGCTCCGGCCAGCAGGCGTCTGCATTCAGGATACACAACTCGCAGGCTAGTCCACATGCTCGCCCACCTCGAATCCTTCTTCGGCCCGGGGCAGCACATCGCGCTCGCCGGCTACCCACACATAGAGGGTGGGCAGCAGGAAGATGCTCATGATGAGAGCAGCGATAAGACCTCCGACAATGACGATGGCGAACGGGCGCTGAGAATCGGAACCAATGGCGTGCGACAGCGCGGCAGGCAGCAAGCCAAGAGTCGCTACCAGCATCGTCATCATGATCGGCCGCAACCTCAGCACCGCACCCTCCACGGCAGCGTCTTCAATGGTGAAGCGCCGGGCACGAAGCTGGTTGATGTATTCCAGCATGATGACGCCGGTTTGCACGCACACCCCAAACAGCGCCAGGAAGCCCACGCCAGAGGAGACACTGAAATTCGTACCGGTAATCAGAAGAGCCAGCAACCCGCCAATCGGCGCGATGGCAATGTTCGCCATAATCAGCACTGCCCACTTGAAGGACTGGAACATCGTGTAGAGCAAGATGAATATGATGAGGATTGTGATCGGAAGCACGATGAGCAACCGCGCATTGGCCCGCTTCTGGCTCGCATATTCTCCTGCCCAATCGATGTGATATCCGGTCGGCAGCTTCACTTGGTCGTTCACTTTCTTCATCGCCTCTTCTACCGCGCCGCCCAGATCGCGGCCCCGGACGCTGTACTTGATGGCAACGTAGCGTTGATTGCCTTCGCGATAGATTTCCGAACCTCCGTCCTCTTCGCTGATCTTGCACAGCTGAGCCAGCGACACCCGTTCTCCAGAGGGCGATAGCAGACGAATGTTCTTGATCGCTTCCTGGGTGCTGCGGTATTGCGGCAAGTAGCGCAGCGTAAGGTCGTATCGCGCCTCGTCCTTCAAGACCTGGGTGAGCGCGTTCCCACCCACCGCGGTTTGCACGGCGTCCTGCACGTCCGCGACGTTGATCTGGTAACGTGCGGCGGCATCGCGGTCCACCGTCACATTCAGATTGGGCTGGCCCAGCACATGAAAGACGCCCAGGTCCTCGACTCCCTTAACCGTTCCCATAATGCCGGCGATCTCGGCGCTTTTTTCTTCCAGCGTCTTCAAGTTATCGCCGTAGACTTTGATGGCCAACTCGCCTTTTACTCCGCTGACGGCCTCCTCCATGTTGTCTTCGATGGGCTGAGAAAAGCCCCAGATCACGCCTGGAATCTTGTCATTCAGTTCGCGATTCATGGCGGCGATCAATTCGTCTTTGTTCTGGTGAAAAACCGGACGCCAATCTTCTTTCGGCTTCAGATCGACGAAGTACTCGGTATTGAAAAAGCTGGTCGTATCGGTGCCGTCGTCTGGCCGTCCCGTTTGACTGGTGCACTGCGGGACTTCGGGGAAGGAGCAAAGAATGATCCGCGCCTGGTTCGATACCCTGATGCCTTCGTCCGGCCCCGCGCTCGGAGCCAGCGTGCCTCGCACCCAGAGCGCGCCTTCATCCAGGTGGGGCAGAAATTCAGAGCCTATGGCGCCGCCGAAGGCAAGATAAGTCCCCACGCCCACCATGAACAAGACCACGCCCACCGTAACCGCACGATGTCGAATCGCCCACCGCACCGCCACGCGATAGCGCTCGATCACGAACTGCATGACCGGGTTATGCCATTCTTTTGCTCCCTTCGCAAAAGCGAAACTGGCCAGCACCGGCGCGATCACAATCGAAAACAGCAAGGCCCCCAGCAGCGCAAACGCCACCGTCCAGGCCATGGGATGAAACAGCCGCCCCTCCACTCGTTGCAGCGTGAAGATCGGCAAGTAAGCGGTAATAATGATGGCAATCGCGTAGAACACCGGCCGCTGCACTTCGTGCGAGGCCTCGCTGATCTTTTCGTTCGGAGTTTTCGTATCGCCGTTCTTGTGGCCCAAATGGCGCACGATGTTTTCAATCATCACCACGGCGCCATCCACCACCATGCCAAAATCCAGCGCGCCGAGAGACAACAGGTTTGCTGGAATGTGCCTCAAATCCAGGCAGATTGACGCAAACAACAGCGAGAACGGAATCGTCGCCGCCACGATCAACGCGCCCCGGATATTGCCAAGGAAGAGAAACAGAATGATCGAGACCAGAATCATTCCTTCCGTCAGGTTGTGCAGCACCGTGTGGCTGGTGAAGTGCACCAGGGTGCTGCGGTCGATGAATGGAACGACCTTCACGCCGGGCGGCAAAATATGGCTGTTCAGTTCCTCCACTTTTTTGTGGATACCCTGCAACGCCGTGTCCGCCGCCGCTCCTTTCCGCAGCAGCACGATTCCCGAAACCACGTCGTCGTTATCGACAATCTTCCCGTCTTCGCGGTGAAGGGCCTTGGCAAACTGCCCCAGCCGGATCTTCGGACCTTGCTCAACCACCGCAATATCCTTCACCCGGAGCGGCGTTCCATTCTTGGTCAGGATGACCGTCTGCTCGATGTCGTGAACCCGGTCAACCAATCCCACGGAGCGCACGTTAATCTGCTGCAGACCTTCTTGTATGAAGCTGCCGCCGGCGTTCGTGTTGTTGTTGGTGAGTTGCTGCTCGATCTGGGCGAGGCTCAAACCGTAAGCCACCAGTTTGTTTGGATCCACGCGAACCTGGTATTCGCGGGTGGGGCCGCCGAAGCTCGAGACGTCGACAATATCCGGCACCGCTTTGAAGTTTTTCTCGACGACCCAGTCTTCAATCGACTTCAGCTCCATTGGGTCATAGGCGGGATTCGTGCTGCGCAGCGTGTAGAAATAAATCTGGCCGACCGGGCTCCAGTCCGTACCCATTTGCGGCACCACGTTCGGCGGCAGCGTGACCTCGCTCAGCCGCTCCAGCACCCGTTCCCGGTTCCAGTCGTTGTCCGATTCGTCGTCGAAAATCAGCTTCAGGTCAGAGAGTCCAAATAGAGAGAACGACCGCAGGTGCACCACATGTGGAATGCCGTTCATCACCACTTCCAGCGGAATCGTCACCTGCTGTTCGATTTGTTCCGCTGAAATCCCCGGCCATTGCGTAATAATCTCAACGTAGTTGTCCGCCACGTCGGGATACGCCTCAATGGGCAACCGCTTGAACGAAACAATCCCTCCCGCAAAAAGGATCAGCGCCAGCGCCAGCACCATGAAGCGGTTGTTCAGAGCGAAATCGACGACGCGGCGAATCATCTATTGCTCCACCGTGTTCTGCAGCGCCAAAGCATTTGAAACCACCTGATCTCCCGGCTTGATCCCCGAGACCACCTCCTGCAGGTTCCCGGGAAGCATCGCCCCTGTCACTACTTCCATCCGCTTGAAATGCCCGGCCTTGATCGGCGTATAAACCCACTCGCGGTCATGCAAGTGCAAAATGGCAGCGGCCGGAATCGCGACATGCATCTCCGGCGTTCCGCCATAAAACGTGGCGGTAGCAAACATGCCGATACGCATCAGTCCCGGATTCTGCACTTCCAGCCGAACCTTCGCAGTGCGCATACTGGGATCAAGAACCGGCAGGATGTTATCGATCCGGCCCTTCAAAACCTTGCCGGGATAAGCATTCAGGCGAATGTCCGCGGACTCACCCACGCGCACAGCGTCGAGATCATTCTCGAAAACATCACAAATGATCCAGACATAAGAAAGATCAGAAATCGTAAAGGGATTCGGCCCGGCCAGCCCTTGCACGCCCGACGCGCCTGTAACTTGTTGGTCAGTAATTACGCCGGAGGTCGGCGCGACGATGTCGACGATTCCGGAAGGATGGTCCTTGTCGATGCCCAGAAGCCGCATCTGTTCGGTCGCAGCATTCAGGTCGGTCTTGGCGTCCCTCTCGGTAGCCTCCGCTTGTTCCAGAACGCTCTTTGCGACCGCGCCCTTGTCGTAAAGAATCTGTTGCCGCTCGAGCTGTATCCGCGCCAAACGCTCTCCGTTCTCGGCCTTTAGATACGTCTGGTAAGCTCCCGATACGTCGTTGCTCCGCACTCTCAGCAATAACTGGCCTTTCTCCACCGTGTCGCCCAGCCTGGCCTTGATCTCCACCACTCGCCCCGAAGCCACAGAGATCACCGGCACGGCGCGGTTGATATCGGGTTGCACCACTCCGGTGACGTTCAGCTGCGGCGCGGCTTTGTGCTCAACCGCCGTCACCAGCGGAAACTGCTCCGGATGGTCCACCTTGAAATTGTTAGCATCCAGATCAGGAACAACGGTCGCCGCTGGCGGAGCCTCGGCCTTCGCGTCCGACTTGTCGCCATTGCAGCCGGCAAGAAAAGAAAACGCCAGACCTAGTCCCAAAAAGAGCAAGACTCTGCCCAACCGTTCGAATCGGTTCTTCATTGGATGACCTCGCGTCCCACGGCCAGATTCAACTGCGCCGCGGCCGTCAGATACGAACCCACCAGGTTCACATAGTTCAACTGCACTGCGCGGTAATCGCTCTCCGCGTTGAGAAAATCCAGCAGCGC
>JBEKWP010000159.1:0-6685 GCA_049512915.1 Candidatus Sulfotelmatobacter sp.
CCCTGGTTGCGAATCGTGGTGTGAGCCTTAACCAATTCGCCGACCCCGGAACTGTCGATGTAATTAACTTCGCCCAGGTTGAGCACGATCGCCTTCTGTCCCTTTTCTGACAGATCGCGAACAATCTCGCGCAGCATGATATTTCCGTCGCCGAGCGTTATTCTGCCGCTGATATCGAGTACGGTCACCGGCCCCACCTGGCGGGTCGCCGCCTGCATCTTGACTGGAGCCGATCCCTGCATTCCCAGTCCACGCCGGTCAAGAATTGCGCAGGCCGCGGTCGCCAGCTCCTGCGATTCCGTGCGAACCACGATCAGCGAACGTCCCTCCTTGAGAACTTCGCGGAAGAACGTGATGTCCTCAGCACAATCTTCGACTGCAGTCGGTTTCGGAGCCTCGGCGCCGTGTGTTCCCGAGCCGAGCGCAGAGCCTGCGCCCGCTCCCGCTCCGGCGCCCGTGAGCAGCGCGGCGGCGCCGATCCCCAGCGCGAATACTGTTCCGATGCCGGGAAGAAGCAGGGTCGCAGCTACCACGCCGGTGGTTACGCCGGCGGCTCCTCCAAGAAAGCCTCCGACAAATGTGCCGAGCTCCTTGGCGATGGTTTTGGCTTCGCTTTCTGACCGGGTGAGGAAAACGATGGACTCGTCCGGCACGCCTCGTTCCAGTAACTCTTTAACCGCTCCTTCGGCCTCATCGCGGGAAGCGAACACTCCGATCGTCGTTTCCATATGCTCTCCGTTCCAACCTGAGTCGTCTCGACTGTTCGTTGTCAGCGCCCTGAACTCAAGGCTGGACGCGCCTTTTAAGCCGGATCCCAATTTTTCCGGCCTAGCATTCTGTTCCGGGTGTAACGATTTGTCAAGAGAAGAATGCAGCGTTAGTGTGCGAAAAACGATGTTTTTCCGGGTTTGGACCGGAACTTGTTGAGAGGGGTAGGTCAGGGTGACAATAGTCGCCCCTCAGGACCCCCTCGGCCCTCGCTGCCGCCACATGTCGCGCCATGCAGAGCTTCCGCCAACCCCGCCCCATCAGTCGGGAGTGTGGCCGAGAAAGTCCTCGTGCCCCTCGAACACCGAAGCCAGTTTCGTGATACGAAACAGCTCCCGCAAGCGTTGGTTCAGATTGACGAGCTTCAAGGTGCAGTTCTGCCTCCTGGCCGACAAGTAGAGGCCAACGATGGCACCCAGACCAGAGCTGTCCATGTAGCTCACATCGGTCAAGTCCAACACAATGCTTTCGTTCCCCGGTATGAGACCGCGGACCGTCGTTTGCAACAAGGCCGAGGTGCTCGAATTGATTCTGCCGATGCAGCGGACGATGGTCTCATGCGGCGCCCCTACCGTTTGCAGGCTTAATTCCGAGATTGGGATGGGATCAGCAGCCATGACAGGCCTCCTTAGTCGGCCGGCGGTGGACGACGAACGGCGCTCTTAAGGATGGATGCGCGGGTTCAGTCGCACCCCAATCACCCCTTACAACTGGGAACGAGCTGAACGGCACTACCATACTCCCGGCAAGGCGGAAGTCAAGACAAACGTAATGGGAAGCCGCGAGCCTCTGCGATCCGGGCAAGTCGTCCCGAAAAGATCTGGGATGCGAATAAAGGTGATTTTTTGCATTCCCATGGGTGAGAAATTCACCTATAATCCGCAACCGGAGCGCCCGCCATGGCTGCATCGCTTCAGCTGCCTGCAAATCAACCCGAATCAGAAAAGTATTCCGTCGCGATCGTGACTGCGAAAGGGACGTCCTTTCACGAAGTCGGCAAATACCTCGCGCTCACCTTCCGGACCGTGCTGGCCAGCACGGAAGAGCAGATCCAGGCCGCAGTGCATGACCCTGGTACACACGGGATCGTGTTCGATCTCGACTGCATCGGTGACGGAGCGGCGGATGGCATTGAAGTGCTGCAGGAAATCCGCAAGCTGCGCGAAGACGTCGTGCTGGTGGCCATCACGGAATCAAGCAACAGCGAGATACCGTTGAAGGCCAGCCAGGCGGGCGCGGACGAGTTCTTCCTCGATTCCATGGACTTCAGCCAGCTTGCCGGCGTCCTGCTGGGGGCGATCGAGAAGCGCGCGCTGCAATTTGAAGGGCGCTGGCTGCTCGACCGGGTCGAAAGCAAGTCGGCGTTTTGCGGGCTGATTGGCGGCAGCGAGGGGATGCAGAAAGTTTACGGAGCAATCCAGGCTGTGGCCGACAGCAACGCCAGCGTGCTGCTGCGGGGCGAGAGCGGCGTGGGCAAAGAGCTGGTCGCCCATGCCATCGTGCAGTCGGGAAACCGGCAAGGGAAGCCGTTCATATGCCTGAACTGCTCGGCTCTGCCCGAGAGCCTGATCGAATCGGAACTGTTCGGATACGAACGCGGAGCCTTCACCGGAGCGGAGGGCGCCAAGCCGGGGCTGATCGAAATGGCGCACGGCGGCACGCTATTTCTGGATGAGATAACCACGCTGAACCATCCCCTGCAAAGCAAGCTGCTGCGCATCCTGCAAGACCGCTCGGTACAGCGCCTGGGAGGCCGGTCGTCGCGCAAAATCGACTTCCGCCTGATCACGGCCACCAACGATGATCTGGAAGACATGATGCACAAAGGACGCTTCCGCGAGGATCTTTACTACCGCATCAACGTCGTGCCGATCCTGATTCCCCCGTTGCGCGAGCGGAATGGCGATGTGCCATTGCTGGTCGAACACTTCCTGCGCATCTATTGCGCAACCAACAAGAAACCGATCAAGCAGCTGCAGCCCGACGTGATGCAGATCATGGAGGACTATTCCTGGCCAGGCAACGTTCGGGAACTGGAGAACGTGGTGCAGCGCATGGTGGTGATGAACGACGTCCCGGTGATCACAGCCCAACACCTGCCCCACCAGCTTCTACGCTCGAGCGCGGCCAGCCACGAGGCCATCCTGATTCCCGAAGAAGGCGTGGATTTCGACGCCGAGATGGAAAAAATCCAGATTGCCTACCTGAACGCCGCGCTACGCCGGACAGAGGGAAGAAAATCCGCAGCCGCCACTCTGCTCAACATGGATCCGCAACGCATGAAATACCTTTGCCGGAAGCTGCATCTCTAGCCGCTCGACGATAGCAAGGTTAAAAATTAACCAAGCGTCGGTTAATTATTAACCGCGAGAGGATTCCTCACCGTCCGCCGAAGCTTCCAAATTCAGCCGCGCCATTGCTAAGAATCGGTGAATGTTGGACTTAGCGATTCTTGAGATCAACCCGCAGGTTTGGCACGGCTCGTGCTAAAGAGAAAAGCGAGTAAGGGAATTCAATCCAAAACAAATTTGAGGAGCGCGCCATGACCATCCAAAAGAAATCTCTGATCAGCACCCTGAACACCACCAAGAAAGCAATGGTTGCCGGCAACCAGGCAGGAACCGCGTCGGTAACGGCCGCCACCAAGAGCCCCGTGAAGACTTTGGCGTCTCGGAAGGCTGCCGCCATGCGCTTGGCGAAACGGGACTCTCTGGCCGTGCGCTTGGCGAAACGGGACTCCCTGGCAAGGCGGTAAGTGCTCTGTTCGCGAGAAGGTTAGGGGCCGCTTTGGCGGCTCTGGTTGGAGAAGGCTGCGGCCGGGGGACCGCAGCCTCTTCTTGTTGTTACCAGATCTTGCGACCTACGAAGTCCGTCAGGCTTTTCCAAGCCAGGCGCGCTAGACTGGTCCGCTTTCCGTAGAACCGGGCGGTCCCGATCATCCCTGACCGCAGGTTTCCCTCTGAGTTAGCGAGCAGAACCTCGGCCACATAAAAGGTGGGCGGGCGTAAGCCTTTGTACTTGGTAAGGTCAATCAAGCCCGGCGGAATCTCCGCGGAAACCGGAGCCACCGTCAGCACACGCGCTTCGTGCAAACCGAACATCCCATCGATTTGGAACCTCGCGTAGGAATCGGGGCGCAACTTGTACATGTCGTGCTCCGAGAGATAGACACGGGCTCTCAAAGTGCTCAGGTCGGCAACCTCAGCCAATTCGGTGCCTTCGACCAGGTAAGTCCCCAGCCGATCACCCACGCGGGGAGTCTGCACCACACCGGAGATAGGGCTTGTCAGGGCAAGTTTTGCGACCTCGGAACTGAGTTCCTGCGTTTGCCGAGCGAGACGCTCGCGATCCCTGGCCGCACCGCCGAGATCGGCATAATGCATCAGGGCGGTCGCTGCGCGAGCATTCGCTACCTCGTAGTCCGCCCGGCTGCGGGCTAACTTCGATTCCAAGGCAACGTTTTGAAGTTGCGCCAGGGGAACCCCAGCCGTTACGGATTGTCCTTCGTCGGCGTAGACGTTGGTTACGGTTCCGGGTACGAGGTTGCGAATTACTGCTCGATTTGCCGCCTCGAGTACGAAGCGTCCATTGCCGGTTTCATGCCACAGCGGCGCCAGCACGAAGGCTATCACGATTCCTGCGAGTACGGCCGATCGGCGCGGAGTAAACCAGGCCCGCACCCGGTCTTTTTTATCCAGGTAGACGAATTTCATAAAGTTCACCAGAGTTCGGATGCGTGAGCGGAAGATCAGTCCCGCTGTGCCCAGCTCGGGAATGAACGACCACTCTGGATTAAAGTTACGGAAGGCGTTCCCCACGAAACGGGCCACGATATAGAGGACCGTGTAGCTGTAAAGCCCCGAGAGAATTGCATAGACTGCGAAACCCAATCGCTGAGGTCGGGGTACGTACGGGACCTCCACGGGAAGCCGCCATACATATCTCTTCACCCAGGCGGAGACATAGAGCGTCGATGCTTCCTTGAGATCGACGAGGCCCAGGATTTCGCAAAGCATATGGTAGCCATCGAGTTTTATTAACGGGTTCCAATTGATAAGAACCACGCCGATGCCCGTGATAAGGATGATGTTATAGGCGAAGTCATGAACTACGGTTCCGGGAGGCGTGCCCCACCAGAGAGGCGTGGCAATGGCACAAACCATTAATTCGGTCCACACTCCTGCAACACTAATCATGAGCCGCTGGTAGCGGTCCCCGGTGACCATACCTTCAGTCGTGTCGGTGTAAAAGGCGGGGCTGAGGTAGATCAGGGCGAATCCCATTGCCGCAACGTGGCCGCCATAATGCTTGCAGGTCAGCCCGTGGCCGATCTCATGGAGTGCCATGACCACCGTTGCTAAGAGCCAGAATGCGGCTACATCCCACCAGGTCTTGTCAGCGAAGTTATAGAACTGAAAAGTGTCCCGCCCGACTTCGCTCCAGTGAATGATGAAGATGCCGGCCATGAAGCTGAAAGCGGCCAATGTAATCAGCGTGAACCACCAGGTGTAGAAGAACCCGATGCGATCGTGAAGCCAGTCGAGGAACCGGTCGGGGTTGACGGCCGGGAAAGTGATCATGGCGAGGTCGCCGAATTTGCTCTTCTTCTGTTTGAACAGCTTCCGCCGTTCTTCGGCGGTCTTCTGCATGAGGGCAATATTTTTTTCGAGTGGAGTCTTGTACCAGAATTCGATGGAGTCGAGGCTGGCGGCTGATTCGCGAACTCCCTGCACAGAGTACTGAATTCCGGTCTCTCGAAAGTACAAGGAAGCGATCTCGTCATAAGATCGCTGTCCGTCGAAGAGCCTGACAAATTTCCAATTCTCCGGGGTAAAACTGAAAAGGGCCTCGACCCCGGGGACAAAAGCGCGAACCACAACCCGGCCTTCCTGAATATGCTCTTTGAAAACAATCTCGGGATGAAGTCGAGGGTAGCGCTGCCCGATCATGCGCGCCGGTATTTCAGGCAGGACTTCGTTCAGTGCTTCGGTAATATTCATCGCAGATGTTCGAAGCTCACGCTCGCATCCATGCCGGGACGCAGCGGGCCGGGTTTGCCTTCGAGTTCGACCGCAACTTCAATGGTGCTGCTGGCGGGATCGACCACGGGACTGACTTCCACAACCCTGACCTGATACTTCTGGCCCGGCAGATCGGCGATCGTCATCGGCAGTTCTTGACCTTTTTGGATTCGCCCAATGAACTTCTCCGGCAACGTGAACCGCATGTTCAGGGGGCCCTCGGCCGTGACCCAGAACAACCGTTCGCCTTTGGAAACCTGCTGCCCCTCGCGTGCGTAGCGGCGGGCTACCACGCCAGAAAACGGCGCACGGATCTGAGTTTTCTCCAACTCCAGTTCAAGGGATCGCTGGGTCTGGGTGTCGTCGGTGAGCAATTCGCGAACCCGCCGCACATCCCAGGTCTCCGATTCTGCTTTGAACTTGGCGTGCTCGAGTTGTTCATTGCTGATGATGTGAGCGTCCCACATTTTCTGGGCGCGTTCGTAGTCCGACTCCATCACTCTGGCTTCGGCTTCCCAGTTCCTCAAGTCAGCTTCGGTGCTGCGGGTCTTGGCGCGTGCGGCTTCCAGGTCGGCAGTCAGTTGCCGGTCATCGAGCTGTGCGAGCAGGTCGCCGGCGTGAACGTGGGCGCCCGCCTCCGACCGCAATTCTGCGATGACGCCATCGCGCTGCGCCAGCACGTCGAGCTGGTGTTCCACAATCAACGGACCTGAAACAGTGAAGGTGCCGTCAGTAGACGGAACAGTTACCACCGGCGTTGTGACCGGCGCACCCGCCGGCGTTGGAGCGGGAGCGGCTGATACTTCCATGCTCTTCTGGGAACATGCCAGCCAGGGCAGCAGAGCCGCACTCAGCACGACGAAAACAAGAAGTCTCGGTTTTTTATTTTCCATCTC
>JBEKWP010000160.1:0-6654 GCA_049512915.1 Candidatus Sulfotelmatobacter sp.
CATCGTAGCTCCGAGTGATGGAACGCCCCCTCGAGAACACCAGTGAAACCCGGTTGCGTCTCCTGCCAGAGAAATATGTGCCGGAGAAACTGCCCCAAAGCAAAAGACTCCTCAGTTCCGCGGCGCGTGAAGAAAATGCGGCGAGAACTTCCGGAGCCCTGGACCGTCGGCGCTGATTTCTACCGCCCTGCTCAAGACATCAACCTGCCTTACCGATTCATTCCCCGGCTCTCACCGGGTCATGCGCAAAGGATAATAAGGAGTATTAAATCGTTTCGCAACAAAAATTAGTTAAAAGTAACCACGGGTCACATCTAAAGCTTTAACAAGGTATAAGAAACGCTACACTCCAGACCCCCAACCTTGGTTCGCCAGCAAGCCTGACTGGGCCGCAACCCTTTGATAGGATTAGACAAGTGCCAGTATCGAATCAAATCGCAGCTCCCGCTCCCGAATCCACAAAAGCCCCATCCGCTCTCTCGCGGCGCCAGCCTCGACCACGTTTCTCCGGGATGGCGCTTTCAACCCTCAAATACCTTCTGCGCACCGATGTACATACCTTTGCCTTCTCGGTCGCCGCCAACTCGATCCTCTCGTTCTTCCCTTTCGTCGTCCTGTTGATGACGCTCATCCGGCGCGTTTTCCACTCTCGCGTCATGTACGACGTGGTGGTCGAGCTACTGCGGGATTACCTTCCCACGGGTCAGGAATTCGTCATCCGCAACCTGAACGCCATGGTGGATGCGCGCCAGCGGGCGCAAGTAGCGTCGCTGGTCATTCTGCTGGCAACTTCGACCGGAATATTCGTGCCGCTCGAGGTCGCGCTCAACCGCATCTGGCGCATCCCCAACAACCGCTCTTACCTGGGCAATCAGTTGGTCTCGCTCGGTCTGGCCTTTGCTTGCGGCGTTCTGGCTCTGCTCTCCATTGGAATGACCGCAGGCGTTGTGCGCCCGTTCGAGTTCCTGTTGCGCGGCCACGCCCCGGTCGTTGTACGCCTCGCAGGATTCCTGGCCATGAAGGCCTTCGCCATCGGCGCCAGCATCGCCATCTTCTTCCTTATTTACTGGATACTGCCCAACGGCAAGGTCCCGGCGCGCGCGGTGCTGCCTACGGCCATCATCATGGGATTGCTATCAGAGGCCCTGAAGTATGGCTACATCATGGCTCTGCCGCGGCTTGATTTCGCCGAAGTCTACGGGCCCTTCGCGCTCTCGGTGAGCCTGATGTTCTGGGCATTCCTGACCGGTCTTCTGCTGCTGGCCGGCGCCAATCTGAGCGCAGCAGAACATCAGCGTCACTGCCCGCCCGAATTGGGAACGACCGTTTAATCCACAGGCCCTTCGTGACATCCGTCACTGAACCGCCCCACAGGCGCCCGGTACGATGGCGTCGGTTTCCCAGATTTCCTCCGAGCAGACAATCGGTTCACAAGGATGGCTATGGCCAGAAGTTGCCGGCGTCTGCTCGCCGCTTGGTCGCAGATCTTCAGTTGGACGGTCTTCACCTCGCTGATCTTTATCTCGTTGATCTTCGAAGCGCCGACCCTTCTGCACGGACAGCGGGTCGGAATCCCTCGAGCGCCCGATCCTTCCCCGCGCTACCCGCAAGTTCCCGGCAACGGTGACTTCCAGAAGCTCGTATTCCGGCAACTCGTTCACAGCGCCGGGACCATTTTCGCCGGCCGTGTCGTCTTCATCGGACATTCCGCCTCCTCCTTGCGCCCAAATCCGGCCTGCACCACCATCACCTTCCAGGTTGAAGATGCCATCCGCGGCACATCCCGGGGTCAGAATCTGACGATCCGCGAGTGGGCCGGCCTTTGGGCGAGCGGCGAACGCTACCGCGTCGGCGAGCGCGTCTTGCTGTTTCTCTATTCCCCAAGCGAACTCGGCCTTACCAGTCCGGTGTCCGGAACGATGGGCAAATTCATGATGAATACCCAGGGTCAAGTCGTGATGAACGCGCAGCACGTTGCAACCTTTGCCGGGGATCCCGTCCTGGCCGGAAAAGCTGTTGTCCCTTACGCCGAGTTCGCGCGGGCGGTTCGGCGTTTTATGCGGGAGGAATGAGACAAAACGTGAAGAATCTGGCCGCACGCTCATTCTTTTTCCGGCTGGCAACGGCTCTGGCGATTGTCGTTCTTTTCGCTGCGCTCGCCCGTGCCGGCGGCCCTGAGTATGTAGCAGGTTCCAGCTACTTCAACCCCTCCACCATGGGCCAGCCTCTTACCTGGTCGCTGGGTCAGGTGAACTATTACACCGACCAGGGAGACCTCAGCCCGATCCTGCCGAACAACTCGGCCAACGTGTTGGTCGCCGACGCCTTCGCGCAATGGACTTCCGCATCCGCAGCAGCCCTGGCTGTCACTAGCGCCGGGCAGCTCGCCGAAGACGTCAACGGAAGCAATATCGCGGTCGACTCCGCCGGCGCGGTCACCGCCCCTGTCGACATCACTCCCAACGCCACGCAAACCCCCGTGGGTATCGTCTACGACTTTGACGGCACGGTAACGGACGCCCTGCTGGGCGCGGGCGCCGGCGCTCCTTCACAATGCTTCTGGAACGCGGTCTACGGCGGCGTGGATAACTTCGCCGTCACAGCCAATTTCCTTCACGCGCTGGTCGTGATCAACGGCCAGTGCGCGCTGCAGTCCTCGCAACTCACCGACGTGGAATACCGGCTGGTGCGCGTGCTTGGCGGCGTGCTGGGCCTGGGTTGGTCGCAGATGAATCTGAACGTGATCACCCGCACTCCGCCGCCGACGACCGCTGACTACGCCGGGTTTCCGGTGATGCACTACCTCGACCCGGTGAGTTGCATCCCCATCACGGTCTGCTATGCCAATCCGTACCAGCTCGCTCCCGATGACGTGGCCGCACTCTCCCGGCTTTATCCCGCTTCGGTTCCCTCATCTGCCGCGGCCCGCATTTACGGGTCGGTCTATTTCCTGGATCACGTCGGTGGCAGCGGCCAGCCTATGCAGGGCGTGAATGTGGTTGCGCGCTGGATCGACCCCTCTACCGGCCAGCCCTCGGACCAGTATGGAGCTTCGTCCGTTTCCGGATTCCCGTTCAGCGGCAATGCCGGCAATCCCGTCACCGGCCTGGCTGATCCTGTGGGAAATCTCTACAGCGAATTTGGATCAAGCAATCAAACTCTCGAAGGATTCTTCGACCTCGGGGGTTTGCCCATTCCAAACGGCGCGAACACGGCGCAATACCAGCTAGCGATCGCGCCTCTGGATCCCCTGTGGTCTGCCGGAGTATGCCCCTATCGCCCGTCGCAAGTCGCGCCCTCGGGAACCTTCCAGACTGTCGTTGTGACCGTGGCGGCAGGCGGTGACGTTGAACAAGACATTCTCATGTCCGGCAGCGCACAGGCAGTTCCTCCCGTGGCTGCGACGGAGACCTGGAGCGCCCCTGCCCCGGTTCTTTCCCCGGGCGATTGGGTCGGCTCGCTGAGCGGCTACGGCGACGTTGGTTATTTCACAATCACCGCCCAGGCGAATCGCACAATGTCCGTAGCTGTCACCGCGCTGGATGACGCCGGCGCACCCAGCGAATCGAAAGCCGCACCCGTGGTTGGCATGTGGACTTTGGGCGACCCTTCGGGGACAGCTCCGCCGGCGTTTACGACAGCCCCATTCAATTCAGACACGTTCGGCATGAGCCGTCTCGACACGCAAGTCGTGACTTCGAACAGCTTCATCATCGGCATTGCTGATCTGCGCGGCGACGGCCGCCCCGATTACCACTACCACGCCCATGTGCTCTATGGAGACTCAGTGAACCCGCCGCGAGTCCCAGTGATGGGAGGCCCGGTCGTTCTGCAGGGCACCGGCTTTACGCCCGGGCTCACGGTGGCTGTGGGCGCGGCGAGCGCTCCGCTGCTGGCGACCAACGCCAGCCAGATGCTGGCAGCTATTCCCGGGCAAAGCGACGGACCGCAAACCATCACCGTCAGCGACCCGGTCAGCGGAGCATTCTCGATCATGACCGATGTGCTCACTTTTGGAGCCGCTTCCACCGACAGCCTCGTCCTGTTGAAGGGAGTGAATCCTCCAACGCCGGTCGGAACCCAGGCGACAAATCCCGTGATGGTGCGCGTAATGGCTTCTGATGGCATCACCGCAGTGAACGGTGCAACCGTGGGATGGACGGCGAGCAACAACGCCATGCTCTCAGCGTGCGCTGGCGCTTCTAGCTGCTCGACGATCAGCGATGAAAGCGGAATGACCTCGACCTGGGTTACACCTGCAGCCCCAGGGAATGCGGTCATCACGGCAACTCTCGCTCCCGGCGTCTACAGCCCCGCTCAGTCGGTCGGTTCTGCGCTGAACGCTACCTCTACGTCTTTGGACATCGGCGTCTCCCCGCCGAACCTCTGGATCGCTGCGGGAGCATCGCTCAGCGTGCCGCTTACGGCGCGCCTGGTAAACCTGGGCGCGCCCCTGAGTGGCAAGCAGGTGAACTTCTTCATCGATCAGGGCTCGGGATCGCTGAGTTCCACGAGCGCCGTAACCGACAGCAGCGGCTATGCCTCGGTCAACCTCACGGTGACGAACTTCACCGTCGGCATGCAACTTAGCGCCTGCGCTGCGCCCGGCAACAATCCTTGCCAGAACATTTCTGTGAACGCTGCGGCTGCGTCGGTGATGAATCTTCAAGCGGTGGCCGGCGCGGGCCAGGTGGTGACAGGGGCCACGTTTCAACCCCTGACGGTGCGGGTTACCGACTCCGCGACGCCGCCGAATCCTGTGCTTGGAGCGAGCGTGCTGTTTCAATCTACCTTGCTGCGGCCTTCGGGAAATGATCCGATCCTGACGCCGGGCGATGCTACAGTTACGCAACCCGGCATGCCCGTCTTTCTCGGCGCGAGCCAGAGCACCGTGCAGAGCGGCGTCAACGGGCTAGCCAACTTCATCCCGTCTGTGGGATCTCTTACTGGTCCGCTAGAGATTGAGATTCAGGTTTCGGCCGGAACCACGGCTGCGCTGCAGGACGTGATGGAAACTTTTCCGGCCGGCAGCAGCGGGAACACTTCACCGCCCAGCGGTAGCCTCTGGCACGGAAGTGTTCCCGCGCTTGGGGAAGCGCGGCAACGACGCGTCGACGATCAGTGAGATCACCGCGCTGAGGACGATCGCTGAACATGACACGGCAAGGGGATCAGTAATAGAGCGTCGAGGCGGCGGGTCCGACCTACTTCTTCCCCGGCGTGACCCGGCGCGGCCGCTGCCTTGCCGAAATCGCCCGGATGATCAGCTTGCGGCGCGCACCAGCGGACATGGGAACTTTGGCGCGGTTGAGCGCCACGTTTATCAGGGCGAGGACTTCAGGATCATCGAGCACGCTCGCGTCGGGACCGCCCGCGTCGTATAACCGGATGTTCCGAACCACATTGCCGCTGCCCTCCAGGCGCTTGGCGGGATCAGGCAGGCCTGCGCCTTGCAGAAAACAGAGAGTCACACGGCCTGGAGGCAGCACAATGGAGAAAATTGCCTCTGAAGGCCGCTCCGTGGGGCTGAATCCGATCACCAGCCAGTTGTAGTTGTCGTAGACCATCTCGATCGCGCCGGGCATAAGCCTGCGCATTTTCCCGAGAGCGCGGCGGGCAACGGTCTCAACCTCCGGATTGTATTTTGCGAGGAAGGAATCAAGTTGTGCCTGAGCCTCAGCTTGCGTGACGTTAGCGAGGGCTTGCTTGGCGTTGCGTTTTGTAGGTTTCCGGCTTCGCATGACACCTTCCCCCCAAGGAATCGGGAAGGGCACGGCTTTAGCCGTGCCGATAGAGCACAAATGAGTCAGGCTTATAGCCTCTGGGGGATCACCGCTTCAAAGGCCAACCTCAGGGGCTGAAGCCCGACGATACTTGCGCTGAGACGGCACGACTGAAGTCGTGCCCTTCCCGATCTTGCCTCGAAGCCGGCCAGTGGCAAATCTGACGCCCGAACGCCGATGCTGAAGGCCGGTTCACTTCGTCCCCTGATCTTTCGTCCACTGATCCACCCAGTCGTTCACGGTTTTGTACCAGAGCTGCGAATTCTGCGGCTTGAGCACCCAGTGGCCTTCGTCGGGGAAATAGAGCATTTTTGACGGCACGCCCTCCATCTGAAGCGTGGTGAAAAGCTGCAAGCCCTCGCTCACGTCAAGGCGGTAATCGCGCTGGCCGTGGATGACCAGCGTCGGCGTCTTGAAATTCTTCGCGTACTGGTGCGGCGACCACTTTTCATACATCGCGCGGTTGTTGTAGGGAGTGCCTTTGAACTCCCAGTTGTTGAACCAGAGTTCTTCGGTGGTGCCCCAGGCGGATTCGGCGTTGAACATGCCGTCGTGCGACACCAGGCACTTGAAGCGGTCGGTGTGGCCGAGGATCCAGTTGATCATGTATCCGCCGTAGCTGGCGCCCAGCGCGCATTCCCGGGACTTATCAATGAAAGGATAATGCTCTTCCGCGTAGTCGAGGCCCTTCATCAGGTCTTCAAACGGAGCGCCGCCCCAGTCGCCGTTGATGGCGTCGATGAACTTCTGCCCGTAGCCGGTCGAGCCGTGGAAGTTGATCATGATGACCACGTAGCCGCTGGGTGTCGAAGAAGTGGGTGCCGCGAAAAGTTCGGGATTCCAGCGGTAGCTCCAGTCGTCTCCCCAGGCG
>JBEKWP010000161.1:0-6610 GCA_049512915.1 Candidatus Sulfotelmatobacter sp.
TACTGCTTGCGGATCTCTGAGGTCTTCTTCTTTACGAAAGTGTTGAAAGAATCGAGGTTGCCGGAGACGTTTTCTCCCGCCTTCTTTTTGGCGGCGACTAGCGTGTTGTAGAGGCGCTCCACCTGTTCGTGCTCGCCCTGATCCACGTTGTGCAGCGTGAAGGGCTGTGATGTGCTTCCAGCGGCTCCTGCGGCTGCGGCATGACTTAAGCCGTAGACCGGGTTGTGGTGTTGCTTGTGCTCTTCGACTTCGGGGCGAACTCCCTGAACAGCCAGCAGCGCGTCCTGCGGGCGACGGTAGCCCTCTTCGCGGATGCGGGACTTCTTGCGCCACAGATCGCTGTAGATGGCGTAGCGCTGGGCCATTTCGTTGTAGCGGAAGCGCTGGGAGAAACTCATGCGGCCGCCGTCGGAAAATTTGCGCAGCAGGGAGAGCACCTTCCACTCGACATCGGTGGGCGGGCGTTTGGTCGGATTGCTGAAGTAGACCTCGTACTCGATCTTCAGCCGGCGAAGCTGGGTTTCGAGCAGGTTCAGTTCTTCATCAGTGGTCACTCAGGCATCTCCCAGTCAACAGTGTAGTGAGAAGCTGAGGCTGGGGCGAGGTGCCTGGTGGTCACCGAGGTTGTGGTACGAAAGTAAGGGTGTAGCTTCTATCTTCTAGCTACTAGCTACGGCTCCGCGATCAGCCCGGCGGGGAAAGGAATGCGACCACGGGGGCTGAAGCCCGCATCATCCTAAGGTCTTACGCGGCGCTAGAAGCGCCGCTCTTCCACGGTACTGCATGCAATCGAGTGATTCTCGTTCTTTTAGGGATCGAGGAGGATTGGCTGGAAGCTAGGAGCTTACTTGCTGGAATTCGACGCCATCTTCTTCACCATGGCGAGGACCAGTTTGCGGTCGCTGTCATTGAGATTTGTGGCGTAGCGCCGGACCTGGCTCAGGAAGCGGACTTCGTCGTCGGAGAGCTGTGGCAGCCCCTTAGAGCCATTGCTGTGGCCGGATTCTGAAAAGAATTGCGAGAGCGCGATCTCCATGGCTCCGGCGATTTTCGAGAGCGTGTCGAGCGAAGGAATGGTGTGGCCATTTTCCACGCGCGACAGGTAGCAGCGAAGCAGACCTGTGCGCTTCTCGATGTCCCCCTGGGACATGCCTTTCTGCAGGCGGTAGTTTCGGATGGTCTCGCCGATGTTGATCTGGGGGAGCATTGCAGGATGCGACATAGTAACCAGATCGGGATTTTCTGGCAAGTGGAAATTAGTGCCATGTCCAACCCACTTTCTTCCTAGGACTTGACAGAGCAAGAACACGGGATGCTTAGACAGCGTACAAGAAACGATTCGTCTGGACCGGCATGGTGCGGAGGTTCCCGGGGCACAAAGGCGGTCTAATTCTTCAAAGTTCCGGCAAGGAAGCTGAGAGTGCGATCCCAGGCGTCAGCGGCGTCAGCGGGACGATAACCGGTTTTGTTGTTCGGGTTCTCGAAAGCGTGGCCCGCGTCGTCGTAGATCTTGACGTCGATCTTTTTACCCAGCTTATCCAGCGTCTCTCCAAACTTCTTCACGTCGGCGGGCGGGATGCCCTGATCCAGAGCGCCGAACACCCCGAGGATGGGAGCATTGATTTTCTTGATCGCCTCGGGGTCGGTGGCGAGGTGTCCGTAGTTGATGACATCGGCGGCGAGGGTTGGCTCCTGCAGCGCAACGTCGAGCGAATAGCCGCCGCCCATGCACCAGCCGATCGAGCCGATGCGGTCTTTTCTGACATTGGGCTGTGACTGGAGAAATTGGAAGGCCGCGTGCAGATCGCGCTTGGCCCGGTCTTCTGGAACTCCCCGCATGATTTCATGGGCCATGTCGGGCGTGGTGGCAACCTTGCCGCGATATAAATCAATTGCGAGCGTTACATAGCCCTGATCGGCCAGCTTCGCGGCTTGTTCCTTGACCCAGTCGTTCAGGCCCCAGTATTCGTGGATCACGATTATGGCGGGAAACGGTCCCTTGCCGGGAGGAGTGTAGAGCAGGGCCTGGACGGTTTCATCGCCGCTTTTGTAGGAGACGGACTTGCTGTCGGCGGCGAGGGCGGAAATCGCAAGCAGGCAAACAATCCAAAAGAGACGAAACTTCTTTGTGATCTTAGTCGTGATTCCGGTCATGATCTCGGCCTCCGAAATTACAATTCCAACTCCATGTACAACGCGCCCGCAATCGGGTTCGGGCAGTAGGGCGCGATCTCTTTGAACCCCAGCTTGCGATATATGGCGACCGCATCTTTCATCACTGGTTCCACGGTGTCAAGGCGCATTCGCCGATAGCCGATCTGGCGCGCTTCGGCGATGATTCGCTCGGCGAGGGTCCGGCCGATGCCCTTGCCGCGGAATTGCGGACGCAGGTACAGGCGCTTCATTTCGCAGGTGTCCGGTTCCAGCTTGTGGAGGGCGACGCAGGCTGCGAGTTGGCCCTCCCATTCTGCAAGCAACAGGCGGCCTGCCGGCGGAGCATAGTCGCCGGGGAGTCCGGCTAGTTCTTTGTCGAAGTTTTGGAAGCAGAGGCTGAAGCCTAGGGACTGGGCGTATTCCAGAAACAGTTCGCGGGCTTGCGCGATTTGCGCGGGCGACTGGGCTTGAGTCAACGTCAATCCCTTTACTACAGAGGGCACAGGGGTCACAGGGTAATTCGGCGACGTTGTGCGGTCAGCTTTCATTCCTCTATGAACCTGCTTTTCTTACCCCATCAGCATGCCGCCGTTTACGCTCAGCACGTGGCCGGTGATGTAAGAGGCTTCGTCCGACGCGAGGAAAGCTACGGCACTGGCTACGTCGGCGGGCGACCCTACGCGGCCGAGCGGAATCTGTTTGGCTGCGTTTTGCTTGAACTCGTCGCCGAGCACGTCCGTCATGGGAGTTTCGATGAAGCCTGGGGCCACCGCGTTGCAGGTAATGTTGCGCGATCCTAGTTCGCGGGCGACGGCCATGGTCAGGCCGATCAGCCCGGCTTTTGAGGCGGCGTAGTTTGCCTGGCCCGCTTGCCCCATCTGGCCGAAGACGCTGGTGATGTTGATGATGCGTCCCCAGCGCTGCTTGAGCATGGAGCTGGTGACCTGCTGGATGCAGAGGTAGGCGGAGGTGAGATTGGTTTGCAGCACCGAATCCCAATCAGCCCGTTTCATGCGCATGACGAGCTGGTCGCGGGTGATGCCGGCGTTGTTGACCAGGATATCGATTTTGCCGAAATGAGCGATAGCCGACTTAACCGCGGTCTTGATTTGTTCTTCGTCGGTGACATCGAGGGCGAAGGCTGCGGCTTTGCCGCCCGCGGCGGTGATTTCAGTCACCAGTTCGTTCAGCTTGTCCTGATTGCGTGCGGCTACGGCTACTGCTGCGCCTGCGGCGGCGAGCTTCAGGGCGCAGGCTCGTCCTATGCCTTGCGATGCTCCGGTGACGAACGCTATGCGTTCGGATAGGGACATGAGGATTCTCCCGATGGTTGCCGCGAGTTCTTTTGCTTAGTCTTCGTTGGAACGTGGAATTATACGCGCAAGGGAAGATCATCCTGCTAGCTGATTGCGCATTGTTCGTCCTCCGATTAACATTCAGACACTCCCATGCCTCAAACAGTGACTAACGAAGTGATCACCATGCCCGAGTCTCCCGATAACAACTCATCTGCATCCGATTCGGCCTTAGTCGGATCGGGCCACCGGTCGACGCAGAGAGCTTCCGCGGCCGAAAGCCCCAGGCCTCCTGAAACGTCGCAGCCCGACGCGCCTTCTACCGAAGTGTTCGCGGTTTATGGCGTGGAGCCCGAGATCCAGGCCTACGCCATGGCGAAGTATTCGCGGTCGGCGCTGTCGATGAAGGAGTCGTTGCGCGAGATCAGCGCGCAAAAGGCGGAGAAGTTTCTCAACACATTTTATTTTCAGTACGGTCACCGCTCGATTGCCGATCTTGCGCACATTGCGCTGGCGGTAGAGAGGCTCTCGATTCTGGCAGCGATCGAGTTAGCTGACGAGCAGCGCTGGGACGGGCAGGAGCGCTCGACCCGCTATCAGGACTTCAAGAAAAGCGGCTACTACACGCCCGACTTCGGTACTGATGACGACGCCCGGAAGCTCTACTGCGAAACGCTTGATTTTCTTTTCTCTGAGTACCAAACGCTCTCGGCGCACATGACGCAGCACCTGGTCAGCATCACGCCCAAGCCCGCCGAGATGAAGCAGGAAGCTTACGAGCGCACGCTGAAGGCGCGGGCATTCGACATCACGCGATATCTCTTGCCTTTGGCTACGAATACTTCGCTGGGGGAGATCGTCAACGCGCGGACTCTTGAAACCCAGGTGGCACATCTACTTTCGCATACGCATAAAGAGGTGCGAGTTCTGGGTGAATCGTTGAAGAAGGCGGCAACGTCCGCTGCCTACAACGTGAATGCAGAATCTTTGCGCGGCTTGGTGGATGAGATTCGGAAGGTCAGTCCGGAGCTTGGCGCGCGGGCCGAGCAGGAATTGCTGCACGAGGTTCGGGTCGCGCCGACGCTGGTCAAGTACGCAGACCCGAATCCGTATGAGATGGAAACGCGGCGCGAACTGCGGCAGGCGGCGCGCGAGCTGATGAAGAGTGAGTCGGTTGCGCCCTCGAAGGCGATCGTCGATCTGCTCGATGAAGAGCCACTCGAAGTTGAGATCGCTACCACTTTACTGTACGAGCACTGCCACCATTCCTATCGACAAGTGCGGCAGGCGCTGCAGGTTTCAGGCGAGAGATTCCGGCGCGAGATCATCGACCTTGGCCTCCGCTATCGCGGCAAGCACGACGAAATGCTGCGCGGCTTCCGCGCCGGGCAGCAGTTCCGCTTCGACATCCTCATGGATACCGGCGGCTTCCGCGACATGCATCGTCACCGGCGCTGCATCCAGGTGATGCAGGAGTTCACCACGCAGCACGGTTACGAGATGCTGCTCGACGTGGAAGACGCCGGCATGCGAGGCCGCTACGACGCCGCAATGCGCCGCACGCAGACGGCAATCGAGAAACTGGCCTCGCGCAACGCGCCCGAGGCCGAAGAGAATTCGCAGTACGCGATTCCGCTGGCTTATCGCAAACGCGCGCTGTTCAAGATGGATTTCGCCGAGGCTGTGTACATCTCCGAGCTACGTACTACGCCGGCGGGGCATGTTTCCTACCGCAACGTGGCTTATGCGATGTATGAGGCCGTGGCGCGGAAGCATCCGGCGCTGGCCAAGTATTTTCGGGTGCACGATGTGACGGCGCCGGTGGACTTGCTGCAGAGGTAGCTGTAGTTACATTTGCCTATACATTTGAGTACTTAATCCGTTATCATGACCTTGCAGTTCGACGGCTTTGATTGGGATCGAGGGAACAAAGCCAAGTGCCAGAAGCATGGTCTTTCCATTGCACTGATTGAAGGCTTATTCGTCCGGCCTCTTGCCATCATCCCCAGCACGGCTGATTCGCAGGGGGAGCGCCGCTTTTGCGCTGTGGGACGAACTGGCAACGGCCGGAGAGTATTCCTTGTGTTCACGCTGCGGCACAAAGGCGATAAGCAATTGATCAGACCGATCAGCGCCCGTTACATGCACAAAAAGGAAATCGAATCCTATGAAAAAGAAAATCCCAGCGCTTAAAAGCGCCCGGGCCGCGGCGGCCTTTGTGGACAGGGCCGACTTGTCACAATATGACCTATCGGGCGCACAGACGGTGCGTTTCGAGATGAAGCGCAAGGACAAATCAATCAATTTGCGCCTGCCCGAAGAACTTTATGATGCTGTGCGCCAGCGTGCCAGCCACGCTGGATTGCCCTATCAGCGCTTCATCCGCCTGGCACTGGAAAATGCGATTGCGGCGCGGAAGTAGGGCTGCGGGCATGAAACCGTAGCGTGGAAGTATCCGGCGCTGGCCAATTATTTTCGGGTGCACGATGTTACGGCGCCGGTGGATTTGCTGCAGAGGTAGGAGCTAAATGAATGACGTCGTCCCCGCACAACGCGTGGTGAGACCTGAGGTGATGGCCGCCCATCGCCGCTCCAACGAAAAGTATCGTGATTTGTGCAAGCGTCTGGCCAAGTGACGCTCCGCCCATTTCGGAACGATTTCCACTGTTTATTATTCAGATTCGCCTTTTATTCGCTTCGATCTGTATGTATAATCCGGCCAGATCAGTTCTGCATTTCTAAAGGAGCCACACTCCCATGGCGGATGAACGGGGCAAGGCAATTGAGCTGGCGTTTGCGCAGATTGAAAAGCAGTTTGGCAAAGGGTCGATCATGCGGCTGGGGTCGAAGGAAGCGATCGTCCCTATTTCGGTGATCTCAACCGGCGCGATCTCGTTTGACGCGGCTCTGGGCGTGGGTGGCTTTCCGCGCGGGCGCGTGATCGAAGTGTTTGGGCCGGAGTCTTCCGGCAAGACGACGATCACTTTGCAGGTAATTGCCGAGGCGCAGAAATATGGCGGCATGGCCGCGTTCGTGGATGCCGAGCACGCGCTCGATCCCGGCTATGCCAAGAAGCTCGGCGTGGATGTGGACAACCTGCTGGTCTCGCAGCCGGACTATGGCGAGCAGGCGCTTGAAATCACGGAAGCGCTGGTGCGCTC
>JBEKWP010000162.1:0-6378 GCA_049512915.1 Candidatus Sulfotelmatobacter sp.
ACCACTGTCTGGCTCCTCTAATCCTGAGAGCAGGCGTAGCAGCGTGGACTTGCCGGCACCGTTGGCCCCTAATAGGGCACAAATGCCAGGTTCTACAACGAGGTGTATGCCTCGGAGAACGGGTTTAGAGGCATACTTCTTCGTCGCAGCTCTGCAGTCGATCACTCTGTCTTCCCCACTCATCAGTAAACATACTCCGGCGAACGGCTCTCTCTGAGTGTTCGGCAACCGAATCAAATATCCGGGAGGATGGCCGGCAATCCGGAAGCAACCCTCGATTGACGTTAACAGGCCGATGCATTCATTGAGCCATTCAAGTCGGCTTGGCTCTGGCAAGTGGCCGTAAAACGTCAGTACTCTATCGGAGCTGCTCCGCAAAGCAGCTGCAGGTAGTGAGGACGAGGCCGGGGCGGAGCAGGTCGGATAGAGCGGTTTGAAGGAGGCCGCTGGTGCGACGGGCAACCGCTGCTGGTTCTATGGAGTTTGGATTGCCTGAGAGAGCGTAGAGGTCAGTGAATTGGGAAGCAATGAGAGGCAGATGACTCTGGAAGGCATGTGATACTGCTCCGGAAAGCGTTCGGAGTGAGGTTGCGCTACTGGAGAGGGCAACCTTGAAGGGCCTGGTTTGGTGCACAGACGCAAAAAGGGTGGGCGAGTCGGAAAACACGCAAGCGTCGCGAAGCTGAGGCAGGTCCTATGAGGAGTCAACAACATGTACCCCCTTTTGCTTTGTAAAGAAGAGCTGGGCCGCAGAGAGTTTTTCGACCGGTTGCATGAGTCCCTGACAGTGGGTGCAACTCCATGACACCTGTTTGGCGGTGACAGGCACTTCAGCAGACGGAGCCTGGTTGAGCCGTTCACGGCAAAGCGGCAGGATCCGGCTGCGCATTCGATTCGAAAGCCAGCCAAAGTAGCGGATACGCGGAAAACCTCGCGGCAAGACATGTTGCACGAAGCGTCGTAGGAACTCCTGGGGAGTCAGTGTCATCGTCCGCTGAAACGACGGCCTGCCGTCGACTAAGGAGCACAACAGTAGAGGTAGCTGTGCTGAAGGCAGGGCGCTAACGCCATCCTACGGACAATGCATCGCTACTGTTCCGCGATGAGCAGTAGCGACGCCGAGCTTAATGGCAAGAAGAGTCCATTTCACTGCGGCCAATGCAGTGAATAAATCTGGGCCGCACCGGTCAAGCTCATGACCGCCGGTTGACCTTCGCGCGTGAGGCTCACGAACGATTCGGTACCGGCGGCGGAGTTGATGCCTTCCACGCCGCATAACTTCTCCCAACCGCCCTGGGGAATCGTCATGCGGTAAACGCCGTCGCTGGCCTTTCCCAGAAACAGGGTCGTATAGAGGGCTTTGCTATCCGTTGCCCAACTCCAGAAATTCCATCCTTCCGGAAACGAATGCAAATCCTTCCACGTCTTCGTCGCCGTTGAGTACAAAGCCATGCGAGCAGGATTTTGCGCCATCGCGACCAGGTATTTTCCATCGGGTGACCAGGAGGGATAGTAGTATCCCTCGCTCCTTGGCATCACGGAAATGTTGCGGCTGGCCAGGTCGATTACTTCAATCTTGAGCGACGTCTCCGGAAGTGGAAAATAGCTGAACGCGATCGTCTTCCCGTCGGAGGACCAGGTTGGCGCTATGGGGGTGCGGCCATCGGGGGGAAGTTTTTGGGGAGCGCCGCCCTCGGACGAGACGAGAAACAGATGCTTCCAATCGGAATAGACCAGCCATTTGCCATCGGGCGACCATTGTTCCATCACGGCATAGGAATTGGTGAGCTGCAACTTCTCGCTGCCGTCCAGCCTGCTCTTCCACAGATTCCTGCTCGGGTACTCTGTGTATGCCATCCACTCCCGGTCTGGCGAGATCACAAATCCCAGCATCGACACATCTTCCAGAAGAGGCGCCAGCTTCTTCAACTGTGGGTCATAGGCGCGCATAGCACCCTGGTCCATCCGACTCAGCACAAACAGGCCGCGGCTATCGCGACTCGGGGCTGAGGCCAGGACGGAGATCTGGTTGCCCGTTATTCTTACCGGGGCCGGCTTCTTCCAGAATTCAAACCAGTGTGGGGCAACCAGCTCATATACATTTGTGCGTCCCTCGCGACTGGATGAAAACAGGAAGTGGCGCCCGTCGGGTGTCCACTGGCCGGCATACTGATCGACGTTGGCGGGCCAATCGAACTGCAATGGCTGTGCGTGCTGCCCGTCGGCGCTCAAACGCCACAACCGCGCGGTTTCGGGAGGACTACCTACGGTCACGCTCAGTTGACGGCCATCGGGCGAGAGAGCGAGATCGCCCACATCTCTCGGCGCCTCCCAAACCTTGGTCAGGTTTTCCCCGTCCACACCGACTCTGTAGAGCGTTCGCCGGTCGAAAAACACTAAAGAGCGTCCATCTGGGGACCACCGCGCCCCGTTCGCCAGGTGATCACTCACTTTTCGCGGGGTTCCACCCAACATCGCGGTCGTCCAGAGAGTACCGCGGCCGAGCGTATCCTCGCCGTCCACTTTCAAACCGAGTGCCTGGGATGCGTCAGCCGAGATATCGAGCAAAAACGTGCCGCGTTCGAGGATGCGCATGGGCACAATGGGGCCGCCGCCTATCGCCATCTCAGAGGGGGTCCCCCGGCTATCAAAATAGAGCCGCGATCCATCGCTAAACAGCGGCCCCTCTTTGGGTTCTGCCGAGGATGTGATCTGGGTTGACTCGAGTGGCCCGGAAATCCGGGACGGCGTCTTGAGCGCCACAAATGTAACCGTAAGCAATATTCCGATCCCGGCGGCGGCGTACCCAATACCCCTGCCCCTCGCTAAGGACTGGCGCGGGAGAGTAGCCGATCCATTCAGCGCCGGCCACACCCGCTCGAAGGCTCGGGTTCTGCTTTCGGGGTCTGGCGAAAGAAATCCCTCCACCGCTTGCAGCCACGCTGCCGAGGCGCGGGCGGACCGCCAAGACGGCGACGGAGCAAGGGAAACTCCTTCTTCCGATGAAAGGGGGCGCTGACCCGTGAGCACCTGGTGCAGCACAACGCCCAGAGCGAAGAGGTCGGTGGCCTTCGTCGGCCGCCCGCCACGCAATAGTTCGGGCGCCATGTATCCAGGTGTTCCAGCAATGACGCCGGATCCAAACAAGGTATTTGCCGCCTCATGCGGACGGGCCAGGCCGAAATCCATGATGCTGACATGCACTCCGGGTTCGCGTGATTGGCCTGTTTCCAACATGACATTGTTGGGCTTGAGGTCACGATGAATCACGCCCCCGGCGTGGAGAGCGGCCACACCAGCCAGCAGTTGCTTACAGATGTCCGCTGACTCACCGGGTTCGAGCTTTTTGGATTGCTCGAAGCGGGCATAGAGCGTTTCGCCGTGCAACAACCTCATGGTGAGGAATAAAAAAGGAGGCGCGGGCTGGTCGCAGCGGAAAATCTCGTAAATAGGACAAAGGTTGGAATGAACGACCTTGCGCGCAAGAAGCACCTCCTGCTCAAAGCGCGCGGAGCTGGCTGCATCGGCGGCGATCTCGGGCCGGATGATTTTCAGAGCGACACCGGCATCCTGAAGAAACTGGTCCTTCGCCTCATAAACCTCGCCCATCCCACCACGAGCAATGAAACGAACAATCGCAAAGCGGCCGGCGATGAGCTGTCCGGGCTGGAAGCGCCCAGGGGTGGGGAGAGGGCCCAGGGCGGACCCGGTCGCTGTGCCATCCGGGGTAAAGGCGGGAGCCGCAAGAAAGCTGGCGGCGCGCGCATCCTCAAGGAGGAGTTGCTCGAGGTGGCGGCGAAGTTCCGGATCATGACTGCACACCCGGTCGAGGAAAGCAGACCTGCTTTCCGGGGGTAACTCCAGCGCTTCTCCAAACAATTCCTCGGCATGTGGCCCGGGGTCGGTCATAATCTCGATCCTAAGATGTGCAGGGCGTACGCGTGAACTATATCAGGAGGTACTAATGGAAGACGACGGCGGACAAGTGACCCAACTGCTCAAAGCTATGCGGGGCGGGAGACCCGCAGGCAGCCCAGGACTTGCTGCCGTTGGTGTACGCAGGGTGACTAAAGGCGGTGACTTAAAGGCGGTGACTTGATGTAATGCACCCCAAAAGTGAGACACGCGGAGGAAAGAGAATTAGGTGACACATATCGGCCATAATAGGGCGAGCCGATGGCGAAGAAGGCGAGAAAGTACAGCGTAGATTTCAAGCGGGAAGCGGTGCGTCAGATGGCAGAGGCCACGACCATCGTTGGTTTGGCCGAGAAGTTGGGTGTTCGGCGGAAGCTTCTCTACCAATGGCGAGATCAGTTGAAAGCGGCAGGCATAGCGGGGTTGGAGCGACGCAAGGGCCGGCCGCCCGGGAGCAAGTCACAGAACGTATCCCCGCCAGGACCCAGTGCAGCTGAGTTGCGGATCGCAGAGCTGGAACGGCTGCTAGGCCGCAAGCAACTGGAGGTGGATTTTTTAAAACGAGCCTTCGAGCAAGTCAGGGGAGCAGCGTCGATTCCTACCAGCGATGGCGGCAAGGAGTCTATCGCAGTATCGAAGACTCGCTCTCGTTCGAAGGAGAAGTGCTGACTGTGGAACAGCAGTGCCAGCTTGCCGAGGTAAGCCGCGCAGGATTCTATCGCTCTTTGCAGCAGACTGCGCCCAAACAGGCGGACCTGTTGCTGCGTGCTCGCTTACAGGAGTTAGCGCTAGCCCATCATCGTCTTTGTGGCTACCGCTTGTTAACCCTTTGGCTGGGTCGTGAAGGTCATGTCGTCAATCACAAGCGAGTATTGCGTCTGATGCGAGAAGACAATCTGCTGAGTTTGCGCCGCAGGAAGTATGTGTTTACGACGGATTCGGCACATGCCTTGCCGATCTACACGAATCTGGCGCGTCGCGTGAAGCTAACGAAAATCAACCAATTATGGGTGGCCGACATTACGTTTATTCGTCTTCGCGATGAGTTTGTCTATCTAGCGGTGGTGCTGGATGCCTACTCGCGGCGAGTGATTGGCTGGAACCTGGGCCGAACGTTGGAGGCTGAACTGGCGATTGGAGCGTTGCAGATGGCCTTAAGCGGCCGCGATTGGAAGGCTGAGGAACTGATTCATCACTCTGATCGAGGCGTGCAATATGCTTCCAGCGATTACACCAGGCTGCTGGAGCAGAACGAGATTCAAATCAGCATGAGCCGCCGCGGCAATCCATACGACAACGCGCGGGCGGAACGATTCATGCGCACGCTGAAAGAGGAGGAGATATACGGGGCTGACTATCGCGGACTGGAAGACGCACGCAGCCGCATCGGCGAGTTCCTGGAGGAGGTTTACAACCGGCGCAGGCTGCATTCCGCGTTAGGATATCTAACACCGGAAGAATTTGAGCAGGCTGGCTAGGCTCGCGGAAGTGACGGCGCTGACGGGAGAGGTGGAAAACCAAAGAACGGTTTCCCACCTCTCCCACAGGCCTTGGAAATCCCTAAGGGATTTCCACACTCCCGCGGCCTGACGACTGCTTAGAGATATATAAAAAGCAAACAAACCGGTCGAGGTGTCCCCGAATTAATCGCCATCCAGCGTGTCTCAGCTCAGGGGTGCAGCACATTTTGTCACTTGTTTTTGTGTCCGGAAAAGCTGGTTATTCGTCCAATTGGAACCGACTGCATTGGTAAACACTAGCCGACTTATCGCGACTAATCGATTTTAGAATGCGTGGCGCGGGTGAACTTTCCGAAGTCCGTTCTCTAAGGATTTACCCTCGCGAGTTTCGATGTCTAACTTCTTAATAGCCTCGCGGTAGAACACGAACCGAGCGCGTCGCAACGGATCCTTGATAGGAGACCGTCAATGTATAGATGCCCGCGCTAGGATATCTCGTATTTAGATTGATTAATTCTGGCTTACCCCTCAGGTACTCAGTGGTCTGTTCGACTGTGCCATCTCGACTTGAAAGAGTGATCGTAATAGTGCCGACAAAATCGCGATCAATATGTCCACGATCGTCCAGCGGCGTCACCAAGAAGCCCAAGACTTGCTGGCCCGCGATAGCTACCGAAGGTCCAATCAGCGACAGGGTAACCGGGGCTGGGGGAGGGGCAGTCGCCTGTACGGTGACAGAACCAAAATTCATCTGTTTGTAGAAACGATCTCCCAGATACTGGGCAGTATATGTGTGGGAGCCTTGTGAGATCTTCTTCACCACCGTAGTCGCCAATGTTCCGTTGGCTGAAAGGATTCCGAATCCGATCGGCCTTGAGCCCTCATAGAAAATGATGGGACTTCTGAGTGACGGGGAACCAACCGCAAGAAGTCCCGGGCTAGCTCCATAACTGTTTGCGACAAAGTTTGTCGTTTGGGACATCGTGGGCTGGACGACGGCATT
>JBEKWP010000163.1:0-6333 GCA_049512915.1 Candidatus Sulfotelmatobacter sp.
AGCCGCCCTCGGCTGTCCGTCGAGCGACGCTCGACCTCTTTGATTGCGTCGCACCGGCGTCATCCCGAAGTCCCGGCGCACTTCAGCCGGGCGAGGGATCTCCTCTGCGAACACTGCCGCCCCAAGTCGATCTAAGCGACTCCCGAACTCGCCTTTTCACACTCCCGTAACAATCCCTCCGTATAGTAGCCACGACCAAGGAGCGAATCATGGCCACCGCATCGCAGACTGTACTCGACCAAAAGCTCTCCCGCTCGCCCGGCAAAATCGGGATGCTGGTCTTCGGCGTCGTGCTGGTCATCGGAGTCGCCTACGCCGGCTCCAGCCTGCTTCACGATCTTTCGACCATCCACAACGAATCCGTACTGCCTTTCGTACTCCTCGGCCTCGCCCTGATGGTTGCTCTCGGCTTCGAGTTCGTCAACGGATTTCACGACACCGCCAACGCCGTGGCTACGGTCATCTATACCCACTCGCTTGAACCTCACATCGCGGTCGTCTGGTCCGGCTTCTGGAATTTCCTCGGCGTGCTCGCCTCCAGCGGCCTCGTAGCCTTCGCCATCGTCTCTTTGCTTCCCGTCGAACTGATCCTGCAAGTAGGCAGCAAAGCCGGATTCGCCATGGTTTTCGCCTTATTGGTAGCCGCCATCATCTGGAATCTCGGCACCTGGTGGTTCGGCCTGCCCGCCTCCAGTTCGCATACCCTGATCGGCAGCGTCATCGGAGTCGGCATCGCCAACCAGCTCATGAACGGCAGAAGCGGCACCAGTGGCGTCGACTGGGGACAAGCCTCCAACATCGGCAAGGCTCTGCTACTCTCGCCCATCGTAGGTTTCGGTTGCGCCGGACTCCTGCTCCTCCTCGCTAAAGCACTCATCAAAGATCCCAAGCTTTATACCGCTCCCGAAGGCACCGAGCCTCCTCCCTTCTACATCCGCTGCCTGCTCGTTCTCACCTGCACCGGAGTCAGCTTCTTCCACGGCTCCAACGACGGACAAAAAGGTATGGGCCTGATCATGCTGATCCTCATCGGCACGGTTCCCACCGCCTACGCGCTCAATCATGCCGTCACCTACAAAGACTCCCAGGATTTCATCGCCGTCTCCACCCAGGCCGCCGACGCCCTCACCAAATACGTCAGTCCCAACGCCGCCATCGGTGACGCCCACGAAGACGTCACGGCTTACATCCGCGACAAAAATTTCACTCCCAACACCATGCTCGCGCTCCGCACCCTGGTCAGCGACATCGGCAACGAGACCGCTCTCTACAAAGAAATGAAGAACATCCCCAACGACCGCGTGCGCAACTACCGCAACGATATGTATCTCATCAGCGAAGCCATCCGCCTGATGCAAAAGAGTCACAACCCGGCTTTCTCCGCTGCTGACACTGCGATCCTGGCCAACTACAAGAAGCACATCGATCACTCCACCCGCTTCATTCCACTCTGGGTGAAGGTCGCCGTAGCCCTGGCTCTCGGCCTGGGCACCATGGTCGGATGGAAGCGCATCGTGGTCACCGTCGGGGAAAAGATCGGCAAGAGCCACCTGACCTACGCTCAGGGCGCGGTCGCCGAAATCACCGCCATGGCCACCATCGGCGCGGCCGACGGATTCGGTCTCCCCGTCAGCACCACTCACGTGCTCTCCTCCGGCATCGCCGGCACCATGGCCGCCAACCACTCCGGAATTCAGTGGTCCACCGTCCGCAACCTAGCCCTCGCATGGGTGTTAACCCTGCCCGTAGCCATGATGCTCTCAGGATCTCTATTCTGGCTCTTCCGCAAGACCTTCTAAGCGGCTCCCAGTCTGAGCAGTTCCCAGCCGCGAAGCGGCGCAAGAATGCAGCCCAGGGCGCAAGCCCTGGGTAGAAGAACGTTGAATGTGGAGGCTAGCCCCGAAGGGGCGACAGAAGACGATCCCGAACAGGACTGCGTTTTTCTGGATCGCCGAGATCGTCGCTCTCGTTGAACCGATTTACGCCGAAGCGCCCGACGAAGCCGCCAACCCACGTTGTTTGCGCAACTCTGTCAGGAACGCGTCGGCGGTAAGGGCAGCCTGGCTGCGGAAGAGTCCAAGCAGCAGGTCTTCGGTTTCGTTATCCGCCGAGGGAACAAACGACGCATTCGAAGATTCAGTTTCCAAACCTTCCGGCTCCACCAGCATCTCCGGCAGCACGTCGCGGTTCTCCGTCAGCAGGCTCAAAAACTTTTCCAGCAGTGCACGATGTTCCGGAGTGCTCTGGGTGAACTCCACTCCCATCCCCTTATCGGGATGCATGATCCGGACCACGCCTTCCGTTTTCAAGTCGATTCCCGCCGCTCGCATCGACAAGGTTACGCGCGTCGAAACCGGGAACGGCGAACTGATCTCGAGATAGCACCCACCCAGACTCAAATCCGTAAGCTGGCAACTCGCCGGCGGATCATCCTTTTCCGCATCCGGAGAATTCCTCCCCAACCATTCCCGCAACTGCCGCGTAAATTCCAGGGACGGATCCTGGAAGCGCAACCCCACCTGCTTCCCCGTTCCCTCCCACGCGAACTCCGCGTTCACCTCCAACGCCTTGGCTGAACCCGGCAGGGTAAACACCAGCGTCCAGCGGCCCAACCGTCGGCTGCGCGGTGGCAGGGTCACCGCCAGGCCGCCTTCGCCCAGATCGGTGGTGTTGACTTTGAAATGCACATCCGACTCCCGGCTCGTCATCTCGACCGGAATATGCACCGACACCCGCGAGTTGCGCCGCCGTTCCTTCTTCATCAACGCTCGCGCGGCGCGAAAGCTCGACTTCGACCGCTCCACCGACACCGGCTTGTACAGGATGAAGTGCGCCCCAATCTCAAACGCCGACCGCAGCCCAACCTCCGGATCCAGAATCGCCACCGCGATCGCCCGCTTGTTGCACGGCGCCGACCGCGCACTGCGCAGCACCGCCGCCGCTCCCGGTCCGGCGCAATCCACAATGATCGCTTCAAACCGCTCGCGCGTCAGCTTGCGCAGCGCGATCTCCGAACTCGCGCACAGCTCCACGCTGATGTCCAGATCGCCCAGCGTCCGGCGCAGCACACGCACAATCTTGTCGTCGGAACAAAGCAGCAGCGACTTCAGATTCATGGCCCGCTCTTAAAATCCTTCCAGCCCGGTCGCATTCCCAACCGGAGCCGTAACGGGCGTGTTTCGCCCCTGAGATCCAGGCAAGACACGGCCCCCTACCTCACTGTAAGCCGCCCCAAAAGCCCGATCAATGGCCCCTTTGCGCTACGGGTTACGACCGTAACGTCGGTCCTGACCAGACGGCCTTGCCGAAAAATCCAATCGAGATTCATGGACTGGGATTCGATCAGGGTATGGCTTCAGCCACACCGCACAGGCCGTTTCACCCACCGACCGCGCCTTCAGGCGCTGATCTGAACCCGGCGGAGCGCTTGGACTTTCTCAGGATTCCCAAACCGGCCCCAGCGGTAACAACAATGAATCCAACTACTTAGAAACGGCTTACTGAAGTGATGCCGCGCACATTCTGATTGACTTTCAGCAAATAGTGCCCTAACATACTCAATCTCCGAACAGTGTTGGGAGCGCAAAGATAGAGGACACGGGGCTAGCCGAGCCGTCCAGGACCGGTCGTGTTTTCCCTGAATCCCAATAGCCTCCGGAGAATCATATACATAGAGCAATCGATAGATTCCATTCCCCCTTTGTACGAAAGGCATGTTTCATGGCGAAGCGTCGCGGAAATCCCAACTGGGGCAAGCCCGAGCCCATCGGCCCGATCGTCCCTACCATCACCGAGTTCGAGCAGGTAGTGCGCGAATACAAGCTCACCCCTGACCAGTATCTGCGCTCCACCCGTCTGCGCGAGTGGGCCCGCCGCAACAAAAACTCAAAGTACATCCCCGAGCCTCTGCTCGAAGCCTGGGGCTTCGAAATCGAATCCACCCTGTAAACCAGCCGTGAGGATTTCCCAAGGGTCGCGAAAGCGACCCTTTTACTTCTTTATAAGCATTGTCATCCCGAGCGAAGCGAGGGATCCTGGCGTCGCCGGCGCCAACTCAACTCCGCTTTTGGATGGCGCAGCGCTTCCAGCGCTGCGATAAGTGCCCTATGATGATCAAGGGGCTTTAGCCCCTGAGGGATCGATCGTCCCCATGCTCAACCTCCTGCACCTCCCGCTCCCCGAACTCTTCGCAGTCCTAGCCGCAGTAGCCTTCGCCACCGGCCTGAATGTCTACGCCACAGTAGCCGCTCTAGGCCTGCTAGCCCGCTTCGGACACGTCCCCCTCCCGCCAGCTCTGGAACTCCTCGAAACCTGGCCCATAATCGCCGCGAGCACAATTCTCTTCGCCATAGAATTCTTCGCCGACAAGATCCCCGCCTTCGACCTCATCTGGAGCGCTCTCCACACCTTCGTCCGCGTCCCCATAGCCGCCCTCCTGGCCTACGGAGCCACCCGCCAGCTAACCCCCCGCGAACAACTCCTCGCAGCCGCGCTGGGAGCAGCCATAGCCCTGGCCGCCCACTCCGGCAAAACCGCCCTCCGCGCCGCCGTAACCCCGAGCCCGGAGCCCTTCTCGAACATCACCCTAAGCCTCGCCGAGGACGCCCTGGCCATATCCCTAACCTGGCTAGCCACCCGCCACCCCTACACCGCCGCCACCATAGCGCTAGCCCTGGTAGCAGTAATAGTCCTGCTGGCAAGAGCCGTAATCCAAGCCATGCGCAACCTGTTCCAAGGAGCAGAAAAAGAATTGTCAGAAAGGTAGCGCCGCCAGCCGCAGTCGTATGGCGCCGGCAGCAGTTTGTAGCGCCGGCGTCCCGCCGGCCGCAGCAGTTTGTAACCCCGCCGTCCCGCCACTGCTCGTGTGGAACGGACACTCCTGTCCGTTGCCTTTGACCTTGCTGTTGCTTTTGACCTCGCCAGGTGCCCCATCCCAGCCGCGCATTTGCGACTAGGGTGGGATCGCACAACCGCAAACCCAGTGGGGATTTTGCCCCGAGCCGCGTCCTCGCCCTATCCCGGTCGCTGCCCCGCCTCCGCCCTCACCGTCTCCGCCACCCAATCCATCACCACCTCCCGCACTTGCTTCCGAGCCTCCTCGGTCGAGACGTGCCCCGTCGCCTTCTCCGGACGAGTCTTCACCCCCGCTTGTCCCGCGACCATTTCTTCCTGCGCAGCCGTTCCCTCTTCTTCTTCCTCTTCCCCGCCGTCTAACTCCTCGTCCTCCACTTCGTCCGCCTCACCGTCAAAATCCTCTTCAAACCACTGCGGACCTCCCATGCAGGTCCGGTTCACGTCGCCGCGGTCGATGACAACGTCCGTCGCATCCTCGGCCTCAAACTCCGTATTGCGCAGGTTGCAGCTCGCAGTTTGCAAAGCGTAAAGCATCAAAGCCGCCGTCTTGTGCTCCATCTGACCGGTGCCAAGCAGTTGCATCACCTGCATCAACGCCATCTGCACCGAATTCGCATCTTCCAGCAACGGCACCACAAACCGCGCCTGCCCGAACTGGCTCCCCATAATCCGCGCCCGCTGCTCCTGACACCGCACATGAAAAAAGCAAAGCCTCCGACGCCGCAGCGCCGGAGACCCACACTGCGTCCCATTCACCTTCACATGCTGACACCGGTTCACATTTTCCAGACCCATATTCTCCTCACACCTTCACTCGGATTTGTTTGTCATCCCGAGGTCGCCGCCTTTGCGACCAAAGGATCGGCCAGAGAAACGCCCAGTCCAATGAAGCGCTCGGGAAGGGCACGACTTCAGTCGTGCCGCTTAAGCCCGATAAAACTAACCGCGCTTCAGCGCCTGCTATCTCCAGTATTTCCATTTCGGAATGAGAGGCAAGGTCACGTGAACATCGAAAGAAATAAACCTGTGGAAATTCGCGGGGCGGGACGGATCGCTTCCTGAAGTTCGCGGAGGACTGGGCATCCCTCCATGTTTCCACAGAAAGGAATCAAGAGTTGGAATCGTATGCCACTGAAGCGGTACAGTCCCCCGATTTGTATGGCGCTCATTCGTGATAGGGAACGCTATACCAGACAAACATTTTGAATGTCCCTTTCTGTAGCTTCTTAACGTAAAACTCCTGTGTCAATTTCTTTGCGCTGAACCAAAGAAGCGGTCTGTAGGCGACCTTTAATCCCACATGAGCCTCGCTTAGACTGTCGGCGGATTCTGTCGTTACGCAGTCGCTGAGTGGAATCAGCTCTTTTTCGCCGGGGTAGAGCGTTACGACCGGGATGTATTTCGGGACGATGCCGCCTGATCCGAGTGGCGATTTTTCCTCCGGTATTGTGAGATCCGGGGTTGATGCGGCATCAATGT
>JBEKWP010000164.1:0-6295 GCA_049512915.1 Candidatus Sulfotelmatobacter sp.
CGTGTATTTCTTTTCCCGTAGCTTTCTCCAAAATGCCGCCTGGCGCCCATTCGCATTGCCAGTCCACTTGTCGATCACCAGCATTCCGGCGAAGGCCTCGACGTTTCTCACGCGATCAAGCATTTCTGCCGGGATATAGTCGAATACCTGCCCCTCCATCGGATGTACCACGTAGCGCGATCCAAATTGCAACCCTGCTTCGCACCGGATCACATTGTGCGCCAATTGCACATGCAGCTCCGCCGTATGCTCCACCAACCATTCGTTCACTTCCACGACTTCCGTCCCCGGCACCGGCAGCCCCACCCGCTCCGCCAGTCGCGTCGCCAGCATCTCATTCGTCAGCACGCGCAAATGCTGCGGATTGTTCCGGAACTTCACCACGTAAAAGTTCCCATCCGAGCAGCGCATCAAATGCCCTTGCGCCCCGCCCCGCATCCTTCGAACGTGTTGGACTGCTTCCACCAAGTCAGTATGGCAAGCCTGTCTGTCGCGGGCGCCGTCGTCCGCGACAGTTGCGATGACCCCCTCGACCAATCACAAGGCCAGCCATCTTACTCCAACCCAGGCCAATTCCGATGTGACGAATGAACTCTTCCGCCCGACCTACGACCTCACCCTTCCACCACCAAACTCGCCATCTCGAGCGCTCGCTTCTTTGCCCCTCGCCCCGCATCCTCCCGCCGCACTGCCAGCGCAATCGCCATGGCCATCACGCAATCGTCATGTGCGCCGTCAGCGGCCGCTGCATTTCCATCCGCGCGTCTCACGAATGTCCGGCACTCTTCCAGCAGCCGCCGGCTGTGAAACAATTCCGGCTCCGCCATCAGCACCGCCGCCATGTTCTCGATCATCGCCGGCCGGCTCGCCGCCGACGTGAGCCACCCCAATTGACCACCTTTCTCGAACAGGTTTCCATACTCGAGGGTATTCAGGTATGCCAGCACACCGAACCCATGATTATTCCGTTCCACGGCCACCAGCGCCCGCTCGTATCTCTGCCCCAGATCTGCAACCCGCCGCGCCAGTTCGAAAGGCGGGAAGTGGCCATGCAGCTCCGCGCATTGCATTCCCATCGTCCGCTCGATTACCTGAGCGCATGCATAGTCCCCGTCCGACCCTCCACCCGCTGCGTCCACTCCCAAAATGTACTGCCGCCCCTTCTGCGGAGGAAGCCAGATCGTAAGCCGTCCATTGTCTTCCGATTGGTCGCCCGCCTCTGCAAGCTTGCCCGCCTTCTCCATCGCCGACAGCTCGAACACGCACTCTCCAGAAACCAGAAAGCACGAACCCGGATCCTCCGCGTATTCCTGCACCGCTAGCCCTCGGAGCGTCTTCCATTGTTTGCGGCGCCACGCAATCTGCCCTTCACTCAGCCCGTGCCGCCTTACCAGCTCAAGCTCTTCCGGAGTCAGCGGCATAATCTTTCCCTTCTTGACGGGCACCTGATAACTCTCGTCATACCACCAGGGGAAAAAGTGTTGCGTGTAGCCCGTTTCAATTGCCTTCTGCCACTCCCGATAGAACACGCCGCACGCCCCGTTGGGCGTTGATTCCAACACGATCTCGCCCTCCGGTACCACTGCTGCCCTCAAAGACGCCAGCGTTTCCAGCCCACCGCGGGGCCAGCGGGAGACCTCCGAGCAATGCAAATTATGGATGGTCATTCCCCGCCCCGCGTTGTCGTCCGCCGTTTCCACTCGATACTCGCTATCGAGGTGCGGAAACACGATTTGGCGGACATTGGAGCGCGACTTCAGCAGCGCTCCCTTCAGCATCGCTTTGGGCAGGTTCTCCCAGAAGCGTTGCACAATATTAAAAATTGCTTCCGCTGATTCCTGGCTGTGCGCCACCTGCACCGTCAGCGTTCCCGGCCGCGTAATCGTTTGCAGAAAATATCTCGCCGCAACGTACGTCGTGATTCCCAACTGCCGCGCCTTCAACACAATGTTCTGCTTGCTGCAGGTTTGCGAATACTCCCGCTGCGCCCGGTTCAACCTCAACCACCTGCCCCCGCCTTTCTTGGGACGAATTTTCAGCAGCCCGGTGATCAGCAAGTCCCGCACCGTCTGCTCTCCCATTTTCTGATCGAGGAACGGCCCGAGTTGTTGCAATAGATAAAGATCCCCCTCCACAATTCGCCTTTCCTGGCGCCTTTGCTTTTAGCTTTTGCTAAAAGGCTGATAACGGATAGCTGATAGCGTTCTTCATACTCCTGTGGAATCCTCGTTCCGCGCCCGGGCATACTGTCGTATGCCGTCCCGCAGAATCAGGCTCCGCTCCGTGAGTTGATGCAGCCCTTGCCAATCTTTCTTCAAGTCCAGCTCCGGGTCATATCCCGCTTGCGCCAGAAATCTCCAGCGCTGGTCATAGGAGCGGTCCCGCTTCGCTCCGTGAAAAAGGTGGTTCACCAGTCCCGGCAGATACCCCACATTCCGCCGGATATATTTTTCCGCCCGCTCCTGCCACTCCCAACAGCGCTGTTTGTAGGCCTGCGAATATCCCGAGTACAAAGATCGCTGCACCTGTCCCACCAGAGCCGACGCCATATGCCAATCTCCCTGGCCGAGAATCGCGTGATCGACGAGCATGCCAACCTTTTCCAGTGAGCTGCGCTTCGCTGCCCACGCAAACCCCGGATGCCAGAATTGCCCGCTGTGCGCGCTGTAATATCCATACGCCGGCTTCTGCTCCATAAAGGCCGGCTCGTGCGGATTGGGCCGGTCCGTCACCCACTTGTATAAGAATCCCGGAGTCGTCGTCAGCGGCTCATAATTCGGACCCACATCCTGCGCATGACTGAACATCTGCAGTACGTCATAGTGCTGCAGAAGCTGCAGCGTCTCCTGCGCCCAATCCGGACGATTGAACTTCACGTCCGCATCAATCCACGCAACGTACTTCGCATCAACCGGCAACCGCTGAATCAGCAGGTTCAGCGCGTTCTCCTTATGCCAGATCTCGCTCGCAGTCCGCAATTGCAAATGCCGCGGATTGCCCGCCTCCGTCACCTCGAAGTGGCGATCGCCAAACGCCACCTCGGCCGTATACAGGATCGCACCCGCCGCTTCGCACTCCCGCTCAAACATCCAGTAATTCCAGTACCGCGACCGCCAGCGCAGCGGATTCTCCAGCATCGTCACCACATGCAGCCGGTCGGGAAACACATGGATCCCCGTCCGCGCCTGCGAAGGATGGTCGATACAACGCGCGCACTCGCACAGCACATGATGTTGCAACTTCCACTCGGCACTCACAAGTCACCCCTCGCAAAAGTTGGTTGTCATCCTGAGCAAGCGTTCTTTGCGCAGCGAAGGATCCGGGCGAGCCGCGCGAAGCGTCGCGTTTTTTGCGACGCAATAATCGCGCGTTTGGCTCGCTTCCTTATTCCAGCTTCCTTACTTCAAAAGTCCCGCACTCGCCCACCGAGCAAACTTACCGTGCAAATGTATCCTCATCCCTGCCGTCGCGCGATCCAGATCAGTGTTGCCCGTCTTCGCCGTCAGAGTCGCGTTATAGGAAGTCACGAACTCGCTCGCAGTCAGCGGAGGCTGCTTCTTCACCTGTTCCGCCGCCATTGCCACCGTGGCAGGCGCAGCGCCGGAATCCGCCAGCGGCACAATCGCCGCCAGCGACTGGATTTCCGAAAGCACGATCCCAACCACCGCCGTAATTTTCGCCTTAGTTGCGGCATCCTTAATATGCAGAGCAGGCAGAAGCCCGCTCATCGTCGATTGCGCGGCGTTGATCGCAGCCTGAATTTGATTGAGGATTCCCGGCTGCTCCGCCGCATCTGCCTTTTGGTAAGCCGCAATCAGCGACTGCAACAATTGCAAATCTGCGCCCGCCTGGGAGCCCGCGTTCTGGATGGTTTCAAGATCGCTCGCCGAGACGCTCTTCCCTTGCAGCGCCGCCACCAGCGCCACAATATTCGCCGCCGCCGGAACCAGCGCCGCCACGATCTGCTCCGCTTCGCCAATCCAGGCTGTCGAACATGCGGTCAACACCAGCGTCGTGCTCAAGATTAGTGTCAGGAATACCTTTGCAAACTTCATGGAAGTCTCCTCCTTAAACTCGTTGTTTTCTGTTTGTCTATTCCGAAGATGGGCGAACGCGATCGCGCTAACTCGGCGGTCCGTTCAGCGTAACCGCATTGCAGGACTGGACTCCTGCGTTGCTGACTGCCATAGCTGCAATCGTGTGCGTTCCAGCGGAGGCCGCCCAACTGTAGTTGTAAGGGCTGGCCGTGACCGTTGCTTGCAAAGTCCAATCGACATAAAACTCCACTTTACTGATCCCGCTGGCGTCCGATGCAGAAGCCATGATGGTGACTGGATTTGTCACCCCGGACTGGTCCACCGGAGACGTAATCGTTACGGTGGGAAAGCCGCTCGTGTTCACGGTGTCAATCGTGCCATGCACATCCGCCCCGTTCGCCTGGAATGTCGCGAAATTGATGGCCGTGTTGTCACCCGAATTATTGTTGTCGTAGATGAAGTTCGTAACCGTCGTGCTCGATGCGTGATACGTGTTGAAATCGGGCGGCGGGTTCACTGAAAAGAAAGTCGGTTGGTTGGCGGTGTCAGCCTGAGTGTACCCAACATAGCCGCTGGTACCGGTGTCGAAGATCACCGTGTTGTGGTGAAACGAGTTCCCGCTGCTAAAGAGGTAGTTGCCCAGGAAAGGCTGCGACAAGTTATCGCCCCGGTTGCCGGCTCCGATCTGCACGCCTTTCTCGTTCGCATAATTCCCCACCTCGACCACGTTGCAGTACGCCGTGACAATACTGTCTACACTCGCGATCTGGTAGCCGGGCCCGGTCGTGGCTCCGTTGCCGTTCAGCCCGATATAGTTGTTTCGAAAGGTGCTCGTCCCCCACGAAGAGATTTCGCTTTCGATTCCGTAAGCAGCAGACAGCGTATCCACGTTTCCGCTGATGATGTTCCCGTCGGCCAGCTCGCTGCCGCTGTTATCGTCGAAGTGAAGTCCTTGCCCAATGTTGTTTTGGATGATGTTGCCGCGAATCGTTGCGAACCAGGTGTTCCCGAGCTTTACGCCCCCTGCCCCGAATCCCGGGTCAACGTGCGCGTAGTTGTTATAGGTGATCGTGTTTCCTTGGAGCAGTATGCCGGAAGGCGTGCCGAAGACTCCTGCCGGAGCGCCGCCGCCCAGTCCGAACTGCCCATTCGCGGTGATGACATTGTTCAGCACCTGCATCCCGAAAGCGTCGCGAATCCCGAGTCCGTGGTTCAGCGTTATATAGGAGTTCTCAATCGTCCAGTTCGCGCTAGCACTCGTCGTTCCCACACTTCCAAAAGGAGGAGAAATTGCGCCGTCTTCTGTCGGAGAAGCAAATTCTTCGATCGTAAGATTGTTGAGGGTTACACCATTCACCCCGTTTGGATGGAACATCGTCTCCAGCACGCTGGTCTCAACGAGGTGCCCGCTGGGACTGTCATGGAAGTAGATGATGTTGTTCGTATAGTCGAACCACCACTGGCCGGTAGCGATTGTCGGAAGGGTGGTCGAATACAGATGTTGCAGCGGGACGCCATCGAAGAACAGGTCTTCAGGGTAATTGCATCCCGCCCATCCCGCGTCGCAAGAGTAGGTCTCAAACGTGCCCTGCTGCGTCTGCCCCGTCACAACATAATTCGTACCGTTGAACGTAGCCAAAGAACCAATTTGGATTCCTCCGCTGACAATCGCCGTGCATGGCGTAGGCCCAGAAGTTGGATTGCACGCCGGCCCAATAAATGTTTGGTTATCCTTCGCGGTGATGTACCCCGCCGTGCTGCTGTTCGCTGTGCTCAGCCGGTACAGCCCGGCGGCCAGATTGATCGTATCGCCTGCCGCCGACAGCGATTCCGCGTGAGCGATCGTCAGGCAGGCAGCCGCACTGCTTAGGCAATTATTTGAATCGCTGCCCGTCGGGCTCACGTAATAGTTCACCGTCGTTCCCATCGTGAATCGATTGCTGCCCACGCCCGCGCCATACTCTGCGTACCCTTGATAAACGTGCGCCCCAATCTCCCACCCACTTCCATAACTGTTCTGGTTGACACCGTTAATGTCGAGTTCATAAGCCACTCCCAGATTCTGCCCCGCATCCACCACCGGCGAATTCTTTGTAGGACGGAAATCCAGCGTCATGCTTGTGGCCGGAAATGTGTAGTAATCAATTCCGTCCGTTCCAGTTTCCTGCGTCCCGCTGAGCAGCCAGTTCACCAGCGAAGTATTTGTCTGGATCGTCGCCCCACTCGCCTTGAAATCCTGAATCAGATTCGTAATCTCA
>JBEKWP010000165.1:0-6260 GCA_049512915.1 Candidatus Sulfotelmatobacter sp.
GCAGATTCCGATCTCCAGGTCGGGACGCGTCTTTCGGCCCCGCTCGATGCCAATCCTCACCAGTTCGCCGACACCTACCTGGTCGATCGCGGCAAACGGATCCTGCTTCAGAATCCCTTCCTGTAGGTACGCCGTGAGGATCTTGTTCACGTCGTCACGCGAGAACCCGAAGGCCGTCTGCGTCAGGTCGTTTGTGCCGAATGAGAAGAACTCCGCTTCCTTTGCGATCTCGTCCGCAACCAAACAGGCGCGAGGCAACTCGATCATGGTGCCCACGTGGTAGTGCACACGCTTCCCTTTTTCTTTAAACACCTCTTCCGCCACACGCCGGACGATCGCTCCCTGGTTCTCCATCTCCTTCACCGTTGCGATCAGCGGAATCATCACCTCCGCGTGGGTCTTAATGCCTTTCTTTTCCACGGCGACGGCCGCTTCGAGAATGGCCTGAGCCTGCATCTCGGTGATCTCCGGATAGGTGATCCCTAAGCGGCATCCGCGAAGCCCCAGCATGGGGTTGAACTCGTGCAGTTCTTCCACACGTGCCAGGAGACTGGGAAGAACCTTATTCAGATCGCCGGCTCTTTTCACGCCGTAATCTTTGTACTCCGCGATCAGCGCCTTCTTCTTTTTAGCAGTCGCGCGCGGAAGCGTGGCAATATCCACCATCAACTTCTCCCGTTTGGGCAAAAACTCGTGTAACGGAGGGTCGAGCAAACGAATCGTCACCGGCAGCCCCTCCATTGCTTCGAAGAGGCCCTCAAAATCTTTCCTTTGATAGGGCAGCAGTTTTTTGAGCGCAGCACGGCGGGCGAGCTCCTGCCCACGCTTCTTCACTTCGGCCTGCGCACTCGGCTCCAGCTCTTTGAGACCTAGGCGCGTGCCATTTTTTCTGTTGTGCTCTGCGAGGGCAGCCGGGATGAACGCTTCTTCCCGAGCAAGAATCATGGCGCGCATGTGCGGAATGCGATCCGGAGCAAAGAACATGTGCTCGGTACGGCACAAGCCAATGCCCTCGGCGCCGAACTCGCGCGCCTTCTGGGCATCCCGTGGAATATCAGCATTGGCGCGCACGCCGATCTTTCGGAACGGCTCCGCCCAGCTCATGAACTTGTCGAGCATTGCCAAATTCTCCGGATCCGGCGGAAGCAGCTTCCTCTTGCCTCTCAACACACTGCCTACCGTGCCGTCGAGCGTGATCCAGTCTCCCTCCTTGAATACCTGGCCTCGCGCCCGCATCTGGCGTGCTCTTTCGTCAACCACGATCTCTCCAGCGCCTGCCACACAGGTTTTTCCCATGCCGCGAGTAACCACGGCCGCGTGACTGGTCGCGCCACCCTGCGACGTCAGAATTCCAATCGCAACTTCCATACCGTGAATGTCTTCCGGAGTCGTTTCGGCGCGGACCAGGATCACCGGGCTTTTCTCCGCACTGTGTCCGGCTTTCTCAACCGCATCGTCCGCCGTAAAAACGATTTGCCCCGCGACTGCTCCCGGCGATGCTGCGATGCCCTTCGTGGTCAGCACATCTTCGGGCCGAACGTCTTTGTCGTCCAACCGGGACACAAAGAAATCTACGACCTGGTTGGGGTCGAGACGGAAGATCGCCTCTTCCTTACTGATAAGTCCCTCGCTCACCATATCCATCGCCACCTGCACTGCCGCAAGCCCGGTACGTTTTCCGTTCCGCGTCTGCAGCATGTAGAGCTTGCCATCCTGGATGGTGAATTCGAAGTCTTGCATGTCCTTATAGTGTTTCTCGAGGCGCGTCGTAATCTCGCGGAGCTGGCTGTATACGTCAGGCATAATTTTCTGCAGTTCGAGGATCGGCACCGGGGTGCGCACACCTGAGACCACATCCTCGCCCTGCGCGTTCATCAGAAACTCGCCGTAGAACTCCTTCGCGCCAGTCGCGGGATTGCGCGTGAAGCCCACACCGGTGCCGCTGGTATCGCCGAGGTTGCCGTACACCATCGCCTGCACATTGACCGCGGTCCCTAACATGTCATCAATGTTGTTGATGCGGCGGTAGTGCTTGGCGCGGTCGTTCTGCCAGGAGCGGAACACCGCGTCCCGCGCCATTACCAACTGCTCGTGCGGATCCTGCGGAAAGTCTTGCTTGGCGTGCTTCTTGACGACCTTCTTGTACTCTTCAATCACTTCCTTCAGCGCCTTGGCGTCAAGATCGGTGTCGAGCTTGGTCTTCTTCTGCTTTTTCTTGGCGTCGAATACTTCATCGAATGCAGACTTCGGAATCTCCAGCACGACGTTACCAAACATCTGGATCAGCCGGCGGTAGGAATCCGCAGCGAAGCGCGGATTGTTGCTGCGCTTGGCCAGCGCCTCCACACTCTTGTCGTTCAAACCGAGATTGAGGATCGTATCCATCATGCCCGGCATGGAAAACTTCGCGCCCGAGCGCACGCTTACCAGCAGAGGGTTCTCGCCTGTTCCCAGCTTTTGCCCCTGCAGCGCTTCGAGTTTGGCAAGCGCCTCCTCCATCTGCCGGTCGACTTCCTTCGACACGCCGCCGTTCCGCATGTACTCACGGCAGGCCTCGGTCTGGATGGTGAATCCCGGAGGTACGGGTAACCCAGCGTTGGTCATCTCGGCCAGACCGGCACCCTTGCCGCCGAGATCATCCTTCATCTTGCCGTTGCCGTCAGCTTTGCCACCGCCGAAGAAGTAAACGTACTTGGTTGAGGTCCTCTTGCTTTCCTGCACTTCAGCTTCGGGGAGAGTAATTGTCGCCATAATCATTAGTCCTTTTTGTAGTTCGATTTCGTAGCGCCGGCGTCCCGCCGGCAATTCGCACATCTAAACTTGAGGCCTGAAATTCCCGGTGGTCATCCCTTTCCTTCGGTCACGATCTCCGAGAAATCAGCAACGGTCGAGAATTCCTTCAGCAGAGTCCGCAGCAGCGCCAAGCGGTTTGCCCGCACCTTCTCATCTTCTACCATGACCATAACTTTGTCGAAAAAAGCATCCACAGGTTCTCGCGAGGTCGAGAGCAGCGTCAGGGCGTCGCCATACTCTTTTTTCTTGCGAAGCGCCTCGACTCGAGGTCCATTCACTTCGATATAAGCTGCCAGATTTTTCTCTTCCTGAGCTGGCTCCGGCAAGCTCTCGAACCTAGCAGCCGGGGAGATTCCCTTCTCTTCCGCCTGCCTCAGGATATTCCGCATGCGCTTGCAAGCCGCGCCAATCGCCAGGAACTCGGGCATATGCAAAACCTGCTTCACAGCCTCCGCCCGAGCCAGAGCATCCACTACGTCATCAGCGCTTGCCGCCAGCACCGCCTTCACCACGTCATACGTGTATCCGCGAACATCCTTCAGGTAAAACTCCAGACGCTCGCGGAAAAACGTTTTCACCGATTCCATGAACTTCACGTCGTCGACAAACTTCTTCTCCGCTTCCGACCCCTGATAGCCGGCCCGCGCATCCCGCATCAAATCCGTCAGTTGCAGAGGAAGCTTTTTCTCTGCGATCACCTTCACAATCCCATTCGCCTGCCGCCGCAGGGCAAACGGATCCTTCGACCCGCTCGGTACCAACCCCAGAGCAAACATCCCGGCAATCGTGTCCGCCTTGTCGCCGATCGAAAGCGCCGCACCTTCCACCGACCGCGGCACCTCATCCTCGACCGACTCGGGCCTGTACTGATCATAAATCGCATCCGCAATCGCGAAGCGCGTCGCTTCCGGCAAGCTCGAATCAAGCTGCTGCACCCGCGCGTAAAGCCCGCCTACAACGCCCTGCAGTTCGGTAAATTCTTTCACCAACTCGGTAGTGAGGTCGGCCTTCGCCAGGCACAGCGCTTTGTGGATCACGCCCGCGCGCACCGCCATCCCACTCTGCTTGATAATCTCGCTCAGCCAACTGCACAAACGCTGCACCCGCCGCGTCTTCTCATAGTAGCTGCCGAGGTCCTTCTGGAAAGTAACGTGCCGCAGCAACTCAAGCCGCTCCAGCAGCGAGCGTTTTTGATCTGTCTCCCAGAAGAATTTGGCATCGCTGAAACGGGCTCGCAGCACACGCTCGTTGCCATGACGGATCAATCCGTCCCGGTCTCCATCCGTATTCAGCACCGCCAGAAAGTGCGGCAGCAGCTTGTGATCCGCATCTTCTACGGCAAAATACTTCTGATGGTCCCGCATCACCGTAACCAGAACCTCTTCCGGCAGAGCTAGAAACTGCCGATCGAATCCGCCTAGAATTGCGGAGGAAAATTCGGTCAGGTTCACCACGGTGTCGAGTAGAGACTTGTCTTCCCGCCACCGCGCCCCGGGGATTGTGCGCGTGGCGGCGTCTAGCGCTTTGCGAATCTGCTGCTCGCGCTCCCCACGGCCGAGGACCTTAGCCGCGCGCAGAGCATCCACATAAGCAGATCCGGCCCGCGGAATTGTAACTTCCCCTTGGGACAACATCCGGTGCCCGCGCGAAGTCTTCCCTGCCCAGATTCCGTCAAACTCCAGCGGAATGGTCTCGCCGTCGAGCATTGCCACCAACCAGCGCACCGGCCGCACAAAGCGCTCGTGCGGCTTGCGCCAGTACATACTCTTAGGCCAGTAGATCGAGGAGAGTTCTTTCGGCAAAGTCTCGGCGAGAATATCGGCCGTGCGTCGGCCCTTCCTGGTAACTTTCGCCGCCAGGTATTCGCCCTTCGCGGTTGTAATTTTCTCCAGTTGCGATACGTCGACTCCAGCCTTCTTGGCAAACGCGTGTGCCGCGGGCGTAGGCTGACCATCCTTATAAGCGACACTGGCCGAGGGACCGGTCACTTGCTCGCTGAGATCCGGTTGAGCCGCCGGGATGCCCGCTGCAATCACTGCCAATCGCCGTGGTGTGTCGAAATACGTAACCTCGTTCGGCGGCAGTCGCTCCCGGCTCAGCAGGGCGCTGACTCGCTCGCGCAATTCCTGCGAAGCGGCATCGATCATCCGCGCCGGGATCTCTTCGCACCCGATCTCTAGCAGAAAGTCTGGCATGCTATTCAAACCATAGCGCCGGCGTCTCGCCGGATGTCCCGAGGGCGTCTCGCCCGCGGCGCGTCAGCTACAACAACTGCAATTACGATCCCACGGGCGACAATTTCTCCTTCTTCGTCTTCGTCTCGCGAACAGGTCTTTCCTGGTCGGACGTGTCGCCCGCAGCGGCTTCGCTCTTCTGCTGATCGACCCAGGCCTTCGCGATGCCCACCGCTAGCGCCCGCACCCGAGCAATCACGCCCACCCGCTCAGTCACGGAGATCGCTCCACGAGCATCGAGCACATTGAACAAGTGGGAACACTTCAGGCAAAGATCGTAGGCCGCTAGCAGAGGAGCCCGAGACTTCGCACGCGGAGACTCTGGTTGTTCCGTCTCTGTTTCTCCCTCCGCCGGAGAGACGAGGCGGGGATTTTGAGCCATGCCTGCATACCGCTGCAGCAGCTCCTTACACTCCGCCTCATAGAGTTCAAAGTGCTTCCAGGTCTTCTCCACATCCGCCACTTCGAAATTGTAGACGGAGAACTGCAGTTCATCGGCTAGGCGCACATCGCCATAAGTCGTCGCCAGCCCCGTCTCGTGATCACGCGACCACACAATGTCATAAATCGAATCCACATCCTGCAGAAACGCCGCGATGCGTTCCAGCCCATACGTCAGCTCGGCGGAAATCGGAAACAAATCCAGTCCGCCGCACTGCTGGAAGTAGGTGAACTGAGTGATCTCCAGCCCATCGAGCATCACCTGCCAGCCCACGCCCCACGCGCTCAGCGTCGGAGCTTCCCAGTTGTCTTCTTCAAACTTGATGTCATGCTGCCGCAGGTCAATACCAATCGCTCCCAGCGACTCTAAATACAATTCCTGTACATTCTCCGGCGGAGGCTTCAGAATGACCTGCAACTGCGTGTGCTTGAAGAGCCGGTTCGGATTCTCGCCATAGCGCCCATCCGCCGGACGCCGCGAGGGCTGCACATAAGCAACCTTGTATGGTTTCGGCCCGAGCACGCGCAGAAACGTCTCCGGCGCCATGGTTCCAGCTCCCACTTCAACATCGTAGGGTTGCTGCAACACGCACCCACGCTCCGCCCAAAACGCCTGCAGCCGCAGGATGAGTTCCTGAAACGTGAGCGGATTGGGTTTAGGATGATTCACAGGTTTGTTTGGGAACCGAAGGTCAATCAGCGATTGTAACGGAATCGGCTATCAGCCGTCAGCTATCAGCCATTCCTTCTCGGAGGCGGTTCACTTAAGCATTGTCATGCCGCACTAGAAGC
>JBEKWP010000166.1:0-6018 GCA_049512915.1 Candidatus Sulfotelmatobacter sp.
GTGGAGCGCCTCTACAACACGCTAGTCGCCGCCAAAAAGAAGGCGGGAGAAAACGTCTCCGGCAACCTCGATTCTTTCAACACTTTCGTAAAGAAGAAGACCTCAGAGATCCGCAAGCAGTATGGCTGCCAGGACGTCGAATTCTCCGTCGAGCTCACCGACGGGCATGTCAAGCTGAAGGCTAAGGCGAAAGCGTAAGAGATGGTCTTGACCGCTTGAAACTGGCTTCAACTCACCGAAGCGGCGGGGCTTCCTTTGGCGGACCGAATACCTCGCCCTTCCCCTTCATTGCATACGGTTCACTGAGGGTCACGGTTTTGTCCGGGGCGATCACATATGGGTATACGACCGCTAGGGACATACCATCGCGATGGTCGAGATCCACACGTATTGCGTCTGTTTTCTCAGTCTTCCCGGGCGGGACCGTCTTTACGTCATAAACCAAAGCGCACGCCATAATCTTGCCCGCCTTAGCATCGTGGGTGAAGGCGGCCTTAAGCAGCTTAATCAGCTCTGTTGATGCAGGATGTTCAGTGCCAGTGTAGCCGCTCGTCGCGCTGATTTTGCCCTCGCCGTCCATGGTAGAACCGTAAGGATAAAATTCACCGTGTGTCTTGAGCATTTGCTCCGCAAAAGGCACGGCAGCAGTGAGCAACTTCCCCAAGTCTTGCTTTTGGCTCTCTCAGTCTTTCTGAGCAAGCATGGACGCGTTCATTGTGAGAAACAAGACGATGATCAACTTCAGGAAACGGCTGAGCACAGGTCAACCCTTTCACGGCTCCAAGCATTAGAGCACGAAACGCATCTGGCGTAAAATCGTGGTTTCATCAGTGGAGAACCAGGAGGACGTTTGCAGTCCGAAGTCCCCCGATAGAGGCGGGATGGCTTCCTGATAGAATCTTCGGTCGCTCCGCATTAATCCTTCATACCCGAGGCCCCACATGTCCCGCAGCACTTCCCGCATCCAACGCGCCATCCTCAGCGTCACCGACAAAACCGGCCTCGTAGACTTCGCCCGCCAACTCTCCTCCCTCAACATCGAACTCATCTCAACTGGAGGTACAGCCAAGCTCCTGCGCGATTCCGGCATCGCGGTCAAAGACATCTCCGAACTGACCGGCTTTCCGGAAATGCTCGACGGCCGGGTCAAGACGCTGCATCCCAAAGTCCACGGCGGAATCCTGCATCGCCGCGAGAATCCGGCGCACGTCGCCGCCGTAGCCGAGCACGGCATCCAGCCGATCGACATGGTCGTGGTCAATCTCTACGCCTTCGAAAAAACGGCTGAGAAGCCGGGTGTGGCTTTCGAGGAACTGATCGAGAACATCGACATCGGCGGACCCTCCATGATCCGCTCCGCTGCTAAGAATTTTCACGATGTGGCCGTGGTCACGTCCCCGGCTGATTATCAAGCCGTCGCTGAAGAACTCGCCCGCAACCAAGGCGCACTCTCGCTCGAAACCAAGTGGCGGCTAGCGCAGAAAGCATTCGCCACAACGGCTGCCTACGATTCTGCGATCGCCTCGACGCTCGAACGAATCCCCGACCTCAAGAATGCTCAACTCGCAAGTGCAGAAGCCTTCCCGCAAACTCTCCGCCTGTCCTTCCAGAAAACCCTCGACCTGCGCTATGGCGAGAACCCCCACCAGAAGGCGGCGATGTATTCCGACGGTTCCGGCGTAGGCGTAGCCAACGCACTCCAACTTCAGGGCAAAGAGCTTTCCTACAACAACATCGTCGACCTGCAAGCCGCCTGGGACCTCGCGCAGGAATTCGACCCGGACGAAGCCGCCGTCTGCGCCATCATCAAGCACACGAATCCGGCCGGCACCGCAACAGGCAAGACCCTCGCCGAAGCCTACCAGCGCGCCCTCGAATGCGATCCCGTCTCAGCCTTCGGCGGCGTGATCGGCGTGAACCGTCCCATCGACGGCGAAGCCGCCGAAGAGATGCACAGGCTCTTCCTCGAAGTGATCGCCGCGCCCGGCTTTGACGACGCTGCCAAAGCCCGCTTCGCCACCAAGAAAAATCTTCGCCTCGTCGAAGTAAAAGCCGCGCCGCAGAAATGGATTCTGAAAAACGTCTCCGGCGGAATCCTCCTGCAAGACAACGACTCCCGCCCGCTGCAGGATATCGACCTGAAAGTCGTAACCCAGCGCGTCCCCACGCCCGAAGAGACTCGCGCCCTCTTGTTCGCCTGGAAGGTTTGCAAGCACGTCAAGTCCAACGCCATCGTCTACGCCCGTGATGGACAGACTATAGGCGTCGGCGCCGGCCAGATGAGCCGCGTTGATTCCGCCAAGATCGGTGCTATGAAAGCACAACTGCCGCTCAAGGGAACGGTCGCCGCCTCCGACGCGTTCTTTCCTTTTCCCGACGGCGTCGAAGAAATTGCCCGAGCCGGCGCGACCGCCATCATCCAGCCGGGAGGCTCACAGCGCGATCCCGAGGTAATCGCAGCCGCCGACCGCCTTGGATTAGCGATGCTCTTCACCGGCGTGCGCCACTTCCGCCACTAGTTGACCTAATAATCAGGACTCGGCGCTTCATCCCTTTACCAAACTTGACAATCAAACTCGCGCAAGTCCCCCCAGTCCCTGTACTTCCGCTTGCTCCGCAGCCCGGTCAGGCGCACTGTTTTTCTGCAATACCGCCTGTACCGGGGTAGAATAAGGCACACTACCGCCTCCGGTTTGCATCCAAGTGGGTATGGTTTCGGGAAGTGCGGGCAGCTCTAATACGATCAGGTCTGACAGAACCATTTCCGGTAGAATCGAGTCCAGTGTCCTCAGGTCAAGCATGAATAGAATTTCTCGCGGCGTTTTAGCATTCTCCATCCTCGCAGCGGCCGCGGCCGCGCAAACCAGTCCATCCAAGCCGGCGGAATCGCCGTCGCCGGACTCCAACGCCGCTCCGTCCAAATCGGCGCAAGCTTCGCCGCGCAAACTCGACCGCGCCGTCGCCTATTACCACTACACGGTCGCTCACATGTACGAGGAGCAGGTCACGGTCTATGGACGCAGTGAGTTGGCGAACAAAGCCATGGAAGAGTACCGGCTCGCCATCGAGGCTGACCCATCTTCCGAATTCCTCACCTCAGGCCTCGCCGAGCTCTACGTCAAGACTGGACGCATCCGCGACGCCGTGCTCCAGGCGCAGGATATCCTCAAGCGCGACCCCAACAATCTCGAGGCCCACAAGCTGCTGGGCCGGATTTACCTGCGCTCGCTCGGCGACCTGCCCGGTGGCGGCAACGGCTCCGAAAACGTGCTCAAGCTGGCCATCGAGCAGTACGAACAGATCATCAAAATCGAACCCAACAATGTGGACGACCACCTTCTGCTGGGCCGCCTCTATCGCCTGAATAACGATCTGCAGAAGGCGGAAACCGAACTCAAGACCGCCGTCCAGCTCGACCCCGACTCCGAGGAAGCCGTCACCACGCTCTCTCTGCTTTACAGTGACGAAGGCGACACCACTCACGCCCTGCAGGTGCTCAGTGCCGTGCCCGATACCGGGCGCTCCGCCAAGCTCTACGCCGCACTGGGCGCGACCTACGAGCAGCGCAAGGATTACAAACTGGCGATCGACGCCTACAAACACGCCATCCAGTTGGATCGCGATAACCTCGACGCCATCCGCGGCCTGGCAGAAAATCTGCTAAACGATGGCCAGATCGACGCGTCCCTCGATCAGTACAAAGTGATCGCCGCCGCCAATCCAGAGGACGCACAGACCTACCTCCGCATCTCGGAAATCTACCGCCGCCAGGGCAAATACGACGAGGCGCTCGACAGCCTGAAAAAGGCCGAAGCCATGGTCCCCGACGCCCTCGAAGTTCCCTACAACATCGCGGTGGTTTACGAGGCCCAGGCACGCTACGACGAAGCCGTAAAGATCTTGCAGGACCTGCTGAAAAAAACCGAGAAAGCCGAGAGCAGCTACTCTCAAGCCGACCGCAACAATCGCGGCATCTTCATGGAACGCCTCGGCATGGTCTACCGCGACCAGGAGAACTATCCCGCCGCGGTTGAAGTCTTCCGCCAGATGATCGCTCTGGGCGAAGACAACGCCCGCTCCGGTTACCAGAACATCATCGACACCTACCGCGACGCCAAGCAATGGTCCCAGGCTACGGCCACTGCCAAAGAGGCGGTGCAAAAGCTGCCCAACGACCGCGAGCTGCGCATGGTGCTCGATGCCCAGCTCGCCGACAACGGCGACCCTGAGAAGCCGCTCGCCGACGTGCGCTCCATGCTCAAGGGCACACCCGAAGATCGCGACGTCTACCTTCGGCTGGCCATCATGTACACCCGCTTGAAGCGCTTCAGCGACGCCGAGGAAGCGCTCAATAAAGCCGAGCAGCTCTCCACCAAGCCCGACGACAAGGAGTACGTCTACTTCCTCCGCGGCGACACCTACGAGCACGAAAAGAAATACGACGAGGCCGAAGCTCAGTTCAAGAAAGTTCTTTTGATTACGCCGCAGAGCGCCGCGGCCCTCAACTATCTGGGTTACATGAATGCCGATCGCGACGTCCGTCTCGAAGAATCGCTGAATTACATCAAGACAGCCGTGAGCCTCGACCCCACCAACGGCGCTTATCTGGATTCCCTGGGCTGGGCTTATTTCAAGCTCGGCAAGTACGACTTGGCCGAAGAGAACCTGACGAAGGCGGCCTTGCGCATGGGTTCCGATCCAACCGTGCAGGATCACCTCGGCGATCTCTACCAGAAAACCGGCCGCCTGAAGCTGGCCGCGGCTCACTGGGAGCGCGCCGTCCAAGAGTGGAACAAAACCATAGCCCCGGAAGTAGAGACTGACCTGTTCGCGGCCACGCAGAAGAAGCTCGATGCCGCCAGGGTCCGCCTCGCCAAGGAAGGCTCGGGACAGTAGCCAGTACTTAGTACCGAGTGCCGAGCAAAAACCGTGAAAGCGCCTGTGGTTTCACCTGGGTACTGGGCACTAGGTACTGGGCACCAGGAACTCGCACCTCAGGAGCGCCCATCTTGAAGACCATCAAACTCCCGGCATTCTGCATCTCGATCGCCGTTTTGGCATTCGTCCAGGTTGTGACCGGGCAACAATCAAAAGGCGAGCCGCCCGCTCCGGTGCCCGCACAGATCGCCGCGGCCCAAAAAGTATTCATTTCGAACGCCGGCGGGGCAACTCTTGAGACAGTCCTCGATGAGACGATTTTCCACGGTGGCCCCGACCGGCCTTACAACCAGTTCTACGCCGCGATGAAGAGTTGGAACCGATATGAACTCGTATCCTCGCCCAGCGATTCCGACCTTGTCCTTGAAATCAGTTGGGGCCTGACCGATAGCGGCTTAAGACTGCCCGTCCTCGGACAGTTGCGGCTGGTGGTGATCGATCCCAAAACGCACATCACCCTGTGGAACATCACCGAATACGTGCAGGGAGCGCTGCTGTTAGGAAACCGCGACAAAAACTTCGATCAAGCCATGAACACGGTTGTGGCGCGCCTGAAAGGACTGACGGCTCCTCCAGCGCCGACAGCGGATGCTGTGCAGAAATAGACTCGCCGTTTGCTAAACTCCGCGCATGTCCGACAGTTCAGAACATCCTCTGCCAGACCTCGACATCCGCGTAGCCACCGCGAGCGACGTCCCTGAAATCCTGCGCCAGCGCCGCGCCATGTACGAAGACATGCACTATCGAGACGCCGATGCTCTGGCGGCGATGGTGTCCGTTTCCGCCGCTTACTTAGCAAAAGCCTTGTCCGACGGCTCATTCCGGGCATGGCTGGCCTCAGTCGGGGATCGTGTCGTCGCCGGAGGCGCGATCATCGTTTCACCCTGGCCGGCCCATCCCTACGATTTGGAGTGCCGCCGCGCAACTATTCTGAACGTATACACGTATCCCGACTACCGCCGCCGCGGCATTGCCCGCCGACTCATGCAAACGATGACTGACTGGTGCAAGCGCGAAAGCTTCGCCAGGGTCACGCTCCACGCCAGTAAAGATGGACGCTCTCTCTACGAAGCTCTGGGG
>JBEKWP010000167.1:0-5988 GCA_049512915.1 Candidatus Sulfotelmatobacter sp.
GAGCTGACCAAGATCGCAAGGACCTTGGAGCTGCCCGGGGCCAGCGGCCTGCGCAAACAGGACCTGATTTTTAAGATCCTGCAGGCACAGAGCGAAAAAGAAGGGCACATCTTCGCCGAGGGCGTGCTGGAAATATTGCCGGACGGCTACGGATTTTTGCGGTCTCCGGATTACAACTATTTGCCGGGTCCGGATGACATTTATGTGTCGCCGTCGCAGATTCGCAAGTTTGATTTGAAGACAGGTGACACGATCAGCGGGCAGGTGCGGCCTCCGCATGAGGGCGAGAAATATTTTGCTCTGGTGAAGATCGAGGCGGTAAATTTTGAGTCGCCCGACGAGGCGCGGAACAAGATTCTGTTCGACAATTTGACGCCGCTTTATCCGCAGGAGCGGTTGAAGCTGGAGACTACGCGGGAGAATGCTAGCGCGCGGGTGATGGATTTGCTGACGCCGCTGGGCAAGGGGCAGCGCGGGTTGATTGTTTCTCCGCCGCGGGCGGGCAAGACCATGTTGCTGCAGAATGTGGCGAACTCGATTACGACGAACCATCCGGAAGTGGTGCTGATGGTGCTGCTGATCGACGAGCGACCGGAAGAAGTTACGGACATGCAGCGGTCGGTGAAGGGCGAAGTGATTTCTTCGACCTTTGACGAGCCGGCGGCGCGGCACGTGCAGGTTGCTGAGATGGTGATCGAGAAGGCGAAGCGGCTGGTTGAGCACAAGCGCGATGTGGTGATTCTGCTGGATTCGATTACGCGCTTGGCGCGCGCTTATAACACGATTGTTCCGCCTTCCGGCAAAGTGCTTTCGGGCGGCGTGGATTCGAATGCGTTGCAGCGGCCGAAGCGGTTCTTTGGGTCGGCGCGGAATATTGAAGAAGGCGGGTCGTTGACAATTATTGCTACCGCTTTGATCGATACCGGGTCGCGCATGGATGACGTGATTTTTGAAGAGTTCAAGGGCACGGGCAACTCGGAAATTATCCTGGAGCGCAAGCTGGTGGATAAGCGGGTGTTTCCGGCGATCGATATTCAACGGTCGGGCACGCGTAAGGAAGAGTTGCTGATTCCGCGGGAAGATTTGTCGCGGATCTGGGTGCTGCGCAAGGTGCTGAATCCGCTCTCTCCGGTGGAAGCCATGGAGTTGCTGATTGATAAGCTGAGCAAGACGAAGTCGAACGGCGAGTTTTTGGCGAATATGAGCGCGCTGTAAGTCGCCAGTATCCAGTACCCTGGTACCGAGAGGGAAATGGCAGGGCTCGGTACCCGCAACGATTCCCGTTTCTCCTCCTCACGGAAAGTGTCATACTTTCTGAAATGGGCAAGCTGCTCCGCGCCCGTTTTTGAGGACACCCATGCGATCCCACCGAACGGCTTGGACACTCTTCTTCTGTTTGCTATTCGTGATCCGCGGCAAAGCTCAGACCCAAGCTCCCAACCCCAGGCCGCCAGGTAGAGCGGACATTCCGGCGACGACGGATGCGGATGAGACCCAGCAGCGGCTGGCTCGTGACCTTGCGAAGAAAGCCAACCAGTCGCGGGAGGCCGCGCTCAAAGCCGATACCGACAAGCTGCTCAAGCTGGCGGTGGAACTGAAGGACTACGTGGACAAATCGAATGAGAACGTCTTATCGCTGGACGTGGTCAAGAAGGCGGAAGAGATTGAGAAGCTGGCGCATAGCGTGAAGGACAAGATGAAGGGGCCGAACTAGGGCATTGAGTGATTTGGTGATCGAGTGATTTTGCGATTTGAGTGCCCTTGCTCTGGCAAGATGCGAATGCGAGATGGAAGTGATTTTTGCTGCCGCAAAGAACTCTGATGCTGCCGCGCTCGCGGCACTTCACAGCGCAGCTGCCGCAGATCTCACACGGCGCTACGGGCAGGGATTTTGGTCGTCATCAACGACCGAACGAGGCGTGTTGGCGAGCCTGCGGATGCCAAAGTTTTCGCGGATCGTGATTGCGCGCGCCAACCGGCGCATCGTTGGTACACTGCGCCTGGCTACCAAGAAACCCTGGGCCATCGATATTGCGTATTTCACTGCGGCAGAAAGACCTCTGTATCTAACCGGCATGGCCGTACATCCCGAGCTCCAGCGCAAGGGAGTTGGGCGTCTCCTGCTAAAGGAGGCGGAGGCGATTGCGCGAGCTTGGCCGGCTGATGCGATTCGTCTTGATGCCTTCGACGCCGAAGCTGGAGCTGGAGGTTTTTATGCAAAATGCGGTTGGCGCGAAGTTGGGCGGGTTACTTACAGGAAAGATCCTCTGATTTATTTTGAGTTGGTGCTGCGCGGCTGATCGGGATTCGTTTAATCGCAGCGCTGAAGCGCTGCGCCACCCAAAGGCATGCGGGCGAGATCGCCCGCGCCACATGACTCTGCACGGCCGGTGTGCTGCCGGCGCTACTCGGCGTTGCCGCTTCTTATTCTCATGCCGTAGAAGGAGCGGTAGACGAAGAAGAAGGAGACCAGGAAGAATACCAGCGCCAGCACGTTTGTGATGGTTGAGCCCTGGTCTCGCGTTAGCGTTACGGCCAGCTCGACTGCCAGCAATCCGAATAGCGTTGTGAATTTGATTACTGGATTCAGGGCTACTGACGATGTGTCTTTGAAGGGGTCGCCTACGGTGTCGCCGATTACCGTGGCGTCGTGGAGGGGAGTTCCCTTCTGCTTCATTTCTACTTCTACGATCTTTTTCGCGTTGTCCCAGGCGGCGCCGGCATCGGCCATGAAAATGGCCTGGTAGAGGCCAGAGATGGCGATGGAGATCAGGTAGCCGATGAAGAAGAACGGCTCGACGAAGGCGAAGGCCAGCGTGCCGAAGAAGACGGCGATGAAGATGTTCAACATGCCCTTTTGCGCGTATTTGGTGCAGATCTCGACCACCTTCTTACTGTCCTCAACCGATGCCTTGGTTACGCCTTCGAGCTTGATGTTGGCCTTGATGAACTCGACGGCGCGGTAGGCGCCGGTGGTCACGGCTTGCGTGGATGCTCCGGTGAACCAGTAAATCATGGCGCCGCCGGTGACCAGGCCGAGGAAGAACGGGGCGTGCAGCAGCGAGAGATTCTCCTTGTTCACGGTGAGTCCGTTGGTGAGAGCCATGATGATGGAGAAGATCATGGTTGTGGCGCCGACCACGGCGGTGCCGATGAGGACTGGTTTGGCTGTGGCTTTGAAGGTGTTGCCGGCACCATCGTTGGCTTCGAGCAGGTGCTTGGCGCGCTCGAAGTTGACGGGCATGTTGAAGTCTTTCTTGATTTCGGCTTCGACGTTTGGCACCTGCTCGATGAGCGAGAGTTCATAGACGGATTGAGCGTTGTCGGTGACCGGGCCGTAGGAATCGACGGCGATGGTTACGGGACCCATCCCCAGAAACCCGAAGGCTACTAATCCGAAGGCGAAAACTGCCGGGGCCAGCATGGTGGCGGCTGCGGCCAGGCCGAGCGTGCTGAAGTAATAGGCGATGGACATGAGGATGACCATCGACAGGCCGAGATAGTAGCAGGAGAAGTTGCCGGCGACGAAGCCGGACAGGATGCCGAGCGACGCTCCGCCTTCTTCGGCGGAGGTGACTACCTCTTTCACGTGCCGCGATTCGGTCGAGGTGAAGGACTTCACGAGTTCTGGAATCAGCGCCCCGGCTAAGGTTCCGCAGGAGATGATTGCCGCCAGCTTCCACCACTGGGAGTCGTCGTTGCCGAGACCGGGAATGATGAAGTAGGAGACCAGGAAGGTCAGGGCGATCGATACGATCGACGTGAGCCAGACCAGAGTGGTCAGAGGCGTTTCAAAATTCATGTCGGCGGCATTGCCGAAGCGGGCTTTGGCGATGGCTCCGTTGAGGAAGTAGGAGACGGCGCTGGCGACCAGCATCATCACGCGCATGACGAAGATCCAGACCAGAAGCTGGACTTGGACTGACGGGTCTTTCACGCCTAGAAGAATGAAGGTGATGAGGGCTACGCCGGTTACGCCGTAGGTTTCGAAGCCGTCGGCGGAGGGTCCGACGGAGTCGCCGGCATTGTCGCCGGTGCAGTCGGCGATTACGCCGGGGTTGCGGGCGTCGTCCTCTTTAATTTTGAAGACGATCTTCATGAGGTCGGAGCCGATGTCGGCGATTTTAGTGAAGATGCCGCCGGCGATGCGAAGTGCGGCCGCGCCTAGGGATTCGCCGATGGCGAATCCGATGAAGCAGGGGCCGGCGTAGTCGCCGGGGACGAAGAGCAGGATGATCAGCATGATGAGGAGCTCGACGCTAATCAGCATCATGCCGATGCTCATGCCGGCTTCGAGTGGAATCTGGTAGACGGGGAACGGCTTGCCGGGCAGCGAGGCGAATGCGGTGCGGGAGTTTGCGAAAGTGTTTACGCGGATGCCGAACCAGGCTACGCCGTAGCTGCCCGCGATTCCGACCAGGCTGAATAAAAGGATGATGGGGAGCGTGAGTGCGACCGATTTGCCGGGGACGGGCTTGAGCCAGCCGAAATATAAGGTGATGATTACGGCGATGAAAACCCACAGGAACAAAATGAAGCGGCCCTGGGTGATGAGGTAGGTTTTGCAGGTTTCGTAGATCAGTTCGGAGATTTCGCGCATGGAACGGTGCACGGGCAGGTTCTTGAGGCGCAGGTAGATGACCATGCCGAAGCCGAGTCCGAAGATGCAGAACAGAATGCCGATGAGGAGCAGGTTGTGACCGTCGATGGAGCCGTTGAGGAAGCTGACGGAGGAAAGGTCGGGAAGTTTGAGCGAGGCTTCGCCGCCGGCTTCTCCGGAGGATTGAGCCAGGGCGGTGGACGCGCCGACGGTGAGCAGCGCGGCCAGGGAGAAAGTTTTCTTCGGGAAAGTATTTCTCAGGAAACGAGATACTACGCGGCGTGTTTGGAACGCAGCCGTGGCGAGCCCGGTACGCATAATGAGTCCCTCCAAATTAGAAGCGTTTCAGGAATATATAACGTGCTTAGGCACTGACTTCCGGCGAAGTATCCCTGGTTCGAGCACGCCCAGTGCAGCTTACGAGGGATTCAGTAGCCGGAGTTCCGAACACGCTTCCACCGCAAACCTTCAACGGAGAGTTGGAGTTTGGCCGCGTCGGAGTTTGCGCCCGGGGTGGCTGGAGAACGCAAGACTGCTCTCCGGGCGTCCCGGTGCAAAACATGTGTTTATAACATGTTGGAAGGGAAGGGTCAAACGGGGCGGGCGTGGCCCGCGGAGGGCGTGGAGAGAAGCTGCTTCGCTAGGTCCAGTAGGTGCGATCGAGGCTGCGGTATTGGATGGCTTCAGCTATGTGTTTGGGTTCGATGGATGGCGTCTGTTCGATGTCGGCGATGGTGCGGGCTACTTTGAGGATGCGGTCGTGGGCGCGGGCGCTCAAGCCTTGCTGGGTCATGGCGCGCTCGAGGAGGCGTTCGCAGTCGGGGGAGAGTTCGCAGTGCGTGCGGATGTGGCGGGATGACATCTGGGCATTGCAATAAATCTTTTCGCGGGATGAGGCGAAGCGCTCGAGCTGCTTTTGGCGGGTGCGCATGACGCGCTCGCGGATTTTTGCCGAGCTTTCTGGTTCGTTGGTGGAGCGCATTTCTTTGTAGTTCACGGCGGGGACGTCGATGTGGATGTCGATGCGGTCCATGAGCGGGCCGGAGATTTTCGAGATGTAGCGCTGAATCATGGGGGTGGTGCACTGGCATTCGCGGGTGCGGTCGTTGCGGAAGCCGCAGGGACAAGGATTCATGGCGGCGGCCAGCATGAAACGCGCGGGAAAAGTCAGGGCCATGGCGGCGCGGGCTATGGTGACGGAGCCGTCTTCGAGCGGCTGGCGCAGAACTTCGAGGACGTTGCGGGGGAACTCGGGGAGTTCGTCTAAAAACAGCAGGCCGTTGTGAGAGAGCGAGACTTCGCCGGGACGCGGGATCACGCCTCCGCCGATGAGGCCGGCGTCGGAGATGGTGTGGTGCGGGGCGCGGTAGGGGCGTTTGCCTACGAGG
>JBEKWP010000168.1:0-5831 GCA_049512915.1 Candidatus Sulfotelmatobacter sp.
CTGATTTCAAGCCGACGGGCGAACCAAACTACGAACAATGGGAAGAGGCCTGCCACGAGGGCGAGCACGACGCTTCGCTCGCCGGCGATAATCTTCATTCGAAGTAGCCGCGTTATGGAAGCGGCGCGTCTTGCCAGAAGGCTTTGAGCTCCGCCGACGTGCGCTGTGCAGAGGTTGCGTCGCCCGCTGCGGTTTGTGCCTTCGCCAAACCTCGAAGAGAGAGCATTCGCTTGGGCTCCCGCGCGAGCGAAAGCTGAAGCTGTTTTATCGCCTCTTGCGGTTTGCCATCTTCGAGGAGCGCCTCCGCGTAAAGCTCATGCGCGGGTTTCACGGGAACGGGCGGACCGAAGTCGTAACTCAAGGTTTCTTCCAGGTCCGCCGTTTTCGCCGTTTTCGCAAGCAATCGACTACCTTCTGCCTTCTTTCCGCCCGCCCGAAGCAAAACGGCTTGCAACTGCTCAATCATGATCTCCGCGGTTTTGGCGTCGCTGGGCGACGCAGTAGTATGGGCCATGGATAGCATCCGGGCATTCCAGACCCGTTCTCGCCTTCATGACCTGCTGTTTCCGCGAGCATCGTTCTGGCTCGCTGCTCATTTTTGCGAGCCTCATCCAGACGTCCTTTTGCGGCATCGATGAATCCCTCCGCGGTCAAGGCCGAGATATTGGCCGCCAGTTCGGTCTTCGCGAAATCGACTCCGAAAAGGGGGCCGGCCTCCCGGTTTCTACCGCATGTATCGCGCGGAACTGGGCGACATGTCCCAACGCACGTGCGGAGTGCGTCTTCGCGGCGGACTGGGCGAAGTCCTTCAGAACACGGTCGACATCCTGATCGCGGCCTTCCTGGAGCAAAGCCTATTCAAGCCATAGAAGGGCGTGATAATGCGGGACTCTGGCCCCAGAGCCTTGCGCTCTACCCGGCGATCTGCCACCGAGACGGCGATTTCATTGGCTGATATTACCTCATTCCACATTCCCAGTGCGATGAAGATGTGAGACGGCATGTGCTGCGCATGGGAAGCTCCTCCAGCGACATCCGCGTAGACGCGCGCGGGACGCAGACCGAGCGGCGCGTGAACGGGATCATCATAGGCGTGGATCAAGTAATGAATCGCTCGGGATGTTGTGGATTTTTCGCAAAGACCTCTTCCTCCACGGCCGCGCCGCGAATATAGACATCGGTGCGGCGCACGCCCTGGCAAGTGCCCAGAAGCGCAACCGAATACAGCGCTGCTGCCTCCAGGTCCTTGGGATATTTCACCGCTAAACGTCCCATGGCGTCTGCATAGGCCTGGCGCTCAGCCTTGTCGCCCTCACCGTAAAGAAGCTCGGCCGCGCTGAGATAATCTTTCTCGCGCTCGGTCGGAGCCTTGGCGAGTCGGGCTTCCCTGGTCGTCCCCAGTTTCTCGAGGGCGGCCCTGCCCGCTTTCACGTCCTGCTCCACCCAGACTTGATGGGTCTCGGTTAAAGCCTCGCCCCAGTACGCCATCGCCAAGTCAGGGTTCAATCGGCTTGCGGCCTGGAATTCTTCGCGAGCGTCGTCGTACTCGAAATTGTGAAGGAGAAGTACACCTTTGATAAAATCTCCTGCACCTCTCCGTTCGCTGATGTGGGGAAGTCTATATGGCCGAGATTTCTTTGCTGCGCGGACAGAGCCCCGGGGAGGCTCAATAAGATTGCTAGTGTGAATACGGTTTTCATCGTCGCCATTCCGGAAGTTAGCCTGCTAACTCAGTCCCTGTCAATAGTGGAGTGTTAGTTCGGCGCCGACGCAAGAGGCCCGGCTTGGAATAGACTCGGCAGCCGGGCGTTCCATTGGTCGGTCTTGGCGGGCACTTAATCTTCTACCGACCAAGGCCTTGACTCCTGCTTCGTTCGCGTTCTTTCGCCTTCTCCTCTTCTAGTGCGAATGCGGCGTCTACCAGCGCCTTCTGATAGCGTCCGAGCCATCCATTCCAGCCACGATCCTGAGGGTAAACGCCTCGTCGAATCATTTCGCGCGCCGTGTCGCGAAGATGCGCCTTGTTGTTTAGGATGGATTCCGAATCGCCCACGTCTCTGATCTCCACAACCGGGCCGCGTAGGGTGGATAACTTGCGGAGCCGAATAAACGAATTGACTTGCAGCCCTCGCTGACTTCGGAGTTCTTCCATCTCTGGTGTGCGGTAGATGTGGTAAACAGTCCCATCCGTACCGATCCGCGCTGCGTTGCATCGCTCGAAGTACCTGCTCGCAATCGCGCCGCACCAGCCAGCTTGCTCCACCGGTCGATTCGGCCAGGCCCATGCGATGAAGGACAGCGAGGCGGGAAGCCTCATGTTGGGTACGAACGCGCGCCGTCTCACTCAAACCAGGCTCAATGGGATTCCGAACAACCTCGAAATACTCGGGGCCGAAATCCGCGTTCGGATTCGACGCTTCCCGCATTATCCTGCGGTCGAGCGATGTAAATCTGGACTCCGATATTTCACGGCGTTCGGCCTCCGCGGCATCGAGCTCCGTACGAAATCCAAGCTGGCGAGTGCATAGGTGCTCGGCGGCGCTCCGAATCCCTTGCTGGATGTACTCGCGGCTCATGCGCAAGCTGGTGCCATCGGTTCTGAGACCCCGGACCACGACGTGAACATGGGGATGTTCGGTGTTGTGATGTTCGACCGCAACCCATTCGAGGCTGGTACCGAGGTCCTTCCCCATACGTTCCATTAGATCGCCGGTTAGACGGCGCAAATCCGCTAGATCACCAAATTCTGGGGAGATGATCAACTTCCACAGTCGCTCGTCGCCGGTTTTCTGCCAGTCTTCAAGCCGGGCCGCAATGTCGATCTTCTGGTCCTCGTGGCCGAAGCCCACGCCCTCTACAGGGTTTTCATGTGTGGCGCTCTCGCGTGCCAGGTATCGGCCGTGCGCCTTCCATTGCCCCCGTGTCTTGCTGTTCAGATAAGTCACCCGGAGTGCACACCGCTGCAGGTACGGACGTGTGCTCGCCCTTTTTCCGCCGGAGGTGCCGCGGTTGCGGACTTTTCGCGAGCTGCGAGCGTAGTGCATCAGCAGCTTGAATCCGCTAGACCATGCAATGCGCTCATCCCTTGGGCGACGAGGCTTTGGTGGCCGCAGCCGGACTTTCCGCTCGTGGTCAGTTCGTGCCATGTAGCTCCTTAAGCCCGGCGAGGGCATCGCCGGACATGCTTCGCCCGGCAGCCTTGATCAGGAGGTGGTACCGGTCCTTGGCTCGGGCGACGGCTTGGGGCTGGGCGTCGATCGATGGCTCCGGCAAGCACGTAAGCACTGTTTTGATAAAAGTATCGAGCAAAGCATGGAGCGCCTGCTGGCTCCGGACAATGCGGACATTGTCACGGGACATGCCTTCAAACCCTCCAGTAATCAAGTCTTCGGTTTTAGTCAGCTCGGGGCGGCCGTTGAGTTCGTTCTCGATTGCCGCCCGGATGAACGCACTCGGACTTGTGTAACCCCGAGTCTTCACGGCTTCGTCGATCCGAACCCGATCTTCCGGACTCAGCCTCACGGCGACTCGGGCTCCGTGTGTCGTTCCCGTGTTCTGTCGCATAAAATTGCTCCCTCACTTACTAAGAGGCTTTCAGAAACCCAAATCTCACCCTGAAACTTTGCCGTCAAACGTCTGTCGAACGCGGACGCGATTTCGTTCGACGACCCAAACTCATGACCGCGCGCCGCTTGCCGCGGAAAAACAAATCAGACGTCAAACGTTTCCTTTATGTTCCACTACCCATCTGAACTGTCTCATTGGTGGGGTCGGCGGGGGGGCGGGAGCGATCGCGTTGCCGTGGAGCGCCGTGATTGGCCGCGTTTTGCCGCAAATCATCGCATTGTCGCAACTTGTCGCATTCTGTCGCAAAGCGCCGTGATCGGCCGCAAGACTAGCTCCTCGGCACAGGGTAAGAAAATAGACGTCCCGAAGCCCCCTCGCCATTTCCTTATCAGTAGAGGGCCTTCTTGCGGATTTCGAGAGGATCGCGCCCGAAAGACTTTTGTCCCGAAGGTGCTCCGCCATTCCCTTACAAAGTATGAAGAGCTTTCCCGTATCGACCATACCAAGAAGCCTGGCCCCTAAAATGGCCGGGCCAGCGAAATTTCTTCTCCACAAATACCTCGGCCATTCCCCTATCGGGAGAGGGTGTTTTGTGCTCGAACGAGCATCTCTTCAGGCGATCGAAAAATATTACCGTCCCGCGACCCCCTCGCCATTTCCTTTATATGCGACGGCGGGAGGCAAAGGGATGGCAGAGCGAAAAAGTTTTTGTCCTGAAAGGCCTCTGCCATTGCCTTTAAGTAGGGAAGGAGTTTTTTGTGCCTGGATCACGTGACAGGCCGTCATCGCTCGACTGGTTTTCTCTCGCCCGGGCCGGGTTTGCACGACACCGCACGGATAAGCCCGCGACCAAAGCCGGTCAGATCCGGGCACTCTGGCCCGACATCGAAACCGCAATCGAAGGAGGACAAAGCATGAAAAGCATTCGTAAATGGTTGGAAGAGGACGCTGGGGTCACCCTCAGCATCACCAGCCTAACCTCGTATATCAGCCGTATCCGGCGACATTTGAAAGCCAAGCGGTCCGCAGAAGTTGCTACTGGGCAAATCATACAGCCTCAAGGGCCACCTGGACCAAACACGCGTTCGTCGGTTACGAATCAGCTAACCGCGACCACCGCGCCCGAACACGACCCGCTCGCTCAAGCCAAACGCGCTCTCTCTCAGCCGAAACTCGATATCCGCAAGCTCCATAACGACGGTGATCCCGAAGGCAGAAATCTGATTTGAAGAAAGGACAACAATATGGCAAAGAACAACACGAACGGAAATGAAACCACCGCTGCAATCGCAGCTCCAACGTTTACTCCAACCGTCCATCTCATCTTGCAAGGCAAGGGCGGCGTCGGCAAGAGCATCGTAGCCAGCTGGCTGGCCGAGTTTCTCATCGCACGCGGGCAGCCAGTGCGGTGCCTCGATGGCGATCCGGTGAATCGATCCCTGGGACAGATCAAGGCGCTGAATGTCGAGAAGCTGGCTTTGCTGAATGACGAAGGCGTTGTCCAGCGCACCCGCTACGACGCATTGGTGAACAGATTTCTGACCGAAGAGGCAGTGTTCCTGGTCGACAGCGGAGCAACCGCGTTCCTGCCCTTCTGGACCTTCATCGTCGAATCGGACGTGATCTCGACCTTGCGGGCCGCCGGCCGCGGCGTATATATTCACATTCCCATCAGCGGCGGAGACATGCTGAACGATACGCTTCTGGGGTTTCAGACGTTAGCCGAGACCGCAGCCGAAAAGAGCCTGGTGGTCTGGATCAACGAATACTTTGGCGAAATCGCGCGCGATGGCAAGACCTTCGACCAAATGCAAGTTTTCTTGGACAACCGCGAGAAAGTGCTCACATCCATCGGCATTCCTCAGCGGTCGCCCGATCTTTACGGCCACGACATCCGCCACATGCGGGAGCGGAAGCTGACCTTTGAAGAGGCGATCAGTGTAGAACCCGATTTCAACCTCGTGGAGAAATGGCGGCTCAATCGCGTCCGCCGCGAACTGTTCGATCAATTGGCGCAAACTCCATTCGCGTGAGGTTCTAATGCCAAACTTCCAAACACCTCCCCTCGCCAATGTTTCCTTCGCTCGGGAAGAGCTTCCGCTCCGCGTCCGGGAAGCCGCCATTTTTCTTGGCGTGAGCCCGCAAACGGTGTATCTTTGGGTTGAGCGAAAGCAGATTCCCCATCTCCGCGTGATGGGCCGCAACATCCGGTTCTTGAAATCGGAGTTGGAGCCCTTCCGCGCTCAGTTCAAACAGGAGATTGG
>JBEKWP010000169.1:0-5659 GCA_049512915.1 Candidatus Sulfotelmatobacter sp.
CGGCGCCGGTAAACGCGCCCTTCTCGTGTCCAAACAATTCGCTTTCCAGCAGCCCGGTGGGAATCGCGGCGCAATTCAAAATGATGAAACTTCGCTCCCTACGTTTGCTGGTGTTGTGGATCGCGCGCGCGATAAGTCCCTTGCCGGTACCGGTTTCTCCCAGGATCATAACGGTCGCATCGCTGGCGGCGACGATTCCGACCTGATCGAGCACACGCTTCACGGCGGAACTTTCCCCGATGATCTCCTCAAAATGAAGCTGGGTGTGGGGTTCACCTTCGAGGAAGCGTTTCTCATGCCCCAGCTGGCTTCTGAGTTGCTCCACTTCGCGGCCGGTGCGCGCGTTTTCGATGGCAATCGCAAGTTGCGCGGCGACTTGATTGAGCAGTGTCAGGTCACCGGTCGTGAAAGCATCGGGCCGGGTACTGCCGAGTACCAGAACTCCCAACGGCCCCTTGGGCCGGAGCAAAGGAACGCAACACAGCGCTTGCAAGCCCTCGGCCAGCAAATGGTCGGTAGTTTCCGCGGCGAACCCTCGCATTTCGTCTTTGCTGAAAATGAATGGCGTACGCTCCAGCAGGGCTTTTCCGTGCGGGTCTTTTGCGGGATCGATTTCGTTATCCACGGCCGGCCCTTTCCGCAGGGGAAAATCCATGGCCTGCCGCACCAACTGACCGCTTTTTTCGTCGTGCACGGCGAGAGCGGCATATTCTTGCCGCAACACCCGGCGAAGATAGGCAGAAATCTTTGGAAAAACCTGCCGCACATCCCACTTTGTGGCCAGCACGCGGCTCACTTCCATCAACACCTGGTGCCGTTTTTTTTCTTCCTTCAACTTCTCGGAGACTCCGCGCAGCGATTCCTCAAGCCTCTTTTGTTCCGTAATCTCGACCACGACTACACCGACCTGCGTGACCTCGCCGGTCGCATTCTTGATGGGAATGTAGTGCTCAACCCAGTGCCCGGCTTCGGTTCTGGTGGGAAGGATGAAAGTCATCTCGAGGTCCAGGACGGGCTGCCCCGTCTGCAGCACTCGATTGATCTGTGGCTCAAGCAACTCGGCAAAATCGCCCAGCATCTCGCGCACGCTCTTCCCCAAATGCGCTTCGGCCGGTATGCCATTCATTTCTGCCAGGGTTTTGTTGATGGCGAGATAACGGAGGTGGGCGTCCAAAACGCAAAGGCCCACTTTGGATGCGCTGAAATAAGCGCTCAGTAACTGTTCCGATTCAAGAAGAGCTTCGGCCGGTTCCTGGCTTCGAGACACTACCTCCGCCATCTCCAGCAGCGCATGGGAGCGCTGCGCAGCCCGTTCTGAGTGTGGCGTGCTCAAGGGGTACACGGCACCGGACGTTGCGGCATTCCCCCCCTCGAAAAAACGCCGCTCAACTGCCCCGATTTAGCGGCATTATAGACTCATCCCGCACGGGAATAATGAGTTTTCTTCGCCACTTCGGTTTAGCGAACAAGTTCTTCCCGAGACGGGACGCTAAGCGCGCGTCCGCATCTTGTTGACGTTCCCCGCGATTGCAACACCGCTTCTGCGTAACGCTATACTGAACTCATGGCCCGAGGCTGGGAAAGCAAGTCCGTCGAGGCGCAACAAGACGAAGCCGCCGCAAGAAGCACATCCGAAAAGCCGCGTCTGACACGGGAAGCCGCGGACCGGTTTCGCGAACGAGAGAACCTTCGCCTGGCGCTCCGTCGCGTGTTGCAGCAACTCGAACAGAGTCGGAATCCCCATCACCGGTCCATGCTCGAACACGCACGAGCTGACCTGGAAAGCAAGATGCAAGAACTCGGTGGCTGAGGGGGCTGTCTGACCATCACACCATTGGGAACTGCTCTCTCTCCGCCCCGGTCGAACTGAAGAAGCTTCGCCGACTTTGCACAAAGTCATCTGCTCTCTGCTTCTTACCCGCCAAGGCAAACCCGCGCGAAGCTGACGTATAATTAAGACCTCCATGAAAGCTTATGTTTACGTTTCGCTCAAGAAAAGCGTTCTCGATCCACAGGGCAAGACGATCCAGGGTTCGCTCAAGAAAATGGGCTACAAGGGTCTCGAGGACGTGCGCCAGGGAAAGTACTTCGAACTGACGCTCGATGGCGGCCTGAACCGCGAAGAAGCGCAGGCTGAAGTGGAGCGCATGGCGCGCGAAGTCCTCACCAACCCGGTTATTGAAGAGTTCCGCTGCTCCCTCGCAGACTGAATTCCTGGAGTTTCGCATGTGTGGGATTGTTGGTTATGTCGGCAAGAAGCCGGTGGTTCCGATCATCATCGAGGGCCTGAGGCGGCTTGAGTACCGGGGCTACGATTCAGCGGGAATTGCCGTTGCCGGCAATGGCGACAAGCTGCAGATCCGCCGCGCCGAAGGCAAGCTGCGCAACCTGGAAGAAGCGATCCGCCTCAAACCCCTCGAAGGCAGCTACGGCATCGGCCACACTCGCTGGGCCACGCACGGGCGTCCCACCGAAGAAAACGCTCATCCTCACCGGGATTGCACCGGCAAGATCGTGGTCGTGCACAACGGCATCGTCGAGAACTATCTCAGCCTGAAGAAAAAGCTGATTGAAGAAGGCCACAAGTTCTCCACCGAGACCGACACCGAAGTCATCGCTCACCTGATCGAGAAACATCTATCCAATGCCGGTAATGGTCACCACCCTCATCTCGAAGAGGCGGTTCGCAAGACCGTGAAGGAACTCACCGGGGTCTTCGCCATGGCCGTCATTTCCGTGGACGAGCCGAATAAGATCGTGGCCGCGCGCAACGGTCCTCCTCTGGTGGTCGGCCTGGGAAACGACGAATACTTTGTCGCCTCCGATGTCCCCGCGATTCTCTATCACACCCGGGACATCTACTTTCTCGCCGATGGTGACCTCGCCGTAATCACCCCCAACGGAGTGCAACTCAGCGATTTCGACGGAAAACCCATGCGGCGCCAGGTGCAACACGTGACCTGGGATCCCATCATGGCGGAAAAAGGCGGCTTCAAGCACTTCATGCTCAAGGAAATCTACGAGCAGCCGCGCGCCGTCCGCGACACAACCCTAGGACGCATCTCGCTCGACACCGGCCACATCTTCCTCGACGAGATGCAGATCAGCGAAGCCGAATTCCGCGCCGCGAAAAAGATCAACATCGTCGCTTGCGGCACCAGTTGGCACGCTGCTCAGGCCGGCAAGTTCATGGTCGAGAGTTTCGCCCGCGTGCCGGTCGAGGTCGATTATGCCAGCGAATGGCGCTATCGCGACCCCATTGTCAGCCCGGAAACCATCACGCTCGTCATCTCGCAGTCGGGTGAAACCGCCGACACCATCGCCGCCCAGCGCGAAGCCAAAACCAAAGGCTCGCATACGCTCGCCATCTGCAACGTCGTCGGCTCCATGATTACTCGCGAAGCTGCCGGAACAATTTATACTCACGCCGGCCCCGAGATCGGCGTAGCTTCCACCAAGGCCTTCACCTGCCAGCTCACTGCTCTTTATCTTTTCGCGCTTTATCTGGCGCAGGTGCGCGGTGCCATGACCGCCGAACAGACCCGCGCGGCAGCGCTCGAACTGACCCTCATTCCGGGCAAGCTGGAAAACATTCTCACTCACGACGAAGCCTGTGAAGAGTTAGCCAAGCGCTTCCAGCGCGCTCAGGATTTTCTTTTTCTCGGCCGTGGCATTCACTATCCCATCGCCCTCGAAGGCGCGCTCAAGCTCAAAGAAATTTCCTACATCCACGCCGAGGGCTACCCTGCCGGCGAAATGAAGCACGGTCCCAACGCCCTGATTGACGAGAACCTTCCCGTGGTCATCATCGCCACGCGGGATGTGAACGATCCCGACTCCATGGTTCGCTATGAGAAAACCATGTCGAATCTGAAGGAAGTAAAAGCGCGCTCCGGCGTCGTCATCGCGCTCGCTACCGAAGGCGACGAAGAAATCAAGGAAGCCGCCGATCACGTTCTCTACGTTCCACCCGCCCCGGAAGAACTCTCGCCAATTCTTGAAATCGTTCCCCTGCAACTGCTGGCCTATCACATCGCGGTGAGGCGGGGATGCGATGTGGATCAGCCGAGGAATCTGGCCAAATCAGTCACTGTAGAATAGGAAGAGCGTTACCAGCCGTCAGGTCCTGTCCAGCGCTCTCCGCATTCGCCAGAGAATCCAGGCCAAGGCTGCAATCGCCGTTGCCCAAACCGCAAAAGCCGTATTCACCACCCAGGCCGGCGCGGCTCCCACTCTTCGCAGCAGGAAGGGCAGGAAGTTCCAGGTTGTGATGTGGACGTAATCCCAGTCGTCCCAGTGCATCGCTTCTGTGTTTAATCCCCAGGCGTCCATCTTGCCGAGCGCGAAGGCCACGATGTTTTTGAAGCGCAGCGCGATCACGAACGTGGGATGGCCGAGCGTCTCCATCTGGTAAATCTCCAGCGACATCCAGAAGGCGAGCGAGGCAAGCTGAATGACTAGGCTGGCTTCGATGAGTGCGAGGCCGCCGCGCCAGATCCACGCGCTCAAACTCCCGCGATAGCGTAGCAACAGGGGCACAGCAAGCAGTGCCGCCAGTTCCACTGCGGTCGAAACGTAGCGGTCGCCCCAGGCAAAATCTCCAGACCAGTAGGTGTACCTCGCGTAAAAGCTGATGTAGGCAAGCAGCAGCGCCAGCGTGGTCAAGCCGTAGGCGCGGACTTCCGGCGACAGGCGTTTCCACAGCAAGACAAGCAGCAGAATCGCCAGCACCAGCAGCGGATCGAAAAGAAAGATCGACTTCTCCGGCTTGAACAGCGCACCCAGAAACCCTTCGTGAAAGGGCGTGCTCCAGGGAAAAGTTGCCGGCAGGGTTGGATCCTGCAACCGCTGTTCCTGGCCATAGAGCGACAGGTATGTATTGGTAAACGATCCAAAGCGGTAGAACTGATAGAGCCGGTCGACTATCAGGAAAAATACATACACCGGGGCGGCGACCTTGCAGTAGGCGATGAGCCGCTTCCACAGTTCGCGTCCGCGCACTTGTTCCGACCAAAGCACGAGCAGAAGGAAAAACCCTGCGGCCATCAGGTCGAGGCCGGTCGTCAGCCGCGTCAGCAGGTTCAGCCCGAACGCCGAGCAACCCAGCAGCAGCGCGCGTTTGTTTCCGGTTCGCAGCCATTCGTATTGAAAAGAGAACCCGGTCAGGGTCAGAAGCATGACGTAGTTGTTCTCCATCATGTTCTGCGTGTAGTGCAGGTGAGTGGTGCAGAACATCAGGGCCAGCACTCCCAGCACGGACTCGCGCACGCTGAAACGAAACTGGCGAAGCAGGCGAAAGGCGATCAGCGCTGTGAGCACATTCACCAGGATGTTAGTGCTGTAGCTGACCACGATGCTGCGCACGGCAGGGTCGTCGCCGTATTCGGAAAAGACTGGCCAGTGCGCGATCCACGTTCCCACGAAATCCGCGGGCAGCATCAGCAGAGACTGACCGATGCCGTACCAACTATAAAGGCGGCCGCCGCGGCCGTGCAGTCCGAACTCGGGATACTCGTTGGGAAACACCTGCGGCTCTGAAGTCCAGAGCCAGTGCGTGGTCTGGAGGCGATGCATAGTATCGGCGGTGCCGAGTTCGCCGGACTGGACGACGAAGGCTAGCAGGCCTGCGGCGAGACACAGCAGCACCAGCGGATCAGAC
>JBEKWP010000170.1:0-5591 GCA_049512915.1 Candidatus Sulfotelmatobacter sp.
TTCCAGTGCGCTGAAGCCGCTGGGCGCACCCGGATTTTTGCGGAACTTATGGGCAGCCTACACCCAGGAATCAGGTGTGCAAAGTTACCGAAGTCATGGAACAAAAGGGTGCTAACTGCTTGCAGATGAGCGAATTAGAGGGATTTCACAGAGAATAATTTGGGCTGCCGGCAAGCCCAACGCCAGTGGCTCCTAGAACTTAGTCACTTCGGTGAAGTTAAAATCGCGGACCTTCATGGCGGGCACAACCATGTCGAACGACTCCTCGCCGCACGACCGGACGGGCACACTCATGGCTTCGACCCCAGAGAGAAGATGAATCAAACTCTGGTTGAAGCGGAAGTTGCGCAGTCCCCGTTGAACTTTGCCGTTTTCCACCAGGAAGGTGCCGTCGCGGGTCATGCCTGTGACGATTTTCTCGTAGGGATCAACTTCGCGGATATACCACAGCCGCGTGACCAGCACGCCGCGTTCGGTGGATGCGATCATTTGATCGAGAGTTTGCGGATTCTGCGGAGGGGCGAACACGATGTTGAGCGGCATCTCGCCGATTTCGTTGGGCAGCGCGAATCCGTGGCCGGTAGGTTCGATCGGCCCAACTTTGTCTTTATATTCCGAATTCTTCATGCGCGCCGCCGTTCCCCGCGCATAGACAACCCGCTTGACTACTCCGTTCTCAACCAGCGGCAAAGTCAACCGCCGCATACCTTCGCCGTCAAAGGGAGAGCCGGTTTGCAGCGGATGGGTGACATCGTCCCAGATCGTGATGTTTTCTCCGAAAAGCTGGCTGCCGATGCGGCCGCTGAGGAAGGAGCGCTCATCGAGGATCGCGGTGCCGGAGTAATCCCAGAACATGAAACCGACAATGTCGAGTACGGCGGCTGGCTCAAGGATCACGGTGTACTTCCCTGCTGGAATCTCCGCGGGATGCGCAGAGTCGAGCGCCTTGTTCGCGGCAGTCTCCGCCAGAGCCAGCGGATCAAGCTTGGCCACATCGGGCGAGTTGGCCTTCTGCCAGCCGGAGGAGTCGGCGCCCAGCATAGTGATGGAAACTTCCGCCAAGGTTTGCCTGTGCCAGTCGCTCAGGCCACGCGAATTGAAGATGCCCTCGACGGATTCAGAACTGGAAAAAATGCCTGCGGTGGTGAGTTTGTGCTTCTGTGCCACTTCGACGATCTTCTTCACGCCAGCGGCGCGGAGCTGGGGTGTGACGGCTGCAGTTTGTTCGAAGTAGCGGGAGGGAGCTTTTGTGGGTCGGACAGTTCCGCCCGCGCTGCCGGCAGCTTCGGTCGAGTCAGGCATGGGCAAGAGATCCGGATCCGGATGCTGCACCTTCGCCAGAGCCTCCGAAGATTCAACCACCCGCCGCAAACTGTCGTCATCAAATTTGTTAGTGGAGGCGCGAGCGGTGCGTCCGCCAAAAACTGTGCGCACTGACACACTATGATTTTCGTCCGCAACATTCTGATGAATCGTGTTGTTCGCGAAACGCGTAAGTGCAAAGTTGCAGCCCGAGAAAAGGACCTCCGTCTCATCGGCAGACGAGAATTTCTTGATGCGATCGAAGATTTCGGCGGCGTGTTCCCTGGTAAGCATTCAGACTGGTTTAGCTTTTCTCTGTGTCTCTGTGTCTCTGTGGTGAACTAGCTTCCTTTATAAGCGCTTCCTACTTTGATTCCGCGAAATCTCGAAGGCGCTGCCCCATGTCCCGTGCCCATTACCTGTTGCGGCTGACCCTTGCCGCAGTTCGGCGTGCCCCAGAGCGTCCACTCATCGCGCGAGCAGATCGCATCCAGCGAATTCCAGAACTCCGTTGTGATGCCAGAATACGAAGGGTTCTTTACCATGCGCACCCGCTTGCCGTGCTTGATCTCCCAGCCAATCTCGCAGCCAAATTGAAAGTTGTAGCGGCGGTCGTCAATCGACCACGAACGATTGGTCTGCATCAGGATGCCATGATCGGTCGAAGCGATCAGTTGTTCGAGCGTCAGCGCCTTTTGGCCCGGCAAGAGGCTGATGTTGGTCATGCGGATCATGGGCAAGCGATTCCAGCCTTCGGCGCGCAGCGTTCCGCCGGAGCGATTCTCGCCGATGGTGTGCGCAGTCTCGCGCGAGCTGAGGTAGCCGGTGAACAATCCATTGGTGATGATCGGCGTGCACTGCGCCGGAACGCCCTCATCGTCGAAGCCAAAAGTTCCCAGGCCCGGCCCGTGCTCCTGGCGCGCATCGGCCACGACGTTGACCATCTCGCTGCCATATCGCAGCGTGCGCAATTTGTCGAGCGTCAGGAATGAAGTGCCGGCAAAATTCGCTTCCATGCCCAGCACGCGGTCGAGCTCGATCGGATGCCCGATCGACTCATGAATCTGCAAACCGAGCTGGGAACTGTCGAGAATGATGTCGAACGTGCCTTCGGGGCATTGTTCAGCTTTATGAAGCGCAACCGCCTCTTCGGCGATGCGGCGCGCGTTCTCCACCAGCTTCAGCTCATCGATCAGTTCGTAACCCTTGTTCTGCCATTGTCCGCCGTAAGAATTCGGATACGACCGTTTCTGAATCTCATTGTTCGCAAACGCATACGCGGCGTAGCCTGCGCCTGCGGAATACTTTGTCTGTTGGATGTCAGTTCCCTCCGACGAAACGAACCATTGTTCTTCACGGTTGAAGTTGAGGTTGCTTTCGGCGAGGGTGATGCCGGCGACGGCACGCAGTTCGGAGTCGATACTCAGCAACAGTGCAATGTTCTGCTCGACGGAAATCGAGAATGGATCGATCACATGCGGCGTGGTCCACTCTGCAGTGACGGATTTTTCGGGAGCGAGAAAGACATCCTTCTGCTTTACTTGCGCCGATGCACGGGCAATTTCAACCGCGCGGGCTGCGGTAGCTTCAACCCCAGTGCGCGAAAGGTCTTCGGAAGCCGCGAATCCCCACGCGCCGTCGGCAAGCACGCGCACGCTCATGCCGGCAGACTCGGCGTCAGATGCGCTGCCGACCTTGCCGTTCTTCGTGGTAAGCGCGCGGCTTCTCTGGCTGACGATGCGCGCATCGGCATAGCTCGCGCCGCGCATCGTCGCAACGTTCAAAGCCCAGCTGGCGATTTGCTTCATGCGGAGATTCAAATCTACCACGGAGACGCAGAGGCACGGAGAAAACCAAACAGCTATGGCGCGGCCCGCGCCACATCCAGGGCTTTCCTCACCGCGAGCAACTCCTTCAGCACTTCGCGCAGCTTGGTGGATTCCAGCGCATTGGCCCCGTCGGACTTTGCTTCTTTGGGTCGGTCGTGCACTTCCAGAAAGACGCCATCCACGCCAGCCGCGACTGCCGCGCGCGCCAGCACCGGGATGAACTCGGGTTGGCCTCCGCTGACGGCGACCGCGGCGTTGCCATCGTCGGCTTGAGCAGAAGGCAACTGCACGGAATGCGTCGCGTCGAAAACCACCGGCGCAAACTTGCGCATGATCGCGAGCGAACGCATGTCAACCACCAGGTTGTTATAGCCAAAGCTGGTGCCGCGCTCGGTGAGAAAGACCTGCGGGTTGCCTGCCTCGCGGCATTTTTCTACCGCGTGCCGCATGTCCCAGGGCGAAACGAATTGCCCCTTCTTGATGTTGACGGCGCGGCCGCTGAGCGCCGCCGCCACCACGAGATCGGTTTGGCGACACAGAAATGCGGGAATCTGCAGCACGTCGACGACTTCCGCAACCTTGGCCACATCCGCCACTTCGTGAACGTCAGTTAACACCGGCAACTGAAGGTCGTCTTTGATCTTTCTTAAAATGCGCAGGCCCTCCTTGATTCCGGGGCCGCGATAGCTGCGAATCGAAGTGCGATTGGCCTTGTCGTAGCTGGCTTTGAAGATGAAAGGAAAACCGAGCGCCCGGGTCACGCCCTTGATGATCTCGGCTATGCGAATCGCGTGCTCTTCGCTCTCGATCACGCAGGGGCCAGCAATCAGGAAGAGATTCCCCGAGCCGATGTGGACCTCGCCGACTTGGAAGGAGGAAATCAAGAGCTTTACGAATCGAACACAATCATTTCAGCACAGAGGCACGGAGGCACAGAGAAATTCAACTCTTATTTTTGGTTTTCTCTGTGTCTCTGTGCCTCTGTGGTGGAATCCGATTTTCCGAACTACCTGCGCGTCACTTTTTCCGGACGATGAAACATTTCGACCGCCGCAGTCTCTTTCTGCGCCCGCCGCTTCGAGCCGTGCTCATACGCCGCCGCAATAAACGTGCTGAACAAAGGATGCGGCTCGAGCGGCTTCGATTTGAACTCGGGATGAAACTGGCAGCCAACGAAATGCGGATGGTCCGGCAGTTCGATCATCTCGACGTAAGTGCCGTCGGGAGTTGAGCCTGAAATTCGCAGCCCCGCTGCCACCATGGGCTCCTCGTATTCGCGATTGAATTCGTAGCGATGGCGGTGACGCTCGCTGATCTCAAGCTTGCCGTAGATCTTGTGGGCCAAGGTGCCCGGTTCAATCTTGCAAGTCCAAGCGCCCAAACGCATGGTGCCTCCAAGCTCTTCCACGCCGCGCAACTCGCGCAGCTTGTAGATCACGCGATGCGGAGTCGCCTGATCGAACTCGCTGGAATTAGCATCCGCCAGTCCCACCACGTTGCGGGCAAACTCCACACAAGCGGTCTGCATGCCCAGGCAAATGCCAAAGTACGGAACCTTATTTTCGCGAGCATAGCGAATCGCGACCAGCATCCCTTCAATTCCACGCTTGCCAAAACCGCCGGGAACCAGCAACCCGTCATAGCCTTCGAGTTGCGCTTCAACGCTGCTCCGGTCGCTAGTCTCGAGGCCCTCGGCCTCAATCCAGTTCAACTGAAGTTTCAGATTGTGCGCCAGTGCCCCATGCACCAGCGCTTCCTTCAGCGATTTATACGAATCTTCATACTCAACATACTTGCCGACAATTCCGATCGTGACCGTGTCCTTTGGGTTGTAGACGCGATGCACAATGTCTTCCCACTTGGAGAGATCGCGATCCTTCGCCTCCATCCGCAGATATTTGAGGGCCAGGGTGTCCACGCCTTCGTTCGCGAACACCAGCGGCACTTCATACACCGACGCCACGTCTTTCGCTGTGATCACGGCTTCTTCCTGAACGTTGCAGAAGAGCGCGATCTTCGACTTAAGCTCCTTGGCAAGAAATCGGTCGGTACGGCAGAGCAAAATGTCAGGCTGAATTCCAATGCTCAGCAGTTCCTTCACCGAGTGCTGCGTGGGCTTGGTTTTCAGTTCCTGAGCCGCGGCGATGAACGGCACCAGCGTCACGTGGACGAACAGCGTATCCTCGCGCCCCAGCTCCTGACGCATCTGGCGAATCGCTTCCATGAACGGCAGCGACTCGATGTCTCCCACCGTGCCGCCGATTTCAACGATCGCGACATCAACGTCCTGCGCGACCTTCTTCATCGCCGCCTTGATTTCATTCGTCACGTGGGGAATCACCTGCACCGTCTTGCCCAGATAATCCCCGCGACGCTCTTTGGCAATGATCTGCTCGTAGAGCCGGCCCGTGGTCCAGTTGTTGTCGCGGGAAAGTTTGGCGTGGGTGAAGCGCTCGTAGT
>JBEKWP010000171.1:0-5548 GCA_049512915.1 Candidatus Sulfotelmatobacter sp.
CTGCGCAAGCTGACGGGAACGGTTTCCAAGTCGCGTACTTGCCTGATCTTCATCAACCAGATCCGCGAGAAAATCGGTGTGATGTTCGGCAATCCGGAAACCACGACTGGAGGAAAGGCGCTGAAGTTTTACTCTTCGGTGCGCATCGACATACGGCGGATCGGGGCCATCAAAGATGGCGACGTGGTTACCGGCTCGCGCACGCGGGTGAAGGTGGTGAAAAACAAGGTGGCAGCGCCGTTCCGCGAAGCCGAGTTCGACATCCTCTACGGCGAAGGTATTTCGCGCGAAGGCGACCTGCTCGATATCGCGGTGAACAACAACATCCTGGAAAAATCCGGGTCGTGGTTCAGCTACAAGGGCGAACGCATCGGCCAGGGCCGCGAAAACGCGCGGCAGTTTCTCAAAGACAACAAAGACACCATGGCCAAGCTGGATGCCGAGGTGCGAAAGGCGCTGGGGTTGGTTGCAAGTCCCGCACCCGCGCAACCGGCCGCTGCTTCGGGACAGACCCCGCCGCAGGGTGCGCGAGTCACAACCATGCCGAGCGCCGTTCCCGAGGCTGCGAGGGTACCCATAGCGGCGAAGCGCTAAGGGATTCTTAGGATTATCATCCCGAGCCAAGCGAGGGATCTTGGTTATGCTCGCAGCGCAAAATAGTGGCGGCGCGCGCAAACAGCAAGGTCCCTCGCTTTCGGGATGACAGTCCTTCGACGTTTCATTCCTCAATTGCCATCCTCACTCCCGCCCGCATAGAATCTCTATTTAGCCCCGCCTGTTCCTGTGAGGCCTATTGCATAAGGGAATCGCCATCTATCCCGGGTCGTTCGATCCGCCCACAAACGGGCACCTCGATTTAATCGAGCGGGGCGCCAAGATTTTTGAGGAACTGGTGGTCGCGATCCTGCGCAACTCGGAGAAGAGCCCGATGTTCAGCGTGGCCGAGCGGTTGGAGATGCTAAGGGAGCTTACGGGGCATCTGAAGAACGTCCGCATCGACACGTTCGACGGACTGATGGTCGAGTACGCGAAATCGCTGGACGCGACGTGCATCCTGCGCGGCATCCGGGCCATCAGCGACTACGAATACGAATTGCAGATGGCGCTGATGAACCGCAAACTGGAACCCACGCTGGAGACTGTCTTCATGATGCCGGCCGACAAGTACTCCTACGTGAGCTCTCGCCTGGTACGGGAAGTGGCGCAAGCGGGAGGACCGGTGAAGGGCTTGGTCCCGGAAGTGGTGGAACAAAAACTGCGCGAGAAACTTGATCCTGCCTACAAGCTGCGGGACGCGCGTCTGATTGAAGGTTTGGGCAAGAAAGACTTGGACAAGCGGGAAAAGAAAAGGAAAAAGAGGGCATGACCACTGCGACCACGGAAGCGTTAAAACTCACCGACCGGATCAACCGCATTGCGCCCTCAGCCACGATGGCGGTAGTGGCCGAGGCTGACAAACTGCGCGCGCAGGGCATCGATGTGGTCGACTTTGGCGCGGGCGAGCCGCACTTCGCCACGCCGCAGCACATCAAAGATGCTGCCATTGCCGCCATCCAAAGCAACTTCACCAAGTACACAGCCGTGCCCGGCACACCCGAGTTGCGCGATGCGATCGTGCATCGCCATGCCGTGGACTTCGATTCCGATTACCGCCGCGAAGAAGTAATCGCATCGACTGGCGGCAAGAATGCGCTGTTCAACGCCATCCAGGTGCTGGTCGATCACGGCGACGAAGTGATTTTGCCGGTGCCTTACTGGGTTTCGTTCAAAGACATCGTGCGTTATGCCGGCGGCCACAATGTGCTGCTCGAGACGGACGAATCGCAAGGCTTCCGGGTTACAGCTGAGATGGTGGCTCGGCTGATTACGCCGCGGACCAAAGCAATCATTCTGAATTCGCCTTCGAATCCCTCAGGCGCGGTGATGAGCGCGGAAGACCTGACGCAGGTTGTGCGCCTCGCGCATGAGCGCGGAATCTGGATACTTTCCGACGAGTGTTACGTCTACCTGAATTACACGGGCAAGAATTTCTCTGTGGGATCGTTGCGCGAGTATAAGGAGCGTATCGTGGTGCTGGGTTCGCTCTCAAAAACTTATGCCATGACGGGCTGGCGCCTGGGTTACGCGCTGGGTCCGGCGGCGGTGGTGAGCGCGATGTCGAAGCTGCAGAGCCAGTCCACATCGAATCCGACATCGATTGTGCAGAAAGCGGCGGTGGCTGCGCTGAAAGGACCGCAAGATTGTGTCGAGCAGATGCGGCGCGAATACATCGTACTTCGCGACCATGTGGTCAACGGCTTGCGCTCGATTCCAGGTGTGACCTGCACGCTGCCGGAGGGCGCGTTCTATGCCTATCCGAACATCTCGGCATTTCTTGGGCGCGGCACGGTGAAGTCGGCCTCAGACGTCGCGGGAAGGTTGCTCCGAGAAGCGCACGTGGCCACGGTCCCGGGAGAAGGATTTGGCACCGGCGATCACATTCGCGTCTCCTACGCGACTTCGAAGGCAGAACTGGATCGCGGACTGGAACGCATGCGCAAATTTTTCGCCACGCTGTAGGCGGGGAATTTAGGCGCGGTGGTCACAGGAAGTTGAGATTCGGCTGAGGCCGTCCGTTCGCGAACGGCCTTTTTTATGTAGATCATTTTGTCATGGGCAATCTGTATCCATTCTTAATGCGTCCGGCGTTCGATCCGCGTCCCTGGGGAACGCACGATCTTTCGCCGATTTATCCGAACCGGAAGTTCGAGGAGAAAATTGGCGAGGCATGGCTCACCGGAGACGATTGCCAGGTTGCTAATGGGCCGCTTACCGGCCAGACACTGGCGCAGGTCAGCGAGAAATATCAACGAGAGCTGGTAGGCGACGCCGCTCGCGATGCACGGCGATTCCCTTTGCTGCTGAAGTTTCTGTTCCCGCATGAGAAACTCTCGGTGCAGGTTCATCCCGACGACGAGCAAGCGCGCCGCATAGGTCAGCCTTGGGGGAAAACGGAGTGCTGGTATGTGGCCCACGCGAAGCCCGGAGCGCAGATCGCACTGGGATTGAAACCGGGCGTGACCGTCGCGCAACTGGAGAAAGCGATCCACGAGAAGCGCGCTGAAGAATTGCTGAACTGGCTCAACATCTATAGCGGCGACATGATTTATGTTGCCGGAGGCACCGTGCACACGCTTGGTCCCGGCTCAGTGATTGTCGAGACGCAACAGCAGTCGGACACAACCTATCGTTTGTACGATTACGGACGGCCGCGCGAGTTGCACCTGAAAGAGGGCCTGGCCGCGGTGAAATTGAAAGTCGCGTCAGGAAAAGTGCTGAGGCCGGCTCCAACGCAAGCTCCCGGCAGCGGCAACCGGCAGGCGCCGCTGGTGGCGGCTCCTTATTTCGTGGTGGATATGTTTGAGTTGAAGGATGCACAAGAGTTGAGCACGCGCGACGAATCTGGCATAAGTTCAGTCCAGATCCTCGTGGCCGTCGAGGGATGTGGAGTTGTAGAAGCAGCCGGGACGGACCCCGTTACTCTGGCAAAGGGCGATGCGGTGGTAGTTCCCGCGTCGGCTGAGAAGTTCACGATTCGGCCGCAGTGGACGCTGGAGTTTTTGAGGACGAGGGTTCCGGGAAGACCTTTGCCCGAGCCTGAAACGCGAATATAACGAGTGAAATCCGAGAAAACGTGGCCAAGAATTCAAACTTCTATCCCGTAATCCTTGCCGGCGGACGCGGCACGCGGTTCTGGCCCTTGAGCCGAAAAAGGCGCGCCAAACAGTTGCTCGCACTCGATGGCAAACAGACGATGATCCAGCAGACGCTGGCCCGGCTGCTGCCCTTGGCTCCTCCGAAGCAATGCTGGATCATCACCAACGATGATCTTCGTTCCGCGATCTTGAAGCAGCTCCCGAAGTTGCCGAAAGCGCAAGTGTTGGCCGAGCCGGTGGGTCGCAACACCGCACCGGCAATAGGCCTCGCAGCTTTTCTGCTGTTGCGCGAGCATCCTGACGCGGTGATTGGCATGTTTCCTTCCGACCATGTGATCGGCGATGAAAAAAGTTATCGAGCGACGATCGAGCGTGGCGCCGAAATCGCAGCGGCGGGCGAAAACATTGTTGTCCTTGGCATCCGGCCGAATCGGGCAGAAACCGGTTACGGCTACATTGAGGTGGGCGGTGCGTTCGCCGGCGACGCGCTACGAGTCCGGCGTTTCACCGAAAAGCCCAGCGCCGAGAAGGCCTTTGCCTTCGTCGCTGCGGGGAATTATTTCTGGAACAGCGGGATGTTCTTATGGAGCGCGCGCACGCTTGCCAATGCGTTGCGTGAGCATCTTCCCAGGACAGCTTCCTTGCTGGAGGAGATTGCGTCTACTTTCGGTACGCGAAAGTTTGCGGCGACTTTTCGCAGGCTGTATCCCAAGTGCGAAAATATCAGCGTCGATTACGCCGTGCTCGAGCCGCGTTCGGCAAAGGGCGAGCAGTCAGGAAACATTTTTTGCCTGCCTGCTGATTTCGGATGGAACGATCTGGGCTCCTGGACCGCGCTGCACGAGCATCATCGTGCAAAGAGCAACCCGCCGGAGGGCAATCTCATCAATAGCGCCGGTGTGTTCGTCCTGAATGCCCATGGCAACTACGTGCATGCTCCGGGCAAATTCGTCGCGGTCGTGGGCGTGAGCGATCTGGTTGTGGTCGAGACTCCGGACGCATTGCTGGTTACCACCCTGGAACACGCACAAGACGTTGGGAAGGTAGTGAAGCATTTGGACGAGAAGAAGCTCCACAAGCTGGTGTAAGAAAATGGTCCGTGTCCGGTGGTCAGCGGCCAGTAAGATGGGGAATTCGCGACTACTAGCCACTGGGCACTGAACTTCAATGGCTCAAGAAATCAAATTCGGGACTGACGGCTGGCGCGGCATCATCGCCGACGACTTCACGTTCGATAACGTGCGCCGGGTTGCCGGCGCGATCGCTTCCTACGTTTTGAAGTACGAGGCCGCCCAGCACGGTGTAATCATCGGCTACGACACGCGCTTTGCTTCACAACGCGCGGCAGAAGTTGCTGCGGAAGTCATCGCCGCCGCGGGCATCCCGGTGAAACTGGCCAATGATTACACGCCGACCCCGGCTGTTTCCTACACAGTAAAGGACGAGGGCGCAGCGGGCGGAGTGATGATCACGTCCAGCCATAATCCGTGGAACTGGAACGGCGTGAAGTTCAAAGGAAAGTTTGGCGGATCGGCTACGCCCGCCATCATGAAAAGAATTGAAGAAGAGTTGCGCGCGGGTGCGATGCCTCAAGGTTCGAAAGCGGCCATCGACCAGGCCGACCTGAAGCCGCGGTACATCGCTGCTATCTGCCGTTTCGCCGACATGGATCTCATCGGCAAAACCAAGTTCAAATTCGCAATCGACTCGATGTATGGCTCCGGCAGGGGGATTCTTGCCGGAATCTTTCAAGATCGCGGTGTCCCCTTCGTTGCCATTCGCCAGGAAGTGAATCCGCTCTTCCCTGGTATCAATCCCGAGCCCATCCTCCCGCATGTCGCTCTGCTGCAGGA
>JBEKWP010000172.1:0-7479 GCA_049512915.1 Candidatus Sulfotelmatobacter sp.
CCCTTCCAAGGCTCCGACCCCGTCATCGTCAACATTGGACACAAGCGGACGCTTGATCTCGCCGTTGAAGTTCCATCCATGCCTTTGGGGCCGGTGGCTTCGAACGAGATGTGGGACGAGGTTTACAACCGGCTGGTCGCGCTGGTCGAGCAGCACCGGTCGACGCTGGTATTTGTGAATACGCGGCGGATGGCGGAGCGCGTGGCGCACAATCTCGGCGAACGCATTGGGGAAGAGAATGTGGCGGCGCACCACGGCAGCTTGTCACGCAAGCTGCGCCTGGCGGCGGAGAAGAAATTAAAAGAAGGCCAGGTGCGAGTGCTGGTGGCGACCGCTTCGCTCGAACTGGGCATTGACGTAGGAACGGTGGATCTGGTGGTGCAGATCAATTCTCCGCGGGCGATTGCGGTGACGCTGCAGCGCGTGGGACGGTCGGGTCACTGGCGTGGCGCGGTGCCGAAGGGGCGGCTTTTCTGCACCACGCGTGATGACCTGCTGGAGTGTGCGGCCTTGGTGCGGGCGATTCGCCATGGCGATCTGGACCGGCTGATGATTCCGGAATCTCCGCTGGATGTTTTGGCGCAGCAGATTGTGGCGGCTTGCGCTGCGGGAACAACTACGGCTGTACCTCGACTGCGGGAGCGAGCCCAGGATGGGCTCGCGACAGCCGGCGGGGACGCCGGCGCTACGGGGGCTGCGGTCGGCGATGCCGCGGCCAGTGACGGTTGGAGTGAAGATGACTTATTCGCTCTCGTGCGGCGGGCGTATCCGTATCGCAATCTGGAGCGTGCGACCTTCGACGCGATTCTGGAGATGCTGAGCGAGGGTATCGCCTCGCGGCGCGGGCGTTGTGGCGCGTACCTGCACCGGGATCGAGTGAACGGCAGGCTGCGGGCGCGGCGCGGGGCACGGCTGGCGGCGATCACGAGCGGAGGAGCGATTCCGGACAATTCTCTTTACGCGGTAGTCGCGGAGCCCGATGGCATTGTGGTGGGGACGGTGGACGAGGACTTTGCCGTCGAGAGCAATCGCGGCGACATCATGCTGTTGGGCAATACGTCGTGGATGATCCGGCGGATTGAAACCAATGCCGGGCGCGTGCTAGTGCAGGATGCACATGGCGCGCCGCCGAGCGTTCCTTTCTGGCGCGGGGAAGCTCCGGCGCGAACCCAGGAACTTTCAGAGCACATTGGAACTCTGCGCGAAAAAATCAGCGAGATGCTGCCGCACACTTCACCCGTCGGCTTCTCGGCTACGCAGCCTGAGGTAGCGCGGGCGGTGAGCTGGCTCAAAGAAGAGTGCGGACTTGATGATTCCGGGGCGGAGCAGGCGATCGAATACATTCTGCAAGGGCGCGCGGTGCTGGGCGCGGTACCGACCCAGACGACTGTGATTGCCGAGCGCTTCTTCGACGAAGGTGGCGGCATGCAGCTTGTGATCCACGCGCCGTTTGGCGGGCGCATCAACAAGGCCTGGGGGCTGGCGCTGCGCAAGCGTTTCTGTGTTGGGTTCAACTTCGAGTTGCAGGCTGCGGCTACCGACAACGGGTTGAACATCGCTCTGGCTGAGCAGCACAGCTTTCCGCTGGGAGACGTTTTTAATTTTCTGCAGGCGGCGACGGTGCAGCCGATTCTGGAACAGGCGGCTCTCGATTCTCCGATCTTTGCCACGCGCTGGCGCTGGGATGCGAACCGGGCGCTGGCGCTGTTGCGCTTTCAAAACGGAAAGAAAGTTCCGCCGCAGATTCAGCGCATGCGCTCCGATGATCTGCTGGCTTCGGTTTTTCCCGATGCGGCGGCGTGCTTCGAAAATATTCAGGGTGAGCGGCAGATTCCGGATCATCCGCTGGTGAGCGAAGTGATGAAAGATGTGCTCACCGAAGCGATGGATATTGACGGGCTGAGGTCTGTGCTCAGCGGGCTGGCGGATGGACGGATTCGCTGTATCGCGGTCGATACGCCGGTGCCGTCGCAGTTTTCGCACGAGATTCTGAATGCGAATCCGTATGCGTTTCTCGACGACGCACCGCTCGAGGAACGGCGGGCGCGCGCGGTGCAGATGCGGCGGATGCTGCCGGAATCGGTGCTTGACGGCGGATGCTGCCGGAATCGGTGCTTGAGGAAGTGGGCGGGCTGGATGCGGCGGCGATTGCGCAGGTGCGGGAGGAAGCCTGGCCGGATGTTCGCGACGCCGATGAATTGCATGATGTGCTGCATACGCTAGTGGCGCTGCCGGAGAGCGGGCGTGATTTCAGTACGGAGCAGTGGAAGTTTTATTTCGACCGATTGGTAAAGGAAGGGCGTGCTGCGTCGGCAATTTTGGGTGAGCGGTGTTTCTGGGCCGCGGCTGAGCGAGCGAAGACTTTTTCCGTGTTGTTTCCTGCGGCGCGATTTGCGCAGGAGTTGGTTGAAGTGGAGGCCACAGTTCCTACCCGCGACGACGCTTTGCTTACGACCGTCACGGGATGGATGTCGCATTTGGGGCCGACTACCGCTGGGCAACTGGGGGAGACTCTAGGGATTGCTGCCTCTGAGATCTCGAATGCTCTGCTGCGCATGGAAGCTAGCGGGACTGTTCTAAGGGGAAATTTCAGTGGCGCTGCTGGTGAGCTGCGCTCGGTCGGACAGCCGGGGGCGGCTGTCCCCACACAAACAGCGGAGACGGAATGGTGCGAGCGGCGGTTGCTGGCGCGGATTCACCGGCTGACTGTGGCTACGCTGCGCAAACAGATTGAGCCGGTGACTGCGGCGCAATTCATGCAATGGCTGCTGCGCTGGCAGCACGTGGCTGCGGGGACGCAGGTTGCGGGCGAGAGGGGCACGCTTGAGGTGCTGCGGCAACTGCAGGGGTTTGAGATTCCGGCGAACGCCTGGGAGCGGCAGGTGCTGGCGCGGCGAATTGTGGATTACGACCCCAAATGGCTTGACCAGCTTTGCCTGACTGGGCTGGTGGGTTGGGGAAGGTTGTCTCCGCATCCGGCGACGCTTGAATACGCTGCGACAAACCACGGGACCGGCCCCCAAGCAGCTGCGGCTCCGCGCCAGCGGCGCGTGATTCCCACCAGCGTTGCGCCTATTACATTTTTCGTCCGGGAAGATGCTGACTGGATGACGCCACGGCATCCGGGCGCGGAGCAGGCGGCGAACAACGGCCTGAGCCATGTCGCGCAGATGGTGCTGGATTTTCTGCGGCAGCGGGGCGCGTCGTTTTTTGCTGACATCGTGCGCGGCACCGATAAATTAAAAGCGGAGATTGAGACCGGACTATGGGAGTTGGTGGCAGCTGGGCTGGTTACCGCCGACGGCTTCGACAATCTGCGTTCGCTGATCGACCCCAAACGGCGGGCGGGACAAGGCAGTGGGCGGACGACGCGTCCGCGGCATAATGCTGGGCGGTGGGCTCTGCTGCATACCGACGATGTTGTCGAGCGGCCGCGAGCAGTCGAAGCAGCCTGCTGGATGCTGTTGCGGCGTTACGGAATCGTTGTCCGCGACGTACTGGCGCGGGAGGCGAACCTGCCGCCTTGGCGCGAGTTGCTGGCGGGCTTCCGCCGGTTGGAGGATCGGGGTGAGATTCGAGGCGGCCGCTTTGTGGATGGATTTCTAGGCGAGCAGTTTGCCTTGCCGGTTGCTGTGGAATCTGTGCGGGCGATGCGCAAGCTCGAGCCCACGCCAGGAACGATCACGCTTTCGGCTGCCGATCCGCTGAATTTGGTGGGGATTCTGGTTCCAGGCGAACGCGTGCCGGCAATTTCCGGAAACAGCGTTACGTTTCGCGACGGAGCGGCGATATCGATACCCGCGGTTGCTTCGGCAGGGGATGAAGCTGTCGCCAGTTGACGACTTGCGGCGCTTACGAAGGACCTCCACAAAAAAACCAGGAATCCGATGAGGGGGCCCTTCGGATCCCTGATTTGCGCCATCTCGACAAGGAATACTGCAAAAGCGCTTCCCCCATCGCTTTTTGCCGAGCAGTAGCGCAACACCGGGTATGCATGCCGTGTGCCAATCGTCGCGGGGTTGACGAGGAGCGCGGGGATCCCTTCCAACCTGCTCTGAAGAAAGCGCTTAATCGCTAACTATCGTTGGAGTCACGCCGGCCTTGTCCGGCGGCGGGCTCCAGATGCTATCCGATCGGATAGCGATTCCTATCTGTTCGGATAACCGAAAAACTTCAATTCGGGAATGAATTTGGGGCCGAACTGTGATAAGAAGGGCGCGAGGTGATGATCCTTGCATCCCCGACTTCTGGTGGTTTCCGGACCCTTGAAAGACTCGACGATCCCTTTGTCCGAGGGAGATATCACGATCGGGCGAGAGGCGTCGAATGGAATCGCGATCAGCGACCCTTCGGTCTCTCGAAAACATTGTCTGGTGAGCGGGCGGGACGGAAGGTTTCTGGTGCGGGATCTCGAAAGCCGCAACGGAACCCTGGTGAATGGCACCGGCGTCGAAGAGCAGTGGCTGCAACATGGGGACGAGATTGCGGCCGGCGACTCTTCCTTTGTGTTTCTGCTTGAAGACGAGGAGCAGGCGCCGGCGGCGGGCCGGGTCGAGTTCGAGGAGGCGCAGTACACGGCGGAGACCACCACGCTCAATCCCCGGGACGTGATTTATCTGCAGTCGGACCGGCTGTCGCGCGAGCTGCCGGCGACCTCACGGCTGGCCCGGAATCTGAACGCGCTGTTTAAGATCACACGGATCGTCCATCAGATTCGCGATCTCAACGAGCTGCAAGGCCAGCTCCTTGACCTGATATTTGAAATTGTTCCCGCGAGCCGGGGCGCGATTTTGCTGGCGGATAAGGGAGGCCAGCAATTCAATTCCACGTTCGGACGCATGCGGCAGGCTGGACAGCCCCAAGCGGTGAGGGTGAGCCGCACGATTGCGCGCCGAGTTCTGGAGCAGGGGGTTGGTATTCTGGGTGGCGACGTTGCTGGCAGCGAGGAACTGCGGGAGATCGAAAGCCTGGCGGCGTCCCAGGTGCGCTCCCTGCTGTGCGTGCCCTTGACCGCGTTTGAGCAAGTGATTGGGTGCATCTATCTGGACAGTGACAGTCCGAGGAACCGTCTCAACGAAGAACACCTGCAACTGGTGACAGCGATTGCGGGCATCTCAGCCGTGGCGCTGGATAGCGTCCGCCACCTGCAATCGCTGGAGCAGGAGAATGTGCGCCTGACGCTGGAGATGAGCCAGGAACGAAGTCTGGTGGGAGAGGGAACGCGCATGAAAGAGGTTTATCAATTCCTCAAGCGCGCGGCGCCCACTGATTCGACAGTATTGATCGAGGGCGAGAGCGGAACCGGCAAGGAACTGGCGGCGCGGGCCTTGCACCGCAACAGTCCGCGGGCGAACAAGCCGTTTGTGGCCATCAATTGCTCTGCGATTCCTGAGACGCTTCTGGAAAGCGATCTGTTCGGCCATGAGCGTGGGGCCTTTACCGGGGCCGCCTCGCTGAAGAAGGGGCGGCTCGAAGTGGCCGACGGGGGTGTGGTATTTCTCGACGAAATCGGGGAACTGGCTCCTGCTTTGCAGGTCAAACTGCTGCGCGTGCTGCAGGAGCGTGAGTTCGAACGAGTCGGCGGAATCCATCCCATCAAAGTGGATATCCGGCTGATCGCCGCCACCAACTGCAATTTGGAGCAGGCCGTGCGCGACGGTCGTTTTCGCCAGGATTTGTATTACCGCCTGGCAGTGTTGAAGATCACGATGCCTACGCTGCGGGACCGGAAGGAAGATATTCTCATGCTGGTGCGCCATTTCGTGCAGAAGCATGCGAAGCGCTGCAAGGTGAAGGCGCGTCCGATTTCCCGCGAAGCCCAGGCGTGCCTGGAGAACTACGACTGGCCGGGCAACGTCCGGGAGCTGGAAAACGCCATCGAGCGGGCTCTGGTGCTGGCGTCCTCGGATGTGATTCTGCCCGAGGATCTGCCGGAATCGCTGCTGGAACGGCCTCCACTGCCGGAGATGGTCGAGGCGAGATATCACCTGGCGGTGAAGGAATTGAAGAAGCAACTGATTCTTGACGCCGTGGAGCAGACGCAAGGCAGCTATGCCGATGCGGCTCGCATTCTGGGCGTGCATCCCAATTACCTGCACCGGTTAATCCGTAACCTGGAGTTGAAAGAGATTCTGAAGGACGCGCTGCGCGATATTCCGGAGCGCGGATTGACTGGGCTTTCGGGTGGAAACGGCAACGCTAAAAGCAATTAGCAATTCGCCGTTAGCAATCAGCTCGCGCCTACGGCAGCCGCAAACGCATCAAGCTTGCGGGGTCGAGATAGGTTCCTTGCCAGCGCACTGCGACGTGGAGATGCGGGCCTGTGGCGCGGCCCGTGCCGCCGCTCAGTCCGATTACCTGTCCCCGCTTTACCTGATCGCCTTCCTTCACTTTGAATTCCGAAAGATGCAGGTAGAGCGTGAGCAATCCCTGGCCGTGATCGAGCACCACGAAGTTGCCCTCGAAATAAAGTGGCCGGGCCAATAGCACCGTGCCGTCATTCATGGCGGCGACGGGAGTGCCGGTGGGCACGCGGAAGTCCAGGCCGAAGTGCGTGCTCTGGGTCTTGCCGTTGAAGACGCGCTCGGCGCCGAAGACGTCAGAAATTTCAGCTTCGGCCGGGGCTGTGAATTCGCCGGACCACTCGCGCTCCGGAGTAACGCGACTCAGATAGTCTTTCTTGACCTCGACGCCTTCTTCAATTTGTTTTTGCTGCTCCGGGCTGGGCTGGGTGAATTTGCTTTCAACGTTGAGCTTAACTTCCGTCTTTGGATACTTTCCGCGGGCGACGGTGAAAGTGCGCGTGAAGGAGATCTTTCGGCCCGCGATCTTTCCAGATGTTGTCTGGCTGGTCGTTGTATGGCCAGTCAGTTCGATGGGATAAGCTCCGGGAACGGTTTCCAGGCTGACGCCTGCCAGCGCGAACCAGGTCTTACTCGCGGGATCAAAGCTGAAGGAGAGTTCGTGTCCCAGCCAGGTTCCGCCCAGTGATTGCAGCCGCGCCGGGGGCTTCACTTGAAACAATACGGGACCGCCATTGACCAGCCGCGCGGGCTGGGCGCGCACAGTCCAGGTGGCGGCACGGGCGGGAGGGACTGAATTGAATAATAACCAGAGCAAAAGAACGAGTGGGAGTGTGCTGTGCAAGAAGGGAAGAGTGGATTGCCGGTTCACCGTACCAGCCTAGCATGAGAATCCGGTAGAATCCGGGAGCGGTTTGCCCGCGTCTACAGGCGGATGCGAGCCGATATCGGAGGTCCTCATGCCAAGCCTGAAAAAGAGCAAGGCACTGCCGCGAACGGAACGGCCGCAAATACCTGGCTACGGCATCAGCAAGAGTAAAACCGGAATGTTGCCCTGGAAATGGGCGGTGAAGACTCTTGCGGACTCCCGCGAGTACTGGATCGTGACTGTGCGTTCCGATGGTCGACCCCATGCGATGATCATTTGGGGCCTGTGGTTCGACGGTGCGTTTTGGTT
>JBEKWP010000173.1:0-5425 GCA_049512915.1 Candidatus Sulfotelmatobacter sp.
GATTATGGCTGGGGGCAAGCGAACGACAGGAACCTGCTGGGACGATTCAGCACACAGACGTTCAATCTAGCGCGGCTGGCAAAGACGCAGGATTATTTCTTGCGACTGTATGACGCTTCTTCGCCGCCAAAATATTCACGCTATTCGGCGGCATTGCACGTGGACTATCCGCTGTAGGGACCCTGGGCGGCGAAGGGATACGAATATGGGAGTCAACGACAGAGAATTGATGCTGAAGGCGATCGATATCGAGTTCCAGAGAGAAGTGCTGGATAAGCTGGTGCGGCTGGAAACCAAGATGGACACGCTAGTCGGTAACGGGCAGCCGGGGCGCATGAAGACGGCGGAAGATAAAGTGGCGGTGCTGGAACGGAACGATTTGCGGAACAGCGTCCACAACCGGATCGTGAATGGAGCGATCAGCGCGGCGGTCAGCATAGCAATCGCGCTGCATAAGTATTGGCTGAAGTAAAACCTTTATAAATTCAAAACAAAAACAAAGAGGAGAGTTATGACTACGACACCGAGCACGACGATCATCACCAATCTGAAGGGCGTGACCTCGTCCACTGCGAATACGCTGAAGAGCGCGGGCGCAGGAGGAATTGACATGGCGGGAATGCTGGCGTTGGCGTTGACCAAAGCCGCCGAACTGAAGGTTTGCCTGACACTGATTGCCAGGTCCACCGACGGCGCAGACGGCAACCTGACTGTGCTCGACGACATTTTGGCCAGTCTTACCTGATGAAATCGGGTGTCCGGCCGGACCACGCGGGCGGCTTTCACGGACACGAGGTTTGGGAGAAGAATGTTTCAAGGAGGAAAATTATGGACTTTTTGTCTCAGCTGCTACGAGGAATCGCCTTTGTTCCGGCTCTAGTGAGTGGGATCGAGGGGCTTTTTGGCGACAAGCCGGGGTCCGAGAAAAAGGATGCGGCAATGTCATTCTTGCAGAATGCGCTGGCCATGACAGACGCGGTGGCCACGCGGGAAATCATCAATCCCGAAAACTTTAAAAATGGCATCTCTAAAATAATTGACGGCACCGTGGAGTGCCTTAATGCATCCACATGGTGTAAACACTTACCAGCCCAAAGCAATCAACCTACCGTTTAGACACGTTCTAGCCGATCTCTTCGCTCCACGTTTCCAGATTCTTTTTCACGAGAGCCATGAACTGGTCGGCTACGGCGCCGTCGATGAGGCGATGATCGTAGCCGAGCGTGAGGTGAACTACGGAGCGAATGGCGATGGAATCGTTGCCTTCCTTGTCGGTGACGACGAGGGGCTGCTTGGTGATGCCGCCCACGCCCATGATAGCGGCGTTGGGCTGATTGATGATGGGCAGACCGAAAACGGCGCCGAACTGGCCGGGGTTGGTGACGGTGAACGTAGAGCCTTCGACGTCCTCGGGCTTGAGCTTCTTGCTGCGGGCGCGTTCGCCGAGGTCGGTGATACCGCGCTGCAGGCCGAGGAAGTTGAGGTCGCCGGCGTTCTTGAGGACGGGGACGATGAGTCCCCAGTCGAGGGCGACGGCAATACCTACGTTGATGTTGCGATGGTAGCGGATGTTGTCGCCTTCAAGCGAGGCGTTGACGACTGGCCATTGTTGTATCGCGATTATGGCGGCGCGCACGAAGAATGGCATGAAAGTGAGACGGACGCCGTGGCGCTGCTCGAATCCGGTCTTCTGTTTAGCGCGCAGGGTGACGATGCGGGTGAAATCCACTTCGTACATGCAGTGCACGTGAGCGCTGGTGCGGCGCGATTCGATCATGCGCTGGGCGATGATCTTGCGCATGTTGGTCATGGGGACAAGGTCGCCGGGATAGGCCGCAGGAGCAGGTGGCCGCGATGGAGTTTGAGGCGCGGCCGGCGCTGGTGCTGAAGCTGGCGCGGCCGAGGAGCGCTCGATGAACGCCATGATGTCCTGCTTCGTGATGCGGCCGCCGAGTCCGGTGCCGGGGACTTGGGAAAGATTGACGCCGTGCTCGCGGGCGATCTTGCGGACGAGAGGTGAGGAACGGGCTTCTTCGTCTTCCGATTCTTGCGCGGGCGTGGTGCTGGCCGCCGGTGCCGGTGCGGCAGTGGGCTTCTTCTCTTCTTTCTTTTCTTCCTGTTTTTCTTGTTTTGCTGGCGGCGCGGCTGGCGGGGCAGCTTTCGCGGGTTTGGCTGCGGCTTCGCCATCCACGGCAATGGTGCCGACGACGGTATTTACTCCCACCGTTGTACCTTCGGTGACTTTGATCTCCTGCAAAACGCCGGAGGCAGGCGCGGGAATTTCCGCGTCGACCTTGTCGGTGGAGATTTCGAAGAGCGGCTCGTCGCGCTGGACCTTGTCGCCAGGTTTCTTGAGCCACTTGGTAATAGTGCCTTCGACGATGGACTCGCCCATCTGGGGCATGATGATGTCAGTCGGCATGATTTCCTTCCATGCGGTCCTCGGTTTGGGACGGAGGGCCGGGCGCAAACGAATATTATAGCGGGTTGGGTCTGAGTTGAAGAGTCAGGTCTTCTCGGTACTCCAAGCGACGCTGCGTTTCTCTCTCGATTACTTCTTCTCTTCTTCACCGGCCGGGGCAGCGACGCCGAAGCTGGCCTTCCAGTAGTCCTGAACGGCGGGCGGGAGCGTGTCGAGGTGCGATAGGAGGGTGGTGATTTTCCACATATCCTGCTCGCTCAGAGTTTTCTCCCAGGAGGGCATGCCAGTGTAACGAATTCCGGTGCGGATGCAGTAGAAGACGTGCCACTCGGGGTCGTCGGGCGGATCGGAGACGAGATTCGGAGGAGGCGGGTAGAAGGATTTTGCGAGAGAGGCGGGCTTGCGATCGAGTCCGCCGTGGCAGAGGGCGCAGTTCATGGTATAGAGCTTCATGCCATCTTCCAGATTCTGATCACTGGGCGGCAGGGGATTGGTGACGTGAGGAGCGTGGCGCTCCATGGAAGCGTCGACGGCGGCGTTGGCCAGATGATGCTCCCAGCGGGGTGGCGCGACGTTGGCGTGGGTCGGAATGAGGCCGAGCGCGGCGAAGCCGAGTCCGCCGAGAATGAGTACGAGAAGAGTAACGATTACGCCGAGAATAAATTTACGCATGAATTCCTCCGCACGTAGCTATTGTGGCAGATGAAGTGGGTAGGGCGCTAGTTTCGAGGCAACGTTGCCGCAGAACTAGTTCTGATCAGATCGCCGAGGCCTCGCTGCGCTCAGCTGGACGGCCGAGGCGGCCGTCCCCACGTATTTTCTTCTTAGCCCTGCAGGTTCAATACGCTTTCAGCTTGCGGGCCTCGCGGACTACGTCGCTCACCTTGGGCAGGTAGTGTTCTTCCTGCGGTGGAGAGAATGGGATCGCTGAATCCAGGCCCGTGATGCGGACGATGGGGCCGTCGAGGTCGTCGAAGGCTTCTTCGTTGATGATGGCAGCGATTTCGCCGGCGAGGCCTCCGGTGCGAGAGTGCTCGTGCAGGATGATGACTTTGTTTGTCTTCTTCACGGTCTGCGCGATGGCGTCGCGGTCGAGCGGCGAGACGGTGCGCAGGTCGAGGATCTCGATATCGGTCCCGTCGTTCTTTAGAACCTCGGCGGCTTCCAAGGCAGTGTGCACCATCGCCGCATAAGTAATGATGCTGAGGTCTCGTCCCTCGCGGACGATATTGGCCTTGCCGATGGGGACTACGTAATCTTCTGAGGGAACTTCTCCCTTGATGCGGCGGTAGAGATACTTGTGTTCGAAAAAGATGCACGGGTTGTTGTCGCGGATGGCGGCTTTGATCAAGCCTTTGGCGTCGTAGGGCGTGGCGGGGCAGATGACTTTGAGGCCGGGATTGTGGACGAACCACATCTCGGGATTCTGCGAGTGGAAGGGGCCGCCGTGAACGTAGCCGCCGCTGGGGCCGCGCAGCACGAGCGGGGCGGGCGCGCCCCAGAGGTAGTGGGTTTTCGCGACCATGTTGCTGATCTGGTTGAAGGCGCAGCCAATGAAGTCCATGAACTGGAATTCGGCGACGGGACGCATGCCGGTGAGCGAGGCTCCGAAAGCCGCGCCTACGATGGCGGACTCGGCGATGGGCGTGTCGATGACGCGCTCAGGGCCGAAGCGGTCGATGAAACCGTCGGTGACTTTGAAAGCGCCGCCGTAAATGCCGATGTCTTCGCCGAGGCAGAAGACGGAGAGGTCGCGGTCCATTTCTTCCCAGATTCCCTGGCGGATGGCTTCGAGATAGGTGAGTTGCATAGGGTTGTCTTCGCAAACTTCTTTGCCACGGATTTACGCGAATGACCTACGGAAGGCTAAAGATTTAGCTCCCGTTTGACTTGTTCCCAAGGAATTGTCTTTTCTTTTAACGCCTTGCGGGCCGCCACAAGATCCTCGGCGTCTTCCAATCCGTCCAATATGCAATCGCGAAAGTTATAGAGCATACGATCAAGTTCCCACCCTTCGAGTCCCGCCTGCTTCGCCACGTCCAAATAAAATTCTTCTTCGGGTTCGTAATTTCGAAACGTCAACCCGAGCGCCTTCGTAATTCTCCTGATCCTCTCGTCGACTGCGATGTAATTTCTGAAGTCTGGATGGTAAACGTCCATCATGATGTTTCGGGCGTACTTCTTTCCGACCCTTTGAATCCACGCCAAAACTTGATCTTTTCCTCGCGTCCTTCGGTATTGAGCAGCGTCTCCTTGGCCTTTATGGGTCCACCCAAGGCGGCGACCCTATCATAGTTCTCTGCCAGCCAATCGGCCTTTCGGTCTGGCATTCTCACTTTCGCTGCACGTAAAACTTCGCGTAATTCGCTGAGGCGGCTTGCATTTGTCCGTTTCCGTTTCAATGCCTCAAACGTCACCCTTTTGTAGTTACCTTGATTACGAATCAGCCCCTCTGCGCCCCGCGAATTGCCCATAGTCGCAAAGCTAAGCAGAAGTTCGTGCCAAACAAAGTCGGGGCGATCCAATTCCTTTCGCCGAGTCTTACCCTCTGCGAGTTTGGCTTTCACATCTTTGTGTCGAGCAATTCTCTTGACAATGGGGACAAGGAGCGTCTTGGCGCGCCCCAAGCCATTTGTGTTTTCTTTCATACAACATCCTTCCTACTTCAGATGGACAGCGGCTTCAGTCTCTTTGTATCCCCCGGTTCTCTTACTTACCTTCGGCATCCCATACTTCGGCTTGATGTCGTGGCAGCCGTCTTCACAGAACACTCCACCCTCGGCAGATTCCGGCTTCGGCATCGGCGAGTTCACGGCGATCTCACGCTCGGCTTCGATCACTTGCTCAACTTCTGAAATCAACTCTGCATTTTCTTTCGCCGTCAGCCACTTCTTTTCTTTCACCAGATAATTTTCGAAGCGGGCGATTGGGTCGCGCTTTTTCCAGAAGTCGAACATGGGCTTCGGGACGTATGCTGCGGCGTCGTGGATGGCGTGGCCTTTC
>JBEKWP010000174.1:0-5379 GCA_049512915.1 Candidatus Sulfotelmatobacter sp.
TCCATGGTGAGCTTGCCATCGCCGATAATAATCGGCGTGATCGGCGTCTCGCTGGCTGGAGTGGCGCGGCCGCCGATGTCGAAACCGAGCAGGCCAAGCTCTTTTTTCCAGAAGCGCGTGTTCTCCCAGAGCTTCTCCATGCGCTCGGGTTCGTTTTCCAGAACATCGAAGGCGGCGATACAGGTTGCCGCTACCGATGGCGGATGCGAAGTCGAAAACAAGAATGGCCTCGCCCGGTGATAAAGAAAATCGATCAGATCACGCGTTCCGCAGACGTAACCGCCGAGTGCGCCGATGGCCTTTGACAAAGTTCCCACTTGAATATCGACGCGACCGTGCACTTTGAAATGATCGATGGTGCCACGGCCGTTGCGGCCGAGCACGCCGGAGGCGTGCGCGTCGTCGACCATCATGATCGCGCCGTATTTTTCCGCCACATCGCACAGCCCGGGCAGCGGGCCGATGTCGCCATCCATCGAGAACACGCCATCGGTGATCAGCAGCTTCTTTCCGGGCTCGTCCTTCACGCTGGCCAGTTGCTCTTCCGCGTGGGCGACGTCTTTGTGGCGGAAGACCAAAATCTTTGCCCTGGACAAGCGCGCGCCATCGATGATCGATGCATGGTTCAATGCATCGGAGATGATGAAATCATCCTTGCCCAGCACGGCCGCAACCGTGCCCGCGTTGGCCGCGAAGCCTGATTGGAAGACTACGCACGCCTCCACGTTCTTGAAGCGCGCGATCTTCTCCTCGAGGTCCATGTGGATCTTCATGGTGCCGGCGATGGTGCGCACCGCGCCCGACCCCACGCCGTATCTGCGCGTGGCTTCGAGCGCGGCCTCGCGCAGCTTGGGATGCGTGGTCAGTCCCAGGTAATTGTTCGAGGCCAGGTTGATGACCTTCTTGCCGTCGAAAGTGCAGACCGCAGCCTGCTCGTCCTCAAGCACGCGCAACTTGAAGTGCGTGCCTTTGGCCTTGAGTTCGTTGAGCTGGTCGCTGAGATAGGAAAGCGGGTTGGTGCGGGTTGCGGTGGTCATGAAAAACCTCGAAACCTGTTTGCCACGGATTTCACGGATCAACACGGGTCGGAAGTGAGAAGAATAAATCCGTGTTGATCCGTGTAAATCCGTGGCTCAGAACATGATCGGGTTACCGGTTGCAATGCTGGCCTCGCAAAGAAGTTTCATGTTGGTGAAGAATTCCTTCTCGGACTCGGCCAGAATATCGCTGGAGTGAAGCACAGTATTGACCTCTTTCAACAGCGCCGGCGACTCCTTGACGGGAATCCAATCGCCAGTGTGCGTGCCGTCGTAGAGAACTTTCTCCAGCAGAATGGGAAATCGTGGTCCGGGCTTTCCCTGCAGGTGGCGAAGGAAGCTGCGCAAGTTCCCGATCTTTGTGATATTGCCCAAGAAGAACGAGAGGATAAATCCCTCATGCTCACACGATTCGGAAAGCCACTGGTCGTGTGCTTCCCATTCGTCGTCGGTAGGGTCGCCGGTGAGAACCGGTTCGCTGCGCTCGTCAAAGGTGAGCCGGTCGGGAAACGGGTGAGCCTTGGCTTTGCCGTCGCGGATGCAGGTGCAGCGGACGAACGCATCAAGGGCCATAATTCACTTCCATCTACTATCCGCGTGTGTTCCTGGGCGGAAGTGTTCGCGGACAAGAGTGTCCGCGCCACACAATCACCGAACGCCGTTCGGATAGATCAATATTTTACTAGCCTCGCCCGTCTTCAGCCGCTCCATGGCCTTCGAGAAATCTTTCATCGCAATGCGGTCGGTGATCACAGGATGCAGGTCGAGCTTGCCGGCCTTGAGCAGCGCGGTCATCTGGTACCAGGTCTGGTACATGCGCCGCCCGTTGATGCCCTGCACGGTGATGCCTTTGAAAATAATGTCTTCGGAAAAGTTCAGCGAGATGGGTTTCGAAGTCAGGCCGAGAAGCGAAATTCTTCCGCCCCGCCGCACAATATCGAAGGCGGTTCGAATGGAGTCGGGATGCCCTGCCATTTCGAGCACCACGTCCACACCCAACCCGCCGGTCTTCTCCATCACAATGGCGCGAACGTTTTCCTTCGACGGATCGAGCACGTAATCGGCCTTCATCTCGCGCGCGATCTTGCGCCGGTGCTCGTTCACTTCAATGGCAAACACGCTGGTCGCGCCCACCGCCCGCGCCACCGCAATAGCAAACAGTCCGATGGGCCCGCAGCCCGTGATAGCGACGGTTTTCGCAGCGATCTCACCCGCCAGCACGGTGTGAACTGCATTGCCCAACGGATCGAGAATGGACGCGTATTCCTGCGGAATGGCGGGATCAAGTTTCCAAATATTTGATTCAGGGATGACCACGTACTCGGCGAAGGCGCCGTTGGCGTCGACACCAATGATCTTCACGTTCTGGCAAATGTGAGCTTCGCCGGTGCGGCATAGCAGGCACTTGCCGCAAGCCACATGCATCTCGGCGGAAACGAAGTCGCCTTCCTTGACGCTGGTTACTTCATCGCCGAACGCAGCCACTTCACCGCAGAACTCATGCCCAGGGATCAGCGGAGGATGGATCCGGTTCTGCGCCCAGCGATCCCAGTTGTAAATATGCAGATCGGTGCCGCAGATCGATGCCACCTTCACTTTGACCAGCACTTCGTTCCGCCCAAATGCGGGAATCTTTACCTCGCGAACCTCCGCGCCCGGCGCGGCCTCCGCTTTGACGACCGCTAACATCGTGGATGGCATGACGGCTACCTTATGAATTCAGACTCGGACACAAAACATTTGATTTTAGCACCGGGGGAGAAGGACGCGCCTTCGCCGTCGGAGACTGAGCGGCATCAACGCTCCGGCGGCAACCCTCGGTTCGCTTTCGGTGGAGCCGTTTTGTAGTTCTCCGACTTCCCTCGGGGAATGCTCAATGTCTTCCACGCGCTCGAGCGCAGATGCTTGGCCAGGAAAATAATCTGCCCGGTGTGGTAGGCGTAGTGGGCGATCTGGCGGTTGACGGCCTGCAGCACGGTGTGGGGCTCGCCGCGAATCGTTACCGTGCGCATGACGTCCTGTGGTCTGAGCGAGTCGATCGCCGAAAACACGCGCGCCCAGCCGTCTTCCCACAACTTCATAAGGTCGGCGCGGGTGGTTGCAGGGTTGAGTTCGAATTCCTGATCGCGAAAACGATCAGGCTTCTCTCCGTCAGAGGTGAGGAAGTCAGTAAAGCGCGAGCGCATGTTCCCAGCCATATGCTTAACCAGGACGGCAATGGAATTCGATTCCGGGTCGAGCGTGATGAACAATTCTTCATCTTTGAGTTGCGCCATCGCACCCTCGGCCAGGCGCTTGTGCCCGCGCATCTGGCGGCGGGCTTCCTCAATGTAGTGGGCTGGCAGATCAAGTGTCATCTTCCCCTCCGACTCATTACTTCAGATCGGCTCGTCCCCATCCGCCGCCACCCGGCGATTCAATCCTGATGCGCTCTCCTTTTCGAAGCCGAGTGCTGAACTTGCCCGGCATTTCTTCGACCGCGCCGCCGTTACGGATCACGCGGGCAGTTCCGGGTGCACCGGCCTCGCCGCCGGCGAGCCCCCAGGGTCCGCGCGTGCGCCGGTCAGCGAGCAGTGTGACTTCGCAATCGGTGAGCACCTCAATCTCGCGGATAATTCCATCGCCGCCGCGATGGGCTCCCTTTCCGCCGATGCCGGACCGAAGCGCGTAGCGCCGAACCCGCAAAGGATAGCCATACTCCAGCGCCTCCGCCGGAGTGTTCAGCGAATTCGTCATGTGCGTATGTACGCCGGAGACACCGGACTTGCCCGGACGCGCGCCCATGCCACCCGCGATCGTCTCATAGTAAGCAAAGGGCTGGCCGGTACGGGGATCGATTCCGCCGATAGTGAGATTGTTCATGGTTCCCGAAGCCGCCGCGGGAACGCGCTCTGGAATCGCCTGTGCGAGCGCGCGCAACAAAACGTCCACGATACGCTGCGAGGTTTCGACATTTCCTCCGGCGACCGCCGCCGGGGGACGCGCGTTTACAACCGAGCCCTCTGGAGCAATCACCCGGATAGGCCGCATCAGTCCTGCGGTAGCCGGAACATCATCGGCCAGCAGGCAACGGAAAACATAGAAGCACGCAGAATAGGTGATCGCCTCGACTGCGTTTACGCTTCCTTCGACTTGGGGATCGCTGCCTGTGAAATCGACCGTGACCACCGGACCAGAATCCCGGCCTGTCACCTTCACCGTCACCGCAATCTTTATCGGAGTGCTGCTGATGCCGTCGTCGTCCAGAAAATCCTCGGCGCGATAGGTACCCACAGGTACCCGCAGCAAGAACGCGCGCATCAGTTCTTCCGAATACCGCAGCAGGTTTCGTGCCGCGCGCTGGGCGCGGTCGATTCCGTAGCGTGAGCAAATCTCTCGCAACCGCTCGGCGCCAGTGTGGCAAGCCGCGATCTGCGCGCCCAGATCGCCTTCGCGCTCCTCGGGCGTGCGTACATTGTTCAACAGCAGCGCCAGCACATCGCGCTCCATCACTCCTGCACGCATGATCCTCACCGGGGGAATGCGGAATCCCTCCTGGTAGATCTCCCGGCACAAGCCCATTGACCCCGCATACGCTCCGCCCACATCCGCATGATGCGCCCGCGATGCAACATAGAAGTCAGGCGAAGCCGTTCTCGCACGACGGCGGGGCTTTACATAGGGCTTTACATAGACAGGGGCCACCAACGTGATATCCGGCAGATGGGTTCCGCCGCGGAAGGGATCGTTGAGCATGACGACATCTCCCGGCGCCATCTCGCACGCCCCAATCGCTGCCCGCACTGACATTGGCATCGAACCGAGATGCACCGGCATGTGATCGCCCATGGCAATCACTTCGCCCGCGCCGTCGAACACGGCACAGGAATAGTCGCGCCGTTCCTTGATGTTGGGGGAAAACGCCGTACGGCGCAGCGCCGCACCCATCTCCTCGGCAATTGAGTGATAAAAGTTCTTGAAGATTTCCAGTTCGATGGGATCGCGCCTCATGAGGCGCAGTGTACCGGAATCATCCGCTTTCATGGCGAGCGCCGATGGCTGCGAGCTTGCACTCGGGGAAAATTCTTCCGCTTCGGTGCACAATTCTATTGACACCGTGTTCACGCTGCCGCAATATCTTGTGTTAAGGACGCTGCTCGCACAACAAATTGGGCGGTGTTTCGCAAGCATGTCAGGCAGCTGACATCCTTTGCAAGGGAAAATCGTTCACGGAGGAATCTTCATGGCAACGAAGAAAAAGGCCAAAAAAAAGAAGAAACACTAACCGTCTGCGAAACGATACTTCGCACGGGCCAAGATTTAACGAGCCTCTCAGGAGAAGCACCTCTTGAGAGGCGTTTTG
>JBEKWP010000175.1:0-8604 GCA_049512915.1 Candidatus Sulfotelmatobacter sp.
CTGCTCATGCTGCCCCTGGCGATGCTGGGGCAAAATGTTTTTCCCAACTCCGCATCCAACGCAACTTCCGGCGCCGCGGCGGAGACAAAAGCTCCCCAGCTCGAACACTTTGATGCGAGTCTGACCGACCAAACGCTGAATCCATGCGATGACTTTTACAAGTACTCCTGCAACAAGTGGCTTAGGGCCAATCCGATTCCCGCCGACCAGGTGTACTGGAGCACGGGAAGCAGCCTGGAACTGTGGAATGAGAACCTGCTGCGCGAGACTTTGGAGGCGAGCAGCAAGAACGATGCGAGTCGCAGCCCCGTGCAGCGGAAGATCGGGGACTACTGGGCCGCCTGCACGGACGAGAGCGGCATTGAAGCGGCCGGGTTGAAGCCCCTGCAAGCGGAACTGGACCGGATCGCCGCCATACAGTCCAAGAAGGAAATTACGCTTGAAATTGCCCATCTGCACCACCTGTTTCCCGGCGCGTGGGAGCAGTCGGACAATCAGACGAACTCTCCGTTTTTCGGATTTACTGGGCAGCAGGACTATGACGACGCTTCAATGGTAGTGGCGCAGATTGATCAGGGAGGCCTGAGCCTGCCCAGTCGCGACTCCTACATCGAAACCGACGAGAAGACTGTCGAGACTCTTAAGAAATACCGCGCGCATTTGCAGAAGATGTTCGTTCTGGCGGGGGAAGCGGAGACGCAGGCCCGCGACGATGCCGGCACTGTAATTGAACTGGAAACCGCCATGGCGCAGGCGCAGATGGATAACGTCACGCGCCGCGATCCGAAGAACATCAACAACAAGATGAGCCTGGCGCAGATTCGCGAGCTTACGCCTGCGATCGATTGGGATGCCTACCTTAAAGCAGTGAAGGCCCCAGCGACTGATCACTACATCGTCACTTCACCGGCTTTCTTTCGCGCCGAAGAAAAACTGCTGGTCGAACATCCGCTCGAGCATTGGAAGACCTACATGCGCTGGCAGGTGATTCACCATGCGGCGCCCTATTTGAACAAAGCGATGGTCGACGAGAATTTTGACTTCTTTGCGCACACGCTGGCGGGCCAGCAGGAGCAGCTTCCGCGCTGGCGGCGCTGCACCCGGGCTGCGGACCGCGATTTGGGCGAGGCGCTGGGGCAAGCTTATGTCGATCGCGCGTTTCCGCCGGAGAGCAAGGCACGCACCCTTGAAATGGTGCATGCCATCGAGCGGGCTATGCATGACGATATTGAGAGTGCGACCTGGATGACGCCGGCCACCAAAGAACAAGCCATCGTCAAGCTGAAGGGAATCGAGGACAAGATCGGATATCCCTCGCACTGGCGGGATTATTCGAGCGTGAAGATCACGCGCCAGAGCTACCTGGGCAACATGGAGCAGGCGTCGGCAGCCGAATTCGAACGCTGGGTGGCCAAGATCGGGAAGCCCGTGGACCGCAGCGAGTGGACCATGACGCCGCCTACCATCAACGCCTATTACGATCCGCAATTGAACACCATCAACTTCCCGGCCGGCATTTTGCAGCCTCCGTTTTTTGAGAAGGGCATGGACGATTCCGTAAATTACGGCGCCATCGGCGTGGTCATCGGCCACGAACTTACCCATGGCTTCGACGATCAGGGACGCAAGTTCGACGCGCACGGCAACCTGCGTGACTGGTGGACCCCGGAAGACGCCAAGCAGTACGACGAACGCGGCAAGTGCATCTCCGATCAGTACACGGAGGATGTTCCTGATGCCGGCCCCGGGGTTAAACAGAACGGCTTGCTGACCCAGGGCGAGGACACGGCGGACAACGGCGGCATGCATCTCGCTCTGTTTGCGCTGGAGGCCGCACTGAAGACGCAAGGGAAGTCACTCGACGACAAAGGTCCGGACGGCTGGACCTATCGTCAGCGTTTCTTCCTCTCCTATGCCTATTCGTGGTGCGCGGCGGTACGCCCGGAAGTGGCGCGTCTGATCGTTGCCACCGATCCGCACTCGATGCCTGTCTTCCGCGTCGACAACGTGGTTTCGAATACGTCCGAATTTGCCCAGGCGTTTGGTTGCAAAGCTGGCCAGAAGATGGTCCGGGCGAACGCTTGCCGGGTTTGGTGAGGAAGGGCCGATGGCTGGCCGAGTGGACAGGTAGCTCTGCCAGCCTGCAATCGTGAAGCGCAAGTAACGTCATTGGGCGCTAACGTTCGTCTGCTCACCATCCAGCCCTGAGAATGAACTTTGGAAATGAGATGGGCCAACCCTCGGGCTGGCCCATCTTTACTGACCACGGTTCCGTCTTTCGCTGTGGCTAGCGGTTGAAGTCCTCTTTGGACTGCGCGCGTTTTATGTATTTCTCCAGGTTCGATCGGTTGGCATCATCGGGCACGCCGGCGAGAGCGGCCTGCAATTCCTTGACGGCTTTGTCGAAATCGCCCTGGCCGCTATAAACGCGGGCCAGACCGACGTGCGATATCCAAAAGTCAGGATACTTTTTCGCGTTGGAGAGGTAGAGAGCGAAGGCTTCTTCCTGCTTCTTCTCTCCTTGAAGCTGGCGGCCGTAGAAGTAAAGTTGCTGTGCGCTGGCTTTCTCCAGTGCCTTGTTGAGGACCGTCGCCGCGTCTTCTTTGCGGCCCATGGCCTCGAGAATCTGCGACTTGGCGTGCAGGTTGTCGAATCGTTCTTCCACCCGGATGGACTGGTCTTCATCCTTTAGCGCCTCGTCGAGATTGATTTTATTGGCGAGGTAGTAGTTGGCGGCTTCGTCCCAGCTCTCCCAGAAATATTGATTGAGCCCGCGTATTTGCCGATTGATGCTGGCTTCGACGACGTCGTTCACCTTGACCGCAACCTTGAAGGGCACGGCAACCTTTTCCCAGCGCAGGGTGACTACGGTAGAGTCGGGCTTGAGATCATCAAAGTCGTAGGTCAGGGCGTCGTGGAATTCGGCAGTTTGCGGCTTCACCGTGACCCGCAGCGCGTCTTCATCCTGCTTGTAACTGAAACTTCCCCATGCGGTAGACATCTTCGAGAAGATCACGGTCCACTGACTCTCGCCCGGGATCATGTGCAGACCGTAGGTTCCTTTATCGAGCGGTTGGCCTTCAATGGTGACCGGATCGGTGAACGTGACGGTGGTGTTTTCATTGGCTCCGGCGCGCCAGACCTGCCCGTACGGTACGAGTTTGCCCCAGACCTGGCGGTCATTCACCAGCGGCCGATGATAGTTGATGGTGATGTCGGTGAGGCCAATGCGCTGCGTGATCACGGCATGCTGGCTCTGCAGCGGCAGATCGAGCATTATGCCCTGGGCATGGCAGAGACTGGCCAACGTGAGAAGGCCGGATAACAAAACAAGCAGACGAGTTCTGTACATGGAAGCTCCTCTTCTCTGGTGGGAATCGAACAGCGAATTCAGTCGCAATCGTTCACTCGCAATCCGATGGAAGACTCAGCTTGACAATCTTAACCGCCGAGTGCACAATCTTAATAGGCGAATAAAAAGCGAAAATGCCTCCGGGCTTCCGGCTCCGGCGTTCCCTGAAATCTTCCCGAGGAATCTATGTCTTCCGCAGTGGTTTCCACTTCGGCGGCCCAGGGCCGCCCTTTTGTTTTTGTTGAAGAAGGCGCCGAAGTTTGCCCGCAGCCCTCCGGGGCGGAGCTTTTCGCCGAGGGGCGACCGCCGCAGCGAGTTTCTTCTGCTTCCGTCTTTTCTACTTCTAATTCTAAAGATGCGAGGCTCGCCGGTGTTACTCCGGCCTCGCGATTGGCGGCGCGGCCTGTGCCAGAAATGGTCTCCAGCGGTATCGCCGCCGTGGATGCCCTTACCGGAGGTCTGCCGCGCGGTTGCCTGACAGAAATTTGCGGTTCAGCTTCTTCCGGCCGCACCACCTTGCTGCTGGCTGCAATGGCTGCTGCCACGCGGCGTGGAGAATGCTGCGTGCTGGTGGACGCCAGTGATGCTCTCGATCCGCAGTCGGCCGCGGCCGCAGGGGTCGAGTTGGACCGATTTCTTTGGGTCCGCTGCGGAGAGAACTCCCCAGAGAAGAGCCTGGAACAACTTTTGCGTGCCACCGACCTGCTGCTTGAAAGCGGAGGCTTCGGATTGATCGCTCTCGATCTTGGCGATCTGCCGGAGCAAGCCGCGCGCCGCATCCCGCTGACGACGTGGTTCCGTTTCCGCCGCGCCGTGGAGCATACACCGACCGTGTTGCTGGCAGTGGAGCGGCAGTCGATCGCCGGGAGCTGCTCTTCGTTATTGATCAAGCTGGGATTGATTGAGCCGAGATTGATCAAACCGGGATTGATCAAGCTGGCGGTGACAGATCTGGAAAATCAAGCAGGCGGACAGTCCATGGGTTCTCAGGTTTCGTCGCCTTCCCACGCGCAATTGCTGACTGGACTGGAAATCACGGCGGAGTTGGTGCGCTCCCGGCTGGATCGCAAACCGGTTCGTTCTGCCGAGATCACATTCACCAGCAAGACTGCCTGGGCGGGATGAAAAAGGACAGGTTTCAAAGTTTCAAGGTCTCAGAGTTTCAAAGTTGAGCAATTATTTTGAACTTTGAAACCTTTGACACTCTGAAACTTTGAAACCTGCTTTTACTATGTTTGCCTGCATCTTCTTGCCGAATTATCCCGTGGCCGCGGTAGTTCGCGCCGAGCCGGAGTTGCGCGCGCGGGCCGTGGCTATTTTCGAAGGCAAGCCTCCGCTGGAAAAAGTTTTTGCCGTGAACGAAAGCGCAGGCCGCATGGGCATCGTGCCAGGGATGACGAAGGCCCAGGCAGAACTTTGTTCGGAGTTGACGCTGCGCCCGCGTTCTCGGTTGCAGGAATCCGTGGCGCACGCCGCCCTGCTGGATTGTGCTCAGTCTTTCTCGCCGCGCGTGGAAGATGCTGCCGCCGATATGGCTCTTGTGGATCTCGAAGGCACGGAAGCGCTTTTCGGACCATTGCTCAAAATTGCTCATGACCTCTTCCGCCGCGCCGCCGATCTTGGACTTGATGCGAATGTCGCTGCGGCTTCGAATCCCGATGCTGCCGTGCTCGCGGCCCGGGGCTTTTCCGGTGTAACTGTGATTCCATCCGGGCAAGAAGCCGAGTCTCTGGGATCTCTGCCGGTAGAAGTTTTGTTTGCCGGTCGGGATGAAGGCGAAGAACGGGAAGGGAAACAAGAAGAAGATGAGCGCAGGAAAAAATCTGATTGTTTGTTTGCAACTCTCGAGCGCTGGGGTATTCGTGATCTGCGCTCACTGGCGGCGCTACCGGAAATAGCGCTGAGCGAGCGCTTGGGACAGGAAGGCTTTCGCCTGCAGCAACTGGCGCGGGGCGCGGCTTCTCGCACGCTGGTTCCGGTGGAAGCGCCGGCGGTGTTTGAGGAAGCCATCGAGTTGGAATATCCCATCGTGCTGCTCGAGCCGCTGGCCTTCCTGCTGAATCGTCTGCTCGATCAGGTCTGTGCGCGCCTGGCCGCGCGCGCTCTGAATACGCAAGAGTTGCGGCTTACGCTGGCGCTGCAGAATTTAACAGGAGTTGATCCCCAACTTGAAACTTTCGGGATCCCCAGCGAGAGCGATGCGTTACATAACGAAGCTCACGCTCCGGCTCAGCATTTTATTTCGGGACGGCAAAGCAAATTCTGCCGAACTCTTCGTCTTCCGCTACCGATGCTTGATGCCAAACTTTTTCTCAAGCTGCTGCAACTGGACTTGAACGCGCATCCACCGGGCGCGCCCATCCTGAAGATTCATCTTGCCGCGGAACCGGCGCGGCCGCGGTCGGCTCAAGGCGGCCTGTTTCTGCCTCCGTCGCCGGAACCGGAAAAACTGGAACTCACGCTGGCGCGCATTGCCGGGCTGGTCGGCGAGCCTCGCGTGGGCTCGGTGGAGTTGCTGGATACGCACCGTGCCGAAGGTTTTCGCATGCGGCGCTTCACGCCTGAAGCAGCTCCGAAAATAAATCGCCAAAAAGTGGCAGAAGAAAAATCCGCCGTCGCTGCTCTTCGCCTGTTTCGTCCACTACTGCGCGCCACCGTGACTTTGGAGAACGGGGAACTGGCGCGAGTGGTGTGCCTGAAGAAAAAAGAAGTTCAGGGCAATGTGCTCTGGAAAGCCGGCCCGTGGCGCAGTTCCGGCGACTGGTGGGAGCGGGAAGCCTGGGCGCGCGATGAATGGGACATCGCTTTGCAAAATGCAGGCAGTGTTGCTCTTTACCGGCTCGTGCACGATCTGCTTGGTGGAAGCTGGTTTGTGGAAGGCACATATGACTGAAAAATTGAGTCATTGAGTCATTGAGTGATTGAGCCATTGAGCGATTGAGTTGCAATGACTCAATCACTCAATCGCTCAATGACTCAATGTATGTTGAGCTTCACGCCCGCTCTGCTTTTAGCTTCCTCGAAGGATCTTCCTTGCCTGAGGAATTGATATCGGACTGTGCCCGGCTCCATATGCCCGCCATGGCATTGCTCGACACCGACGGAGTCTACGGTGCGCCACGTTTCCATATGGCGGCGAAAAAGTTCGAGCTCAAGGCGCACATCGGCGCGGAAGTCACCGCATATTCACCCCTTGGCAAGTTCCGTCTTCCTCTCCTCGTCGCTTCCCGCGCCGGTTATCAAAACCTCTGCCGGTTGATCACCAAAATGAAGTTGCGGGCAAAAAAAGGTGAAGGTGCAGTCCAGAAGGAAGAGTTGGAAGAACATGCCCACGGCATTGTCTGCCTGACCGGCGGCGCGGATGGCCCGCTGGCCGCGGCTTTGCAACACGATGGCTTCGAAGAAGCTCGCCAGCAAGTCGAGCAACTGATTGATATTTTCGGCCGTGGCAATGTGTACGTCGAGTTGCAGCGCCATTTCCAGCGGGAGGAAGAAACCCGCAACCGTGCCACTATCGCGATTGCCCGGTCGCTCAATCTTCCTCTGCTAGCGACCAATGGCGTGTGCTATGCCGCTGCGAAAGATCGCGAACTCTGCGATGCGTTCACCGCCATCCGTCATCACCGCACATTATCCACCGCGGGCCGGCTGCTGGCGCGCAACTCCGAGCGTCATTTGAAATCTCCGCAGGAGATGCAACAACTCTTCGCCGACCTGCCCGAAGCAATCTCCAATACGCTCGAACTTTCCTCGCGCCTGGAATTCACGCTCAACGATCTGGGCTACCAGTTTCCCCGCTATCCCGTTCCCGAGGGCGAAACCATGAACTCGTTTCTGCGCGAGCGCGCATGGGAAGGTTTTCGCCAACGCTATGGCCGAACTTCGCCTGACATGCAAACCCGCGCCCGGCGCCAGATTGAGCGCGAACTAAATCTGATCGAAAAACTTAAACTGGCCGGATATTTCCTTATCGTTTGGGATCTGGTCCGCTTCTGCCGCGAGCAAAATATTCTGGCGCAGGGGCGCGGATCGGCCGCCAACAGCGCGGTTTGTTATTCGCTGGGCATTACGGCCGTCGATCCCGTCAGCATGGAGCTTCTTTTCGAGCGTTTTCTATCGGAGGAGCGCGGCGAGTGGCCCGACATCGATCTCGACCTGCCCAGCGGCGACGAGCGCGAAAAAGTTATTCAGTATGTTTACCGGCGCTATGGAGAGCGCGGCGCGGCCATGACTGCGAATGTCATCACCTACCGCAACCGCATGGCGGCGCGCGAAATGGGCAAGGCGCTCGGGTTCGATCCGGAAACGCTCGCCAAGATTTCCGCCGCCGTTGCCACCTGGGAATTCCGCGACGAAAACGATGCGCTCGACCGCCGCTTCCGCGATGCCGGACTCGACCTGAAACATCCGCGCCTGCGTAAATATTACGAGCTATGCCTTGCCGTGCAGGACATGCCGCGCCATCTCGGGCAGCACTCCGGCGGCATGGTCATCTGCCAGGGACAGCTTGATTCTGTCGTCCCTCTCGAACCGGCTTCCATGCCCGGCCGCGTCGTGGTGCAGTGGGACGAAGAAGATTGCGCCGACATGGGCATCATCAAGGTCGATCTGCTCGGCCTGGGCATGATGGCTGTGCTCAAGGATTCGATCGAACTTATTAGTAAACATTATCGCGAGGAAGTCGATCTGGCGCATCTTCCGCAGGATGATCCTGAGGTCTATTCTGCGCTACAGCAGGCCGACACCATAGGCCTGTTCCAGGTGGAAAGCCGGGCGCAAATGTCGTGCCTGCCGCGCCTGCGTCCGAAACGCTTTTATGACATCGTGGTGCAGGTTGCAATCATCCGGCCGGGACCGATCGTCGGCCAGATGGTGAATCCGTTTCTCTTGCGCCGTCAGGGACGCGAAGACGTCACATATCCGCATCCTTCGCTCGAACCTGTGCTGAAACGCACGCTGGGCGTGCCGCTTTTTCAGGAACAACTGCTGCGGCTTGCCATGATTGCCGCCAACTTCACCGGCGGCGAGGCGGAAGATCTGCGCCGCGCCATGGGTTTCAAGCGATCGCAGGCGCGCATGAAAGAAATTGAGGCCAGGCTGCGCGCCGGCATGACGCAGAACGGAATTTCATCCGAGGCGCAGGAGAAAATTATTCTTTCCATCACATCCTTCGCGCTCTACGGATTCCCGGAGTCGCACGCCGCCAGCTTCGCGCTCATTGCATATGCCAGCGCTTTCTTGAAATGCCATTA
>JBEKWP010000176.1:0-5302 GCA_049512915.1 Candidatus Sulfotelmatobacter sp.
TGCTGCAGCAGCGAAGAAGAAATAAATCTCAGCGCCGACCAGCCGCCCCAGAGTATCTAAGACGTCATGAGCGTTACTACCCTCTTGACGCGCAGTCTGAACCTCGCACATCCCGTGATTCAAGCGCCCCTGGCCGGTGGCGGGGATACTCCCGAGCTCGTAGCCGGCGTTTCCAATGCCGGTGCTCTCGGCTTCATCGGTGCGGCTTACCTCACCCCCGAGCAAATCATCGCGACAGCGGCAGCCGTGCGCGCGCGAACCTCGCGGCCGTTCGGGATCAATTTGTTCGCGCCGCTGCCGCCGAGTGAGTCGCGGGCAAGACCGGAAACCATGCTGGAACGCCTGGAGCCGTATTTCGCCGAGTTGGGTTTGCCCATTCCATCCTTGCCCAAATCGACTCCTAGTCCGTTTCACGAGCAATTGGCCGCTGCACTCGAGAGCGGGGCCTCGGTATTCAGCTTTACCTTCGGCGAACTGCCGGCCAGCGCCATGGAAGCGATTAGAGCCCTCAACATGTTCGTGATCGGCACCGCAACCACAGTTGAAGAGGCTATCGCACTCGAAAGGTCGGGTGTGGACGCCGTTGTCGCACAGGGAAGCGAAGCCGGAGGGCATCGCGGCACCTTCCGAGGAGATTTCGCCTCCGGCATGGTCGGCGGCATCTCTCTCGTGCCCCAAGTCGTTGACGCAGTCCGGATTCCGGTGATCGCGTCAGGTGGCATCATGGACGGGCGCGGCATCGTGGCAGCCATGGCTCTTGGGGCCTCGGCCGTCCAGATGGGTACGGCGTTTCTGACCTGCGAAGAAGCAGGCATCCCCGATGCTTACAAACAATCAATCCTGAACGCGCGCGAAGACCAGACCCGAATAACCCGCGCATTCTCCGGGCGGCCCGCCAGAGGAATCGTGAACCGGTTCATGATTGAGGTTGAGTTCAACGAAAGCGACGACGCCATTCTGCCTTTCCCCCTGCAGAATTCACTCACTCGCCCTCTTCGAACGGAGGCAGCCAGGCAGGGAAGATCGGAGTTTCTATCGCTGTGGTCGGGGCAGGGCGTCCGATTAGCGCGCCGGCAACCTGCGGCTGAACTCGTTGCCCGTCTGGCTGAAGAGACTGACGCAACCATCGCTACTTTGCATAGGGGCAGACCGGCATAAGCCCGATCGCCAAAGGAAGGTGTGAGTAAGTTCCGCAGACCCCCCAAAAACCACAAAGCCGGGCTGGTTGGCCCGGCTTGCTCTTGTGGAACTGGTTCGGTCTATCTTGTTTCGACGGCCCGGATCAGAATGTCGTTTCGCGCGCTTCGCGCCGCGGGGTCACCGTCCCGCGCCACGGCAGCTTTTACATCACCAGCGCAAGGTTCTCCAGTTCATACTGCAATACCGGCAGGGCACACCCTGCCATCTCGACGCGACCGGCTGCATCCAGAGCGGCCTTGGGCGACACTCCGTAACCCCGGCCCATCAGGAAGACCTGCAGCAGTTCGGCGGCCTCGTAAGAATCAATCATGCCGCCTTGCAGCAGATCACTGCGCAACGCTGCTAGTTCGGTCATGGTGAATCTGTCTTTGTCGTTACTGATTTTCTCGTTCATCTTTTCAAACATGGCCGTCATCACCTCCGACTCCGACCTTGACCCACTTTGTGCCTATTAGACTCACCGGCAGCCATACAAGTTGCATGCAATTCGGTTGCCGTGTCAGCCCTCTATTTCCATATACGGAATTCAGGCTGCCTTAGATTCATTAACACCAGTAAACGTCTGAAGTTGCAGCCAACCCTATCAGGGCTCCCGGCTTCGCCCAAGTGCCGTTGGTAACCCCTGCCGTCTCAATAACTGACACAGAGTGTCATTCCGGGAAGGCAGGCGGGAATATCCCCGAGTTACCTCTGGTCTGAGAAGGATACGGGCGGAAGGTGTCAGGGCTGTGAATTCACTTTGAAAGATTAACGCCGCCAGCACAGGATTGGAGGGTGGAGGCAGAGGATTCGGGAGTCGAGGCCGCTAGGTTTCGATCTTCGCCTCGTCGATCGTTGGCTCTTCGATCTTTGCCTCGTCCACCAGCATGATAGGGATGTCGTCCTTGACCGCATACACACGGTGGCACTGCCTGCACTTTAAGCTCTCGGGATTCTCCCGGTACTCGAGCGCCTGCCTGCACGCCGGACAAACCAGGATCTCCAGCAAGTCCTTGGCGATCATAGCGGCAATTGTACGCCCGGCAAGAATCGAATCACCACAGAGACACAGAGGCGCTGAGAAAATCGGGATCTCGCGCGTGAATTGAAAGCCAGTGCGTGTCCAGGCGAACTGTCTTCTCTGTGTCTCTGTGATGAGCGATTTCCCCAGTGGCACCGGCAGTGTAAGATTTCCTAGCTGACGCCCGAAAGCCGAAGCCCGGAGCCCGCAATGCCTGCCCGAATTCTAGACGGCACCAAGATCGCAAGTGAGATTCGCGGCGAAGTGGCCGCGGAGGCAAAGACCATGGCCGCCGCCGGCATCCGCCCAGGGCTCGCCGTGATTCTTGTCGGCCATAACCCGGCATCGGAGGTTTATGTGCGCGGTAAAGTCAGGGCCTGCGAAGAGGTCGGCCTTTACAGCGAACAGCACACGCCACCGGAAACCTCGACCACCGCCGACTTACTGGCTCTAGTCGAGGAGTTGAACCGCCGCGACGAGATTGACGGCATCCTGGTGCAGTTGCCTCTGCCTCCGCAGGTGGATTCGAAAAAAATCCTGATGGCGGTCGATCCCGCCAAAGATGTCGATGGCTTTCATCCCGTCAACGTCGGTTTACTCTCGACTCAGCGGCCAGGCCTCGTACCCTGCACGCCAGCAGGGGTCATCGAGATTCTGAAGCGGAGCCAGATCCCCATTTCCGGGCAGGAAGCCGTTGTGGTGGGACGCAGCGACATCGTCGGCAAACCCGCGGCGATGTTGCTGCTTAATGCCAACGCCACGGTGACGGTTTGTCATTCAAAAACTCGAGATCTGTGGGCAGTCTGTCGCCGCGCTGACATTCTCGTAGCCGCAATCGGCCGTGCCGGGATGATCACGCGCGATTTCGTGAAGCCCGGTGCAACTGTGATTGATGTTGGCATGAACCAGGTGACCGATCCCGTCGAATTCCAGCGCCTGTTCGGCGGCGGCCTGGCCGGCGGATCAGCCGGCAATGCCAAGCGGGAAGCGGCTTTCCGGGCGAAAGGATCCACGCTGGTCGGCGATGTGCATCCTGACGTAGCAGAAGTGGCCGGGGCGCTGACTCCCGTTCCCGGCGGCGTCGGTCCGCTGACCATCGCGATGCTGATGTATAACACCGTGAAAGCCGCGAAGATGCGGAGAGGCAGCCGCATGCCGCAGCTAACCAGCAAATGAGATTCTTTCACCACAGAGACGCCGAGTCACTGAGGAATACAGGCTTTTTCTTTCGTTGTTTCTCTCTGTGTCTCTGTGCCTCTGTGGTGAATGTTCTTTCTCGGGAGGCGGATTGCTGAAAGTCGGCCTCACTGGAGGCATCGCGTCGGGAAAATCGGTGGTCGGCGAGATGTTCGTTGCTCTCGGAGCGCATCTGGTTCAGGCTGACCGCATTGCTCATCAACTGATGCTTCCCGGCCAGCCCGTCTACAACGAAGTGGTGCGCCATTTCGGCGGCGCGATTCTTAATCCCGATCTCAGCGTGAATCGCGCGAAGCTGGCCGAGGCTGCGTTCGGATCGGCCACATCGGCCTCGTCTCCCGCAGCCTCGTCTCGCATTCAAGAGTTGAATCGCATCGTCCATCCCGCAGTGCTTCGGAGTCAGGAAGAGTGGATGGAAGAAACGGGACGCCAGGATCCGCGCGCGGTCGCCATCGTGGAAGCTGCGCTCATACTCGAAGCAGGCGCTGCGAAACGCTTTGACCGGCTGATCGTGGTCAGCTGCAGTGATGAACAGCGCATCGCCCGCTTCGCCGCACGACACAAGTTAGACCTTGAGGCCGCGCGCAAAGAAGTCGCGCGCCGCATGGCCGCGCAACTGCCTGAAGGCGAGAAAATCAAAGCAGCCGATTATGTTATCGACAACTCCGGCTCACTCGACGACACGCGGGAGCAGGCGCGCAATTTGTGGGAAAAGCTTCGTACCGAGGCGATGGCTAAACACTGAACAATCTGCGAAGTACTCAAGACTTCTTCAGAAATTTTCCCTGCTCAAGTTCCTGGAAGGCCTGCTGAAGTTGTTCCTGTGTGTTCATCACGATCGGGCCGTACCACGCTACCGGCTCTTCCAGCGGTTTGCCTGAGACCAGGAGAAAGCGGATTCCGTCGTCTCCCGCTTGCACGCTGACTTCATCACCGCGGTCGAAGAGAATGAGGGAGCGGTTGTCGGCATCGACGGGAGGAGTTGTGTCCAACCACTTCACCGCTTCCGTCGGCACGGCTAGCGGGGCGGAGGCATTGCAAAATTTTCCACTTCCGCCAAAAACATAAGCGAAGGCGTGGCGCGTCGTTTCCACCGGAAGCGTCTTTTTTCTGCCGGGAGCGACTGACACGTCGAGGTAAATCGGATCGGCCGCAATGCCATCTACCGGGCCTTTCTTGCCCCAGAAACTTCCGCAGACGACTCGCACATGAGTTCCGTCGTCATCTTTGATCTCGGGGATATCTAACGCCTTCACCTCCTGATAGCGCGGCGCGGTCATCTTGAGCGATGCCGGAAGATTCGCCCACAACTGAAACCCATGCATGCGTCCCGATTGATCGCCCTTGGGCATCTCCTGGTGGATGATGCCGCTGCCTGCGGTCATCCACTGCACGTCGCCGGCGGCGATGGCGCCGCGGTTTCCCATGCTGTCGCCGTGTTCGACCGTTCCTGCAAGCACATAGGTGATGGTTTCGATGCCGCGGTGAGGATGCCAGGGGAAGCCCGCGAGATAGTCCTCGGGAACATCGTTGCGGAAATCGTCGAGCAGGAGGAACGGGTCGGTCTCTTTGGTGTTTCCGAAGCCGAAGGCGCGGCGGAGATGTACGCCTGCGCCTTCAAGCGTCGGCTTCGATTTGATGACTCGTTTGACCGGTCGAATGGACATGAGGCCTCTGGTTGCGAGGTCTTTTGATGTTGAAGGCGAGCCCGGGGATTCTCGCGCGCAGAGTCTGCCTGCCTGTGGACTTCCGCGCGAAAATAAAGTCGACTGCGACGTCGGCGAGCTGCTGGCGTTCGCGCTCTCGCGGCGAGAAAATGGGGTATCCCCCTCCCCCCTCCCCTATCTGGAATCATCAGGTTAGCAAGAAATTCCCCGCAAAATCCGGATGACAAAGAACTTAGAG
>JBEKWP010000177.1:0-5271 GCA_049512915.1 Candidatus Sulfotelmatobacter sp.
ATCCGTGGAAATCCGTGTGAATCCGTGGCTATGTTGCGAACGACTTAAGCGTTGGCGCTTGCGGCCAGAGCCTTCGGCGCTTCCACCGTGGCGGCCTTCGCGGCTTCCGCCTTGGACTGAGCCTGGTTCTGGTGCTTGTGATCGCTGCTCTTCACCTGGATGCCGCCCTTGAGCACGGCGCCGTCTTCCACACTGATGCGTATGGTGGAAACGTCTCCCGTGACCGAGCCTTCGCTGCGGATGTCCACGCGATCTGAGCAATCAATATTGCCGTTCACCTTGCCCATGACTACAACTTCGCGGGCGGTGATGTTGGCCTGCACGCTGCCGTTGCGTCCGATCGTGACGCGGTTGTCCGGCAGACTGATCTTGCCTTCGATGCGGCCATCGATATAAAGCGCTTCCGCACCGCTGATTTCGCCCTTGATCACGAGCGTACGGCCAATGGTGGCCTGCTCGATGGGCGCGCTGACGGTCTTAACTGGATTGAAAGAGTTAGGGTTGGAGGCTGGAGAGCTGGACTTTCCGCCGTACGTGTACTCTGAGGACTGGAGCATGCGACCTTCCTTCATTTCCGCGGGGCACGTCCTGTAAGGCGCCACTCCTGCGGTTGGTCTGAATTTTGACCTTGGGTTGGTTCCTGTCCCTTCGGCCATGCTCACTATCGCACAGAAGTAAGTCTGCCTCCGAGATTACGGAAGAGACTGTACGGTTGCGGCACCGCGACCTGCCGTTTCATCGACTTCGGTTAGTCAGCTTCCTGCAGAGACTGGCTGACCTCTTCCCACTCCTGGAGGAAGCGCGCGTGTGCGGCCTTGTGCCGATGGAGTTCCTCAGCCTGGCGCTGGCTTTCTTCGGCGCTGACGAAATCCTGCAACGCCGTTTCACACTGCACAATTGCAGTCTCGGCGCGGCTGATTTCCCCTTCCAGTTCACGAATGCGGTCTTCCATCTTCTTGCGCTTGATGGGATTCAGACGCTTGGCCTTGGCCGCGGGAACGGCTTCACCGGAGGCTTGATTGCCGTTCGAAGGCGCCTGCGGAATGGACTCAAACCCGCTCAGTTGCCGGCGGATGGCCTCATTCTGCTTTGCACTCCCACCCTGCTTACGCCAGAGATAATCTTCATAATTGCCGGGATACACTTCGACCTTTCCGTCGCCGATCTCGAAAACCCGCGTGGCGAGTTTGTCGATGAAGTAACGATCGTGCGATACAAACACGACCGTTCCCGTGTATTCCATGAGAGCGTCCAGTAAAACGTCTTTGGCGCGGAGGTCAAGGTGGTTGGTGGGCTCGTCGAGCAGCAGGAAGTTTGCCGGATGCAGCAGCAGGCGAAGCAGCGCATAACGCCCACGTTCCCCGCCGGAGAGCACTCCGATCTTCTTGAATACATCGTCTTCAGAAAATAGAAAACAGCCGAGCAGGCTGCGCAGCTCGGTCTGGCTCGACTGCGGCGATGCGTTGCCCAGATCGTCGATCATGCGCGCATCGGCATCGAGTTCTTTGTACTGATCCTGCGCAAAGTAGTCGGCCTGAACGTTGTGACCGAGGCGGAACTCGCCGTGGGTGGTTCGTTCTGTGCCGGCGAGCAACTTGATCAGGGTGGACTTGCCGGCTCCGTTCACACCGACCAGCGCGATGCGATCGCCGCGCTCAATCAGGAAGTTGACGTCGCGGAAGACCTCTTTTTCACCGCCGTCTTTTTCGCCACGATCAAGCTTGGGATAGCTTTTGGCCACGTCCACGAACTCGGCGACGATCCGTCCGCTGGGCTTCGGCTGGGGGAAGGAAAAGTGAATCGTTTTTTCCTCCGGAGGAACCTCGATCCGCTCGATCTTTTCCAGCTCCTTGATGCGACTCTGCACCTGCTTGGCCTTGGTGGCTTGATAGCGGAAGCGGTTGATGAATACTTCCAGTTGCTCGATGCGGTCGCGCTGGTTTTTGTAGGCGGCCTGCAACTGCTCGTTGCGCGCCGTCTTCTGCGTCAGAAACTTGTCGTAGTTGCCGGTGTAGAACCAGAAGCGCTTGTTCCAGATTTCCGCGATCTTATTGACGACCACGTCGAGAAAATAGCGGTCATGCGAGATGAGAACCAGAGCGTGCGGATAGTCGTGCAGATATTCTTCCAGCCAGTTGCGCGCTTCCAGGTCGAGGTGGTTGGTCGGCTCATCCAGCAACAACAGGTTGGGCTTCTGCAGTAGCAGCTTGGCCAGAGCCAGCCGCATCTGCCAGCCGCCGGAGAATTCGTCTGTCTGCCGCTCCCAGTCTTCCTTGCGAAACCCAAGTCCCTGCAGCACGCGTCCCACTTCGGCTTCAATCGAGTAGCCGTCTCGAGTGCGAAATTCGTGCTCCAGACTGTGATAGCGGTCGGCCACGTCGGCATATTCCGGGCTGGTGTGGTCGAGTTCGGAGATTTTATGGGTGAGCTCTTCAAGTTCTCGCTCGATGGCGTGCAATCCGGTGAACACCGTCATGCATTCCGCAAACACCGTGCGGCCGGAAAGCGAGAGCCCATCCTGCGGCAAATATCCTGCGGTCGTTCCCTTGGCAATAATCAGTGAGCCGTAGTCGAAGGTGTCCAGGCCGGCGAGAACCTTCATCAGCGTGGACTTGCCCGTGCCATTCGCGCCCACCAGGCCGACGCGGTCGTGGGGCGTGATCAGCCAGTCGGTATTTTCAAAAAGAAGTTTGTGGCCGAAACGTTTTCCGGCGCCGGAAAGCTGGATCATGGGGCTGGATTCATCGTCTCATAAAACGGGAAGGATGTTCACGCCGACTGACAGGGTTGTCATCCTGAACGCAGTCTTCCGTCCGGCGAGAGCCGGATGAAAGCAAGTGAAGGACCTGTGTACTCGCCTGCAGCGTCGGCATCGCCCGCGCCGGCGGCGACACCTGCGGAGTACAGAGGTCCTTCGTCGGGAGTCCTTCGCTAATGCGAAGGGCTCCGCTTCCTCAGGATGACAAAGCTTTGGGATGACGCTGTTGACTTAAGAATGCGCTGCTGCCCGGCCGTTGCGGCTTTCGGGATGCTTGCCCCACAACTGGCTGTGGAAGTGGATGCGCTCGAGAGCGCGATCGATCACGGCTTCCAACTCATGCGCGTACTTCACCTCGCGGCCTTTGGCCAGCCGTTGCCGGGCGTCTTCCGCACTGAACCAGGTGGGCCGTCGCATCGGCTCATCGGGCTGTCTCATCTCATGGATCTCCATTAAGAAAGCCTTCACCACAAATTCCTGCACGCCGCCCGACTGCCAGAAAACGCCCTTGGAGTGGATGTAGAGATGAAAGTGGCGTGGCTCGATCGTCCCCAGTGCGCCGGCTTCTTCCGCAGCTTCCCGCTCGGCGGCCTGGCTGTGCGAGAGGCGGGCTTCCGGTGATCCCTTGGGAAAGGTCCACTTGTTTCCGCCGTTAGTGTTCACCAGGAGGAATTCGATCGCGCTGCCTCGCTTGCGGTAACAGATCGCAGCCACCTGCAGAGGCAGCGACTTCGCGATGCGCGGCGAACCCATAGGGATCCTTCCTTCTCTGATATTAGATGTCCTACATTTCAGCAATGTTAATGTGCAACAAAAATTGTGCAGATGGGGAGTTACTGTGGTTACCGAAATGGAACCCGAAACCGGTAAGATCCCGGCCATACGCGGCAATCGCCGACCCAGTCAGATATTTGCCAGCGGCCCGGCGGAGTTGTCTGGCCTGCCAGTCAACGAACCGCACGTTAAAGACCGCGACCTGCAACATCCGGTCCAACCAATGCAAAAATCCCATGCCGTCCGGAGTGGAGCTGCGTTATAGTAGCTCCACCATTTCCGGTCCCCCAAACCGGCCCCTGCGGGGAGCATACCCTGTGTACAAAGTAATCCGAACCTCTCGGCTGTATGAGCAAATCGTCCAGCAAATCGAAGAATCCGTCCTCAATGGTTCCCTGAAACCGGGCGACCAGCTTCCCGCGGAGCGCGATCTCGCCCAGCGCCTCGGGGTGAGCCGCACGGCTGTGCGCGAAGCCGTCAAGACGCTTCGTGAGAAAGGCCTGGTAGAAGCCTACTCCGGTCGCGGCACCTTCATCACCGACGGAACCTCGCAGGCGGCGCGCCAGTCGTTCGACCTGATGGTGAAGATCGGCCAGCAGGGCCAGCAGCAAGGTTCGCCTCACCTGGTGGAGCTGCGCCTCGTCCTCGAACCGGGAATCGCCGCCATGGCGGCGGAGCGCGTGACCGATGAGGATCTCGCGGCAATGCGGGAAGCCGTTGCCGTCATGGATCGCTCGCAGAAAAATGCCGAAGCCTACATTGAGGCCGATCTCGACTTCCACCTCGCGCTGGCGGAGGCCGCCGCCAATCCACTGATTCTCTCCTTGATCGATTCCATTGTCGGCTTGCTGCGTAAGGAGCGCATTCGAATCTTCAAGGTGGAAGGCGGCCCGCAGCGCAGCCAGTTCCATCACAAACGCATTCTCGAGGCGGTGCAGCGCCGCGACCCCGAAATGGCGCGCTGTGCCATGCGCGCCCATCTCGAACAGGTACGCGAGGATTCTCGAATTTCTTCCCGCGGCAAGCCTTCTGTCGAGCACACCCCGGCCGGCTCCAAAATCAGCGCATAACCACAGGCTGACGACGCACTCACCGCCGTCAGGATGACGCCATCGACGCAGCCGCTCTCATCGTGCCCTGAAAGCTCGTAGGAAATGCGTGAAGGGAAGGGAATTGGTCGGGGCGCGCGGATTTGAACCGCGGACCCCCTGCGCCCAAGGCAGGTGCGCTACCAGGCTGCGCTACGCCCCGACATTATTAGCAACCACGACTCTGCTGCAGCAACCGCTGTTTCGATTATAAACGAGGGAACGCGCTATAATTTTTTTACGAATATGCAGAGTCTGCGGTATGCGCTGGTTGCGTACGTGAGAAGTCCAGTGGGAGAGTTCGTCGAGAACCTCCGGCGGGAGCTGCACCCCAACCTGCCGCATCTGGCGGCCCACATCACGTTTCTGCCGCCGCGGCTGCTGCGCGGCACCGAAGCAGCCGCGCTGCAAATGCTGGCCGGCGTCTGCAGCCAGGCTGAACCTTTCGAAGTGACCCTGGGCGACGTGCAATCGTTTGTTCCCACCACACCCACGGTTTACATTCGCGTAACCTCTGGCGCGGCGCGCCTGCAGGAGTTGCACGACCAACTGAACAAGCAACTCCTCGCCTTCGCCGAGGAGTGGCCCTACATCCCTCATCTCACGGTCGTGAAGATGGCGACCGAACCCATGGCGGAACAAGCTCTGCGC
>JBEKWP010000178.1:0-5107 GCA_049512915.1 Candidatus Sulfotelmatobacter sp.
ATCTCGGGCGACTTTCTCTCTGCTGGCGTGACCTCCACAGCGACTCAGACGAATAGCTACACTCTCCGTCTCCGCCAGGCGTGGGGCCAAGCCAGGTTTGACAATGGCTGGAAATTCCTCGCCGGCCAGGCGTGGAGCTTGGTGACCGAGAACAGAGCGGGAATCGCGCCCAGCGACGACACGGGCAGAGTCAATGATGCACGGCCTGCCACGATCGACCCCGGGTACAACGTCGGGTTTACTTTCGCCCGGCAGTACCAAATTCGCTTGACGAAAGACTTCAACGAGCATATCTCAGCGGCTATTTCCGTTGAAAACCCGCAGGGCACGCTCACTACGAGCAACAACGCGTCGAATTTCCTGCTCGGTGAAGCTGGCGCCAGCAATAGCTACAACACCACTTCGAACTACACCGCCAATCCAGCGCCCGATGTCATCGCCAAGATCGCTTTTGATCAGGGCCCCGGGCACTACGAGATCTTCGGCCTGGCTGACCGCTTTACCGACCGTGTATTCCCCTGCGTGGAACCGGGAACCAACCCCATCTGCACAGGGACCGCTGCGACCGGCGCTTATAACGCCTCGAAAGAAGGCGCAGGCTTTGGCTTTAACCTCCGCTGGACCGTCGACGACAAGCACGTCGTTTTTGGCCTGCATGAATTCGGAGGCACTGGAATCGGCCGTTACGGCGCCTCCCAGCTCTCCGATATCTCAATTCATGCCAACGGAACCCTTAACCTGATCAGGGACTATCAGGGCCTGGGGACACTCGAGTATCACGGAAAGAAACTCGATGTCTACTCCTACGCCGGAGTCGAATACGCCGGCCGCGCGTACGACTTCGATCCCAATCCGAACGCAGCCGGGACCGGACCAGTAGGCTACGTCGGCTACGGAGCACCGGAGTTCAGCAACGCCGGCTGCTATACCGAAGTGGCTCCCGCTGTGAACACCGGCTTCAGTCCGAGCGGACTTGGCCACTGTACCGCCCAAACGCGGGCGGTCTTGGAGGGCACGCTGGGCTTCTGGTACCGCTTCTACAACGGGCCCCGAGGCAAGTTCCAGTTCGGCACGCAGTATTCCTACGTGACGCGTGAGACCTGGTCTGGCGTCGCAGGGCCGGGAACCTCCGGATCACCTTCAGGGCTGGACAACATGGTCTATACCTCGTTCCGCTACTACTTGCCGTAAACCGATCGTGGTCCCGCGTCCTCTTCTTGACGCGGGACCCCCTGGTTCCAACGCACAAGTTTCAACGGACACTCAACTTTCTGAGGGGCGCCTTCCCTTCGGAAACGCCGCCGGTCCGGTTTTGGCCTACTCTCCTTTTCCGGGCCGGCGGTGTTAACTTATCTACAGCAGCCTTCGCGCCACGAGCTGCCTGATTTATTGTTAGACAGCTGGGGAAGGGTACGGCTTTAGCCAGCCGCCAAGGCCCCGAACGACGCGGGGCTTCAGCCTCTGAGGAACTATGAACTCCAGACGCGATTTCCTCAAACACATTTCAGGAGCGGCGGCGGCCACGGCCGTTCCCTCCATTTTGAGCTGGGCTCTCCCTCGGAGACAATCTGTCGATTCTGACAGCGTCGATTTTCCCGGGGAAGATGGCATGATTCTTCGCTCTTTCCGCTTCGTCGATCTTGAATCTCCAGTCGAGTATTTCAACACCTGGCTCACGCCGGTGCCTCATTTCTTCGTGCGCAATCACATGCATGAACCGAGCGAACTCGATCCTCACGACTGGCTTCTCTCGATCGGTGGAGAAGTTGGGAAACCCTTCACTCTGGGCCTCGCCGACCTTTCCAAAATCGAGATTCACTCGGTCGTCAACACCCTTGAGTGTGCCGGCAACGGACGAAGCTTGCAGCGCCCCCAGGTCCCCGGCATCCAGTGGGGCAAGGGCGCGGTTGGCACCGCCCGCTTTTCCGGTCCACGCTTGCGTGACGTCTTGCAGCGCGCCGGAGTGAAGCCCGCCGGAAAGCATGTCATGTTTCGCGGTCTCGACGAAGTTCCCGGCAAAGTTCCTCCCTTCATCCGCAGCATCCCCATCGAAAAGGCGCTCGATGCCGATACCATCATCGCCACCCACATGAACGGATCGCCGCTTCCCAAGCACCACGGCTTTCCTGCCCGAGCTTTAGTCCCCGGCTGGATCGGCGCAGCGTCCTGCAAATGGCTCGCTGAAATCAAAGTGCTCGAAGCCGAATTCGTCGGCAATTTCATGAGTGGGGGTTACCGGATACCAAACCAGCCAGTGAAGCCCGGCGAAACCGTTAAGCCCGAAGATACCCATCCGCTCACCGCGCTGAACGTGAAATCCGTCATCGCCGGACCAACCGGCGGTGCCAATCTAAAAGCTGGCAACATCCGCGTGCACGGCGCAGCCTGGGCCGGTGAAGCCGATATAGTGAAGGTCGAGATTTCGACCGACGGCAGCGCCACGTGGATTCCAGCAAAGCTGGGACACGATCAAGCTCACTTTGCCTGGCGTCTTTGGTCTTTCGACTGGAAACCCGGCAAGAGCGGAGACTATACCCTCTTATCGCGCGCCACCGATAGCCAGGGACGCACCCAGCCCGCCGCGGCAGTCTGGAACCCCAGCGGTTACCTCAACAACGCCATCGATCAGGTGAAGGTCCATGTTTCGTAACTTCCTTCGCAAACCACACCAGAGTTTGGAAAGGGAGCGGCTTTCAGCCCCGCCGCAAAGCTTCGTAAGATTAATTGCGGCTTTAGCGGCTCTCGCTCTCGCAGCCGTTTCACCGTTCTCAGCCCAAGCCCAAAAATCCGCCGGCGCAACCGTCAACGCTGATCTGCCTGCCGGACCGATGCAGGCGAAAGCCACCACAGCCTGTCTGGAATGCCACGAAGCACGCATCATTCTCCAGCAACGCCTCAGCAAGGCCGCCTGGACCAAAGAAGTCGACAAGATGACGAAATGGGGAGCAGTCGTCGATCCGGCCGACCGTGATGCTCTCATCGATTACCTGAGCACGAACTTCAGCCCTGATAAGCCTGCCTACGAGCCACCGCGTACTTCAGCAGGGAAAAGCAACTCCGCAAATTCGTCGAAATAGAGACGTTTCGTCAGCTTTGGGAAAAACTCACAAAATGCGTGGAGTACCGTGGAAGAGCGGCGCTTCAGCGCCGCGTTCATCATCAACCGGGAACGCGGGCTTCAGCCCCCGCGACCGCATTCTGAAAAAAAGCAAAGCGCCACCGACCCAATGTCCAGAGGTCGCAGACATTACGGCAGCGCCGCTACTAATGAGCCCAAACTGTGATGAGAGAAGTATAGAAACATGAGTGCACTACTTCTAGTGCATAGTAAGGTACTGGGAAACAAGACACTCCAGCACTATTAAGATTTCTCGTCCGTAGCTTCTGTGTTTGAGTTCTTCTCCGCCCGCAACAGCGGAAACAGAATCACGTCGCGAATGGTGTGCGAGTCCGTGAGCAGCATCGCCAGCCGGTCCACACCCACTCCCACGCCGCCGGCCGGCGGCATGCCATACGACAGCGCCCGGATGTAGTCTTCATCCATCTGATGCGCCTCGTCGTCGCCGCGCTCGCGCTCTGTCAACTGTGCCTCAAAACGCCGCCGCTGATCTTCCGGATCGTTCAGTTCGCTGAATCCGTTAGAGATCTCCATCTGTCCCGCAAAAATTTCAAACCGCTCGGTCCATTCGGGCTCATTCGGCTTCTGCTTCGATAGCGGCGACACCGCGGTAGGGAACTCGTAGATGATCGTCGGCTGCGTGAGATGCTCTTCCGAAGTTGCCTCAAACAGGCTCGCAATCGTCCTGCCCAAAGGTTCCTTTGGATCGTACGCCATGTGTGCGTGCACCTGATTGAAGCGCTCGACCAGCGTCTTCACTCCATTGGGAGAAGCAAAGTCGCTCATCACTGGCTTCGACCCGGCATCTTCCGGCCAATAATGGATAATGGCCTCGCGCATGGTCAACCGTTTCCAGTTGGCCCAGTCAATCTCCTGCTCGCCCCATTTCGTTTTCGTCCCGCCGGTTACATCCTTCGCCGCCTGCGTGATCAACTCCTGCGTGAGATCCATGATTCCCTGGTAGTCCGTATAGGCCTGATAGGCCTCCAGCATGGTGAACTCAGGATTCCAGCGCCAGCCAAGCCCTTCGTTGCGGAAGTTGCGATTGATTTCGAAAACACGATCGAATCCGCCCACAACCAAGCGCTTCAAATAAAGTTCGGGGGCGATGCGCAGGTACAAATCCATGTCCAGCGTGTTGTGGTGAGTCACAAACGGCCGCGCCACCGCTCCGCCGGCGATGGGCTGCATCATCGGCGTCTCGACTTCAACGAATCCATGCGCCTCCATCGTCTGCCGCAGCGACTGCACCAGCTTGCTGCGCTTCAGAAAAACTTCCCGCACCTCAGGGTTCATCACCAGGTCGACGTAACGCTGCCGGTAACGCAGTTCCACGTCAGTGAGCCCGTGAAACTTTTCGGGCAGCGGAAGCAGGTCTTTGCTGAGGAAGGTAATCTCCTCGACATGAACGGTCAGCTCACCGGTACGCGTGCGAAACAGGTAACCGCTGACTCCAATGTGGTCGCCCAGGTCGAGCAGCTTGTACAATTCGAAGCCTTTGTCTCCGACCGCATCCTTCTTCACATAAATCTGCAAGCGCTTCCCATCCTGCTGCAGATGGCAGAAGCCGGCCTTGCCCATCAGGCGGATCGCCATGATCCGTCCGGCCACGCGCACGTTGATCCGCGGCGTTTCGAGTTCCTCAGTAGTCTTCGCTGAATAGTCCGCCAGAATCTGCGGAATCGTATGAGTGAAATCGTACTTGCTGCGGTATGCGATCTGGCCAAGCGCCTCGATTTGCTTCAGCTTCTGGCGCCGCAGTTCGTAAACATTTTCGTCGAATGCCAAGGGAATCCTTTGACAGAGAATTTTGCGCCATTCTGGCGCAGAGGTCCATGAAACGGTGAAACGCGATTATAAACAACTCGCGGCCGGACATACGTCGCTACTGCCGGCTTCGGACGGGAAGTTGAAGGTACCAACATACTGTGGTACATTGATACCGTGATCGATGATTCCAAGCTGCTGGTCGAACGCGTCCAGACCGGC
>JBEKWP010000179.1:0-5068 GCA_049512915.1 Candidatus Sulfotelmatobacter sp.
CACAAGGTCACGATTATTCCTCGCGGCATGGCGTTGGGCGTGACCATGCAGTTGCCGATCGACGACCGGCACAACTACACCCGGGAATATCTGAAGACTGACCTGGCGATTCTGATGGGCGGGCGTTTGGCCGAGGAATTATTCCTCAACCAGATGAGCACGGGCGCGGGAAACGACATTGAGCGGGCCACGGAAATGGCGCGCAAGATGGTTTGCGAGTGGGGCATGAGCGATCTTGGGCCGCTGACCTTCGGCAAGAAGGAAGAGCAGATCTTTCTGGGACGCGAAATCAGCCAGCACCGCGACTATAGCGAAGACACCGCCATCAAGATTGATGGCGAGGTCCGCAAGCTGGTGAACCAGGGATACGAAACGGCGAAGAATATCCTGGAAAGCAGCCGCGACACGCTGCAGAAGATTGCGGCGGCTTTGCTGGAGCGCGAGGTGCTGGATGCTTCCGAGGTGATGTTGCTGGTTGACGGGAAGGATCTGCCTCCGATGAAGGCGCCTTCTACGAAGCCCGACGACGGCGTGCAGCAGGTGTTGAAGCCGGAGCCGGGACGCGGGATCGTGAAGGGCGGAGAGAGTCCGGCGCGAGCTTGAAAGCAGTTCTCAGTTCTTAATAGTCAGTTCTGAGTTTTGAGGGCGGCCTGCCGGCCGCCCTTGGTTTTTTGCTGACGAGCTAGCCGTTAACGATTTTCATCATGTGTTCGGGATAGCGCTCGCCCGCGGCCGCGCCGGCAGGGAAGATTTCTTCGATGCGGAGCAGGTCTTCCTTCGTCAGCCCCACGTCGATTGCGGCTACATTCTCTTCCAGATATTTTCGGCGCTTGGTGCCGGGGATGGGAACGATGTTCTTATCTTGTGCGAGCACCCACGACAGCGCGAGCTGAGAGGGCTTGCAGCGTTTCTCTTTCGCGATTTGCTCGACCTGGCGCACGAGGTCGAGATTCCTCTGAAAGTTTTCGCCTTGAAAGCGCGGAGAGAGCCGGCGGTAATCGTCAGCTGGAAAATCCTCGAAGCGCTTGAACTGGCCGGTGAGAAAGCCGCGGCCGAGCGGGCTGTAGGCGACAAAGCCGACCCCCAGATTGCGGCAAAGGGCCAGGAGTTCGTCTTCCGGGTCACGGCTCCAGAGCGAGTATTCAGTTTGCAGCGCGGTAATGGGATGGATTTTCACTGCACGGCGCAGAGTTTGCGGCGAAGCCTCGGAGAGGCCGATGTGCCGGATTTTTCCTTGCCGGACAAGCTCCGCCATTGCACCGACAGTTTCTTCGATGGGAGTGGAGGGGTCGACGCGATGCTGGTAGTAAAGGTCGATGCTATCAACGCCCAGACGGCGCAGGCTGGCGGCGGACGTAATCGGGTTTGCCGCTGACGCCGCGCGCGGCAGGATTTGCCGGGTCGCGGATGATGCCAAACTTCGTGGCCAGCACGATCTGGTCGCGCTTGCCTTTGATTGCGCGGCCGACGAGCTCTTCATTTATGTAGGGGCCGTACACGTCTGCAGTGTCGAGGAAGTGGATGCCGAGTTCGAGAGCACGGTGAATGGTGGCGATGGACTCATCGTCATCGCGCGGACCATAAAACTCCGACATGCCCATGCAGCCCAATCCGAGGGCTGAGACTTTGAGGCCGCTACGTCCGAGTTCGCGAAATTGCATGATGGCTCCTGACAAGAGACGAAATCGGCGGATACTGCCCGCCATTTAAGAGATGCACCGACACCGGTCGTCGATGTTGGGAATTCGTGAGTCGTGCGGGGCGGCTGCGCATCTTTCATCTGGTGGAAAATCATCCTTCTGATCGGCGGAATCCATGAGTCAGGTGCCTGTCTGGTTTGAGCGTAAGTTCGAGTTTTCGTTTCCTGTGGAGCTGCATCCGAATTTGCTGGCGCGACTGCGCGGCACCCCGGCGCGGCTTGAGGAGGTGTTGCGCGGGCGCTCTCATGAAATCCTGATCGAGAAGCCGCAAGAAGAGTGGTCGGCACAGGAGCACGCTGGTCACTTGCTTGACCTCGAAACGCTGTGGCTGGCGCGGGTAGACGACTATGTGGCGGGCAGTTCCCAGCTCACGGTGGCCGACTTACAGAATCGCAAAACCGACGAGGCTAACCACAATGCGCGTCCACTGGAAAAGATTTTGGCCGAGTTCCGCAGCGCCAGGGAGAAACTGCTGAAGAGCGTGAACGAACTGGAGGCTCCGCTACTTACTCGAGCCATTCCGCACCCGCGGCTGAAGACGCCGATGAGGCTGGTCGACCATTTGTATTTTGTCGCCGAACACGACGATCACCATCTGGCGCGAATCTGGGAGTTGGTCAGCCGATCGTGATTACTGAATCATGATTACTGAACATGATTAATGAATCACGATCAGCGGCTTGGTGCGGGCGACGACTTCACCAATCTGGACTGCCGGCACCTTTGCCGCGTTGAGCGAGCGGGCAAGCTGCGCCGAGTCTTCGGACGCGACCGAAATCAGAAGGCCACCTGCCGTCTGGGGATCGAAGAGAAGAGTTCTCAGGTCTTCGGGAACTCCGTCGTCGTATCCCACGACACATTCGGCAAAATCGCGGTTGTTGTTTAGCCCACCGGGAATATAGCCCGCGCGAATACAGTCCAGAGCTCCAGGGAGAACGGGAATATTTTTCGAAGAAAACCGCAACGCGACGTCGCTTGCCAGCGCCATTCCGCGGGAGTGCCCGATCAGGCTGAAGCCGGTGACATCGGTCATGGCATGAATGCGGAATTCTCCCTGCTGAATCACTTCTGCGGCTTGCTTGTTCAGCGTGGTCATCGATTGAACGGCGGCGTCGATCCACGCGGGTTCCGCCTTTCCTCTCTTGATCGCGGTAGAAATTACGCCCGTGCCCAGCGACTTGGTGAAGAGGAGGGCGTCGCCAGGCCGTGCACCGGAGTTGGTAAGAACTTTTTTCGGATGGATGAGTCCGGTGACGGCATATCCGAATTTTGGTTCATCGTCGCGAATGCTGTGGCCGCCGATTACGAAGCATCCGGCTTCGATCATCTTTGAAAGGCCGCCTGCGAGAATGCGTTCGAGGATTTCGAGGTCTGCTTTCTCGGGAAAACACACCAGCGCTAGCGAAGTAATGGGCTTTCCGCCCATGGCGTAAACGTCACTTAATGCGTTGGTCGCTGCGATCTGGCCGAAGGTGTACGGGTCGTCGACGACCGGCGTGAAGAAGTCAACCGTCTGAACGAGCGCCTGGTCGGATGCGATTTGATAGACTCCGGCGTCGTCGGCGTGGTCGAATCCGACTAAAACGTTGGGGTCGTGCTGGCGCGGGAGCTTCCCAAGAACCTTGTCCAGGGCCGCCGGACTCAGCTTGGAAGCGCAACCTGCGGCTTTTACGGACTCTGTCAGGCGGAATGGTTTTGTTTCTGACATGAAGCCATTGTAAATGGGTTGCGAGAGGCGGGCCGTGCTCGGGGGCTAAAGCCCTTATTGATCCGGATGCTTTACGCGGCGCTGAAGCGCCGCTCTTCCACGTCACTACATACCTAATCGTCACTGCGCTACTTCAAAACGACATCGGTGATCTGGATGTCGGGATACTGGTGGTTCCACTGCGCAGAGATGCTTTCAAACGTGAGTCGAAAACTGTTGCTTTGACCGGGGCCCAGGGGGGAGACGCTGAAGTCCACGGCTTCAGGATAGGGGCCAGTCGTTTTCAACACCTGCATCGGGATGTCTTCGCGCTGGGCGAGCTGCCCCAAGTCGTCTTTGAATAAGACTTGAACGATCACATGCGTGACGGTCTTGTTGCCTGAATTAGTGATGGTGCCGTCGACATAGCTGACGGTGGCTCCAACGAAGTTTTCGGCGGCGCTCATTTTGAAATCGGAGAGTTTGAGGCTGGCGGCATAGGGAGGCGGTCCGGAGGCGGCCTTGGGCTGGCTGCGCAGTAGAAACGCGAAGACGATCGCAACCACGATAACGACGGCGACGGCGATGGCGATGGTGCGCCGGCTGGAGTCGCGCTCTTCGGATACTGGAGTTGGCTGGGTCAGGCTGCCCATGTTAGCGATTGTACTCTGGAAATTAATTGCTGGTCTTGAAGAACGCGGCTAAGAAGAGCGTACCGAACAACAAATCAACGCAGCCGAGCGCCAAGTCTCCCGGGGTCAGGCGATGCTGCAGATAGAGCACGACGAAGGCAGCGCCGCCGCCGAACTTTTCGATCATCGAAGGAATCATCATCGGGCGGAAGCGTACCGGATCTCTGGCAATCACGAGGAATACGACTTGGAAAGCCAGCCCCACGCTGACGAAGCCATAGTAAAACGCGGGATGGGTGATGGGAGGCGGATCCTGGCGGCCGATCAGGTCGAAGATAAAATACAGCGGCGATAGCGCCAGCACGCCCCAGAGGGTGGCGAGCCAGAAGACGATCTTGGTGAATTTCATGTCCCCCCTGGATTAGCGCCAGCTGCGCTCGCGGGACAGCCGAGGGCGGCTGTCCCCACACGGTTCTTACTTACTCTCCGCCTACAGTTAGGCCGTCAATGCGCAGCGTTGGAGACGCGACGGAGCCACGAAACTCGAGATCACTCGCGATCTCGGAGATGTTGAAGAACATTTCCTTCAAGTTCCCGGCTACCGTGATTTCTTCGACGGGATAGGCGAACTCTCCGCCGGAAATCCATAGGCCGGAGGCGCCACGGGAATAGTCGCCGGTCACCAGGTTCGCGCCGTGGCCGAGGAACTCGGTTACGTAGAGACCTTCTTTGATTTCGGAAATCAATTGTTTCGGCGTTCTGGCGCCGGGCTGAAGGAAGTAATTGCCCGGGCCGATGCCCGGCGTGCCAGCTAGTCCGCGGGAGGCGTTGCCGGTGGTCTTGAGCCCTAGTTTCTTCGCGGTGTACGTATTCAAAAGATAAGAAGTCAGCACGCCGTTTTCGACGACTACCGTGCGGCGAGTAGGGATGCCTTCGCCATCGAAAGGGCTGGTGCCGAAGCCGCCAGGGATAGTGCCGTCGTCGATGATGGTGACGTTGTCGCCGGCGATCTTTTGTCCCAGCTTGCCGGCTAGGAACGAGGCGCCGCG
>JBEKWP010000180.1:0-5055 GCA_049512915.1 Candidatus Sulfotelmatobacter sp.
TCTCTTACGACAGATAGGAAGCCGCTCGCTCTATGCCTCGAACTTCCGAACACATAGCTCGCTCTCTCTTGATGGCGCCGCTTGCCGCCTATGCCGGAGCGCACCAGGCGCTCGCGTCCGCGCCTGTGCTGCACGATCACAGCGCACCCTGGACCTTCCTCCACGAAAATGTGCTGGGGACTTCGATGCAGCTGACCTTGACCGCGTCGAGCCAGGGCGATGCAGAGCGGGCTGAAGCGGCGGTGCTGAGCGCGATCGACCAGCATGACGCAATTCTGAGCGCGTGGAGGCAGGGGAGTGAGTTGAACCAATGGCTGGCGACTCACGGCGTGCCCACAATCGTGTCCTCGGAGCTGTTCGAGGTCCTGGGGCTCTTCGATCGCTGGCGTGTTGAGACCGCGGGCGCACTGAATGCGGCCGCAGAGGCCGCGGTCCGTCTGTGGTGGCAGACGACGTCGGAGAAGCGCACGCCGGCGCAGGCGGAGATTGCGCAAGTGGTGCGGGTGATCGCGCAGCAGCACTGGCTATTGGACCGCGCGAGCCGCACTGCGACGCGAACCTCGGACGTTCCCGTGGCGCTGGCCTCGCTGGCCAAGAGCTATATTGCGGGGCGCGCGGTAGACGCTGCGCTTGCGGCTGGGGCGATGGGAGCGATGCTCAACATCGGTGGCGATATTGTGGTGCGCGGCAGTCTTACGGCGATTGTGGACGTCGCCAATCCGCTCGCGGACAGCGAGAACGATGCCGGCATCGACCGGCTGGTTGTGCGCGATCGCGCGGTTGCGACTAGCGGCTCGTATCGACGCGGCTTCGATGTCACGGGCGGCGGAGTGGCGCAACGTCCGGAGTTTTCGCACATTCTCGATCCACGTACCGCGCAGCCGGCTGGACACATTCTCTCGTCCAGCGTAATCGCTCGGGACCCGGCGACCGCAGGCGCTTTGGCGACGGCATTCTCGGTGATGAGCGTCGAGGAGAGCCGCGCGCTTGCAGCTAAGAACAAGGGAGTCGAGTACCTGCTGCTCACCCGCGAGGGTGATCGCATCGAGAGCGATGGGTGGAGGAACTACCAGGCGCCGACTGTTCGGCTAGTCTCTTATTCGGCGCCGCCGGTGGCCAAGGGTGTTGCCGCCGCGCTCGACGTGTGGAACCAAAGCTACGAACTGGCGATCGATGTTGAGCTTCCCCAGCCGCCGGAGTATCGCTATCGCCGCCCCTATGTTGCGGTGTGGATCGAGGGCGCGGACCACTATCCGGTGCGGACGCTGGCGCTGTGGTACGACAAGGCGCGCTATCTGCCTGAGTTGCGCGACTGGAACCGCGACGACCAGCTTCGCTACGCCTCCGAGCACACGGACATTGCGCCCACGGTGGCGTCGGCGACGCGCTCGCCGGGCAAGTACACCTTGAAGTGGGACGGCAGGGACAACCAGGGCAAGCTGGTGAAGCCGGGTAAGTACACGGTGTGCATTGAGGCCGCGCGTGAGCATGGCGGGTCGCAGATGCTGCGGCAGGAGATCGACTTCAACGGAGTGGCGCAGCAGCATGAGTTTCCCGCAGGCAGCGAGCTGGGGCCGGTGACGCTTGACTACCGCAAGCAGTAGTCCGGCGCCGGCGAGGCACGCGCACAGCCTGGGTGCGCACGCGCGCAGAAGGATAGCGCAGGTTGCGCGCTGGCTGCATCTCTACCTCTCTATGTTCAGCTTTGCGGTGATTCTCTTCTTCGCGGCGACGGGGCTGACCCTGAACCATACGGAGTGGTTCCCTGATCGCGAGCTGATCACGCATCTTGCCGGTACCATCGCGCCGGCGCTGCTGCAACCCGAACCCGACAAGCTCGGCATCGCCGAGTTTCTGCGCAAAACCCACAAACTGCAAGGGGCAGTATCGGACTTCCGCGTGGAGAACTCGGAGATATCCATCTCCTTCCGGGGGCCAGGGTACGCGGCCGACAGCTTTATCGAGCTCCCCAGTGGGCGCTACGAGCTGACCGAGACGCGCAACGGCTTGGTCGCCGTGATCAACGACCTGCATAAGGGCCGCGACACCGGCAAGAGGTGGTCGATGGTGATCGACGCCTCGGCGATACTGCTGGTGCTGGTGTCGCTGACCGGCCTGTTGCTGATCCTCTTCCTGCACAAGCGGCGTGCGTCGGGGCTGATGCTGGCCGGCGCGGGCGGGATTCTTTGCTGGCTGCTCTACCGCGTATTCGTTCCCTGAGGCGTGCTCGCGGTGCATCTGCGATCCCTCATGCATGCCGGGCCATCGCAAGGTCTACAATTTCGCCGATCATCTGGGTGTAGGAGAGGCCGGACTTCTTTGCGGCCATGGCAAACTCCTGTCCGCTGGAGAGCCATGGGTTGGGATTCGCTTCGATGACATAAATCTCGCCCTTGCTCGATACGCGCATGTCGATGCGGCCATAATCGCGAAGCTTGACGGCGCGATAAGCCTTGATCGCGATCTCACTAAGGTTGGTTACGGTTTCTTCATCGAGGCCTTCGGCGATCGCCGATTTCGTCAGCTTGTAGGCTTCCGTGTCTTTCTCGAACTTCACATCCTGGCTGGCAATTTTGGGAACCCCCTTGGGAAGCTTTGAAAGGTCCAGCTCCACCAGCGGAAGAGCATGTGCGTTCTCGTAACTTCCGAGGATGGACGCGTAGATTTCGCGTCCTTCGATGTACTCCTCGATCAACGCGGGAGAATCGAATTCCGTCTGTATATAGTGGACGCGTTCCATCAACTCCTTCACGCTGCTAACCACGGCGGCGGCGTCAATTCCGATGGATCCATCCTCGGAAGTTGGTTTCACAATGAGTGGAAACGAGATGTCGTGTGCGTGGTCGATCGCGCCGCGATAAGCTATCGCGAAATAGGGCGACTGAATCCCATAAAAAGAGAAAATCTTCTTGGCGATCGATTTGTCCTGGGCCAGAATGTGTGCGTGGGGCCCGGCGCCGGTGTAGGGGATTTCGAGCAGATCGAGGAATGCGGTGACGTGCATCTCCTTGGTGTCGTCGCCCGCATAGGATTCCGTGAGGTTGAAGATAAGATCGGCGCCGCATTTGGCCAGCCCCAGCAGCGATTGCGGGCGGCCGTCGAGAACGTAATACGCCGGCTCATGGCCGAGCTTGCCGAGGGCCTCGAAGATCTCTTCGCGGTCGTGCTTTACCGGCTTCCTCTTGTGTTTCTTCTGCCCCTTGGGCTTGCGCGTCGAAGCAACTTCCTGCTGCACTTCAGCAGGTTCTTCTTCCCACAAATCGTACAACACGGTGACTTTCAAATTCGTTCCAGTCATGTGGCCTCCAGTCGGCGTGACGGCAACTGCCGGCATGCCTCAGGGATGAATGAATTTTCCCCGCGTGAGGTAGTTCATTGAGAGTGCGGTGGTGTACACCGTAAACTCCGTGAGGTACTCGGACTCGCGTCGAACGTCCACGCGCAGACCCAGGTCCTCAACACGCTTGCAGATGGCTTCTACCAGTCGCTTGACGATAGGGCGTTGCACGCCGCTCCAATATGCGACTTTGTCGACAATCGGTTTGCGATGCTGATGCAACATCTCCTGGGCCGGCCGTACGCCGTTACGCCGCTTGCGGGAGACGTTGAAGATGTCCGCCAGGTCGGCGTCCAGAGCCAACTCCTGCACCGGAATCACCTCCGGCAGGCTGAGATGATAGAACTCGCCGACCGTCGATTCCATCTCATCGACCGTGATGTCGGTGCGGCCGCGACGCCGGATGGGTTCCATATCTCCCACCTTTCGCGCCATGCGATCGACGTATTGAAGCTTGGCCAGCGCGCCCCAGCCTTCGTAGCGCTTTCGCCATTGCGAGCGAGGCGTGAGCCACACCGCAAACGTTTCTGCGAAATCTTCATCCGGATGCTTCTGCGCATACCATCCAGCCATGTGGCGAACAAACTTTCGCGAGAACGGCAAGGGGCGGTAATTGTCGCGATACGTGCGGCGAAACGGACCGAAGAGATCGTGCCACTCAGCCGACTTGTAGAGCTGGTATGCGTAATTGAAGGCGTGCCCGGCCTCATGGCGCATGTACATCATGATCTCGCGCGCGTCTTCTAGGTCGTTCATCTCGTGCTCAAGCTGGGCCAGGTCCGGGTTGGCCAGATAGAACGGAATGCCGATCACCGGTTCGCCCGAGGGACATCCCCATTCATCGGTGAGATAGCAAAGCGGACGGAATTTGCGAATGCCCTTGGCTTCCAGTTCGCGATAAAGCTGCTGAACGAATCGTTCGAGCGGAGAACCCTCCAGTTTGAGCCCGAGTTCGCGAATGGGCTTGGCGAGGATTTCCTGGAACTCGGTTCGGGTTTTCTCGAAGTTGCGCACTGGGCTATTCAGAGTTCTATACCACCGAACTGGATTTGGCACGGCAAAAACATAGAATTGACCGGGGCGATCGGTAATTCCCGGTAAATGGCCGGCTAACCTTCCCGACCCCCGGTCTGTGCCCGCCAGGAACCCTCGAAAGGCCGAAATTGAGTTAGCGACGAGCTGCCGGTCAACCGCCTCACAACCCAAAGAAATTGTTTGATTCCCGCTTCTCGAATCACTACTTGGCGATTGGCGCTGGAGATTTGGCATGAGCCAGAACTCCCGCCCTGCCGTTCGCAGATGGTAACTTGAGAAGTCTGCGGTGCTGTTTTCACTTTTGCTTGATTCCTCATAAGGATTCCCGGTCTCAGCTCGTCGAGAGCTGCCGAGCAGAGGACGCGAATGAATGGGAGCGTCGATTTCGTGGCGAATGATACGCGTGTTGAGCATCTCCGCCGGAGTGCGGCGAGCGCCGCGAAAATGTTCGGGATTCTGCTCGTGGCGATGGCAATGGGTGCTTGCCACCAGCCCTCCAAGGAGCCGGTGACGCTGACAATCTTTCGCCCCGGCTGGTCGCAGCACGACCAGAAAGCGGAGCGCCTGCTGCAGAAGTTCACAAAGGAGACGGGAATTCATGTCAAAGATCTTCCCGTCCCGGAGAGCACTCTCGATGCCATGAGTCTCTCACGTAAGCTGCTGCGAGAAGGTGACGCGAGCCC
>JBEKWP010000181.1:0-5023 GCA_049512915.1 Candidatus Sulfotelmatobacter sp.
GATGTCGTGAATGTTGCCACCAACAAACCCGTCATCCAGAAAGTGGAATCCACGGACACGATGGGCAACGTAGGCGAACAGGTGACTTTGCAGAAATCGATTGCCTCGGCAAACTTGCAACCGGGCGTATATCGAATCGAAATCAAAGTGAACGACAATGTCTCGAAGCAAACTATTGATCCTTCAGCGACGTTTGCTGTAGAGTAACGAGCGCTTAATTCTCCGGGGGTTGGAGTGAGTTTTCGCCAGCTCGGATCTTGCGTGGTGGTGGTTGCGCTGTCGCTCCCTGCGTGGGCCGGACAACGGTCGGGCGACATCTCGGGATACGTGCGCGATGCCTCCGGTGTTCCCCAGATGGGTGCGGTGGTGGAAATCGCCAGCTCCGCCCTGGCGCACACGCTGACCGTCTTTACCGATGGCGCCGGATTCTACTCCACCAAGGACTTGCTCCCCGGGCTATATTCCATCAAAGTTTCGGCTCCCTCGTTTCTTCCGGCCCTGCAGGAAAGGATTGGCCTGCAGCCCGGCACCAGCGTTCACGTGAATATCACGCTGAACACGCTGCTGAACGCGATCAGAGTGGGGCCTCTGCGTGGGAAGGCCGATGATGACGGCTGGAAGTGGACCCTGCGTTCGGTGGCGAATCGCCCGGTTCTGCGCATATTCGATCCCGCGACGGGAGCGGAACAGCAGGATCACGACCTGAAGGCGAGCCTTTCGTTCCTAGCCGGCTCCGCCGCAGCGGGCTACGGCAGCGGATCAGACGTCAGCACCGGATTCTCGGTAGAGCGCTCGATTTTTTCCGCATCCCGCGTCGGGCTGAGCGGAAATGTAGGCTTCGGAGACAGCCTTCCCGCAGCCGTTCTCCGGGCTAGCTATGCGCATCTTCTGCCGGATGGTTCGGGGCCTTCCATGGCCGTTACCGTGCGCCGCTTCGCGCCTTCCGACCCCAACCTGCACTTTGCTGCGCTGCAGGCTCTGGCGCTCAACGCGGGCGATGAATTCGCAGTCGGCGACGTTCTCGAATTGAAATTCGGCAGCGAGTTGCAAACCATTCAATTCCTCGGGCACGTGACCGCGTTCCGGCCCTATGGTTCGCTCGACGTGCACCTCTCTCCCAACACTGTTTTGGCATACGACTACACCACCTCCTTGCCCAACCTGCGGGATGAGAAGGGGTTCGACTCTGCGCCCGCCGATCTGAGCGAAGCCGATCCTCGCGTCAGCATGACCAACTATGCAACCCGCCTGGAAAGCGCCCACCACCAGGAGTTCAGTATTTCCCGCCGCATCGGCGACACCAACCTGCAAGTGGCCGGGTTCAGCGACCATGTGAACAACACCGCTTTGACCGGCACCGGTGAAGTGACCTCCGTCGGGGGATTCCTGCTGCCCGATGTCTATTCCGGCACCTACAGTTATGCCGGCGGCAACTTGGATACGAGCGGAGTGCGCGTTGTACTCGAGCGGAAAGTTTGTTCCGATCTCACAGCCACACTGGATTACGCCTACGGCGGTGTTCTCGACCTGGCCAAGCCTGATGTTGAACTTCAAGACGCCCAGCAGTGGATCAGCACCCAGCGCCGTCAAGCTGTGGCGGCGAAGCTCTCCGGCACCGTTTCCCGCACCCAGACCCGGTGGATTGCGTCCTATCGCTGGATCGATGGCCAGGCCTTAACTCCGGTGGATATGTTCAACGCCTCGCCAGGACAGAGCGATCCCTTTTTCAGTCTTTTCATCCGGCAACGGATTCCCACCCTGGGTTTCCTGCCCGCCCACATGGAAGCGCTGGTCGATGTGCGCAACCTGCTGGCGCAAGGCTATGTGCCGGTCGTGGGCCAGGACGGCCAGACCGTCTATCTCGTCCAGGCAGCCCGCTCCATTCGCGGTGGCGTAAGCATTACCTTCTAGCTCAAAGGTTTCCGCTGACCGTTTTCGGATCGCTCTTCTGCTTCATCCCGCCCTCCCACCCGTCGTATGACTTCCGTCACTAGGTAACCGGATTCCGGCGATGCTACGCTGCAGTCGTAATCCTTCCTTAAAAGCCCGGTTTCGGAGACCTAGATGCGTAGCTCCATGTACGCCGTCCTAATCCTTATCATTGGCGTCTGTTTTGCTGCGCCCATCCCAGCTCATGCCCACCACCTGAAGCAATCCAACGCCGCTTCGATGCCGGTGACCACCTCGTCAGCCGAGGCGCGCTCGCTCTATGAGAAGGGGATGCAGGATTACGAGAACCTTTACCTGGAGCGCTGCAACGACGACTGGCGAGCGGCCGTGAAGGCTGATCCTAATCTGGCTGTGGCTTGGGCCTGGATCGCTTTCAACAGCAGCAATCCGCAGGAGGTGAGTGCTGCCCGCGAAAAAGCCAAAGCCATCGCGCCCAAGTTGACTCCAGGAGAGCGGTTGATGATCGATTGGATCGTCAAGGTGCAGGAGGGCGACTTCATCGGCGGCATTTCCGCCATGAACGATATGTTGGAAATGTTTCCCAAGGACAAGCATCTGCTTTATCTCGCCGGCAACTGGTTGATGGGGGAGAACGGCACTGATCAGGCGCAGAGATTGTTTGAGAAGGCGCTGGCCATCGATAAGAACTTTCCCGCTGCGCTGAACGACCTGGCTTATGTGGATGCGCGCAACCGGCAATTTGATAAGGCTTTCGCCGCCATGGATCGCTACGTCGCGCTCCTGCCCAAAGAACCCAACCCGCAGGATTCCTATGGAGAATTATCGCGGATGGCGGGAAACTTCGAAGGATCGCTGAAGCACTACCGGGCCGCGTTAGACATCGATCCTGACTTTGTGACTTCCCAGGTTGGCCTGGGAGACACCTACGCTCTGGTGGGCAACCAGGAGCAGGCGCGCATTGAATATGACAAGGCTATCCGCTACGCGCACAACGAGGCCGACCGCTTAACCTACAGCATGCAGAAGGCAATGACCTGGGTGCGCGACGGCAAGTTCGCTGAGGCCGACAAGTCATTCGAGGAGATCGCCGAAACCGCCCACGCCAAGGACCAGGACTTGCAGGAAGCCCAAGCCTACCAGCACATGGCCGAATATCAGACGGACGATAACGCAGCGCTGAAATATCTGCAGCAAGCCGAGGGGTCGCTGGGCCACCGCACGATTTCCCAGGGCGACAAAGACGAGGAACTCTCCCGCATTTTGCGCATCCGCTCCGTACGCGCCGCGCACGCGGGCAATCAGCCGTTGGCCGATCAGTCTCTGAAGCAACTGGAAGCCCTGGCAGCAGATGGCCGCAACCGCGTCGTGCAGAGTTCTTACAATGGAGCTGCTGGAACTCTGCTCATGGATCAGAAGAAGTTCGACGAAGCCATCACCTACCTCGAAGAAGACCAGGACAATCCCTTCACCATGGAACTCCTGGTGCAGGCCTACTACCAGACCAATCAGCCCGACAAGCTCGCCGAAGCCGAGGCCAGGCTGCGCGGCACCAACGTTCCCACCATGGAGCAAGCCATCGTTGTGCCGGCCGCGCGCCTGCGCCGCCCGGAAATGTAAGCCGCTTCTAACCCGCCCTGTAACGCAACCCGCAGATTTGGTCTATACTGTCGAACGCCAGCCGCAAAGCGAGACGGTTTCTACGCGTGCTTGTGACTTTCCGTCTCGAATTCGGGCTGGGATTAATGAGATTGATTAATGAAATTCATTAATGAAATCTAAGATCGATCGACGCTCCCGCGAAAGAATTGTTACCACCTTGCCGGTGCGTGTCCGCGGCACCACGGCGAATCCAGAAGGAAGCGCCCAGACTCGGGACGTCAGCGCGAACGGCATATTTCTCTATACAAACTCCCGCATGGCAGAGGGTTCGGAAGTGGAATTGGTCCTGATTCTCCCGCCTGAATTAACCTCCGGAGAAAAATGCTGGGTTTGCTGCCACGCCCGGGTTTTGCGTGTGGAACAGGGCCCCGGAACCGACTTTGGGGTCGCGGCTGAAATCCGGCGAATGGACGTCCTGCCCGAAATCCCGGCGTAGCTTCTCCGCACTACCCTGCTTCACCGTCTTTGAAGCTGCACCGGGAATGGTGCAGTGAGATCGATGCCAAGACCGGCCACGCTCCCGCCAGAGTTTCGGAGCTGGCAAAAGTTCCCTGATCTCCAAGCAAGAAGTGCCCGGGGTCGGAGGGGAGCCTCTGATATCCTCAGAAAATGCTTCCCATGGCAGCGACCTTGGTGCAATAATGGCGGCCCTAGAATTGCTCTGGCCAAACTCAAGGATTCAGGTGGGCCTAGTATGTGGATTGAGAAACTGTCAGACGGTGTGGTCCAGGTGCAAACCCCGATCGGGCCGCGTTATTTAATGCCCTCGCTTCTTCAGCGCGTGTATTTTCTTTGGATGTTCCGTCACTTTCCCATTCTCCCTCACGCCGTGCTCAACACGGCGCAACAGAGAATGATCGATCGTCTGTGCTCTGAGCAACGGTTCGTATCAATGGCTTATGCGGATGGCATGGAAGATGCTCCTGTAATCGGCACGGTCGAGCGGCGCCTCAGTCCGAAGGTTGGGCCGGAGTCGTTGCCTCCGCGTCGCCCCGTGGTCAGCGAGAGTCCCGCAGGGTTGGCTGCGGAAGTGCGTCAACGTTCCTAGCGATATTTCTTCTCCGCGTCGGCATTCCGAAGCGGAGCGCGCGCAACTCAGATCGTATTATTTCCAAAGCTTGCGCCTGTCATTTCCTTAAGCGCGAACGCATGCGTCCGTCTTCGACGACAATGACCGGACACGAGGGAGATGTTACAATCACAAATTGTCCCGCCAGTAAGACTCCCACCGTCGGGCGCGTAGCTCAATTGGCAGAGCAACTGACTCTTAATCAGTAGGTTGTAGGTTCGATTCCTACCGCGCTCACCACTCTTATCAATGGTTTACCTCAACCAAGCCCGCACGGAAGCACTTTTGACGCGGTATTGAAAAGGCGCACTTTAGCGCGGACAGTTCCGAAGCGCACGGCACACTTACGGCACACCTACCACCCGCGCAGTTCGTGTTTGCGGT
>JBEKWP010000182.1:0-4855 GCA_049512915.1 Candidatus Sulfotelmatobacter sp.
GATCGCCGGGCCGCCAAACTGGAACCCGTACTGGTTCTGCGTCCACGGCGGACGCTTATTCGGAGTGTCGCCCGCCAGTTCTCCCTGCTTGTAAAAATATTCGTTGGCGTTCAGCACTTCGTTGCGGAAGTACTCGTACGCGGACCCATGCCAGCCATTGGTGCCGGACTTAGTGCTGAGGTTGGTAACACCGCCGGAGAACTTTCCCCATTCAGCTCCGAGATTGCTGTATTGCACCTTGAACTCGCCGACGGAATCCTGTGTCGGAATGATGATCGGCAGGTTGATATAGCCGATATTCAGGGGTTGACCATCTAGGTACTCTGCACCCTGATTCGCGAAAGAACCACCGATCTGATAGTTGCCCCAACTGAAGGGGTTCTGGCCCACCGGCGAGCCGCCCGATCCGCCCTGCGCAACCGCCGCGGGAGAAACGATGATCAGATTGAAAATATTCCGGCCATTCAGCGGCAACTCGTCCGCTTTGCGCTGTTCCACTACCTGGCCCAGAGAAGAAGTCTCCGATTGCAACAACGGAGTCTCTGCCGTAACTTCGACGATCTGGCTGACCTCGCCGACCTGGAGCGCCGCGGCGATGTGCGTGTCCTGCTGCACTTCTACGGTGACGGCAGGGCGAACAAAGTGCTTAAAGCCCGGCTTTTCCACGTCAATCCGGTACTGGCCGGCGAACAGGTTCACAAACGTGAACAGCCCGTCCGGGCCCGTCGATTGCGTGCGCTTTTCGGCGGTGCCCTGATTCGTCAAAGTCACCTTGGCATCTGCAACGACGGCGCCTGAAGTATCGGCGACCGACCCGGAGATCGAGCCATATGTGCTTTGGCCGTAGAGAAGTGAGGAACTAGTTATTAGCAGGGCAAGGGTGAAGGACGCAAGCAGACTCCAGAGTATGCGACGTGGCATAGGCAGCTCTTTCCGGTACAGGAATTTCCTAACTGTCCCCAAACGATGGTCCCGGATTCTTGAACACAGCGATCACCGTTGTCAAGCAGAAAATGGATGGTTTCCTTGTTGAATAATCGTTAACCCTCGAAACGGTGATATGCTTCCGGCACATGACCGCAACCATGAGGGACATCGCGAAAGACCTCAGCGTCTCCGTGGTAACGGTGTCGAAGGTCCTGCGAAATCAGGGCCGGATCAGCGAAGCTACTCGCGAGCGCGTGCTGCACCGCGCCAAGGAATTGAATTATCAGACCAACTGGGCGGCGCGCAGCCTGGTGACCCGGCACACTTCCACCATCGGCCTGCTCCTCCCGGAATTTACTCACTCCTTCTTTGCCGAGGTGGCTCGGAGCGTGGCGGAAACCGCCCGTCCCCACGGCTATCACGTGCTCATTTCATGTTTCGAAGAAGATCCCGAACTGGAGGCCAGCGAAGCCGGCGCGCTGCTCGCCCGCCAGGTCGATGGGCTCATCATCGCTTCTTCGCAGGGCCCTCGCCGCATGGATTTGTTCAAACAGATTCAAGAGCGCAAGGTGCCCTATGTGTTGATCGATCGCCCCGTCGCCGGTTTGCGTGCCTGCTTCGTTGGAGTCGATAACCAGGCCATCGGCCAGTTAGCCACCGAGCATCTCATCGCTCGCGGTTGTCGCCGGATTGCCCACCTGCGTGGTCCTGAAGTGGGCATCGCTGCCGAACGTCTGGCAGGCTACCGGCAAGCGCTGGTCAAGCACGGCCTCCGTCCCAATTCGCTTTATGTCGTGCCCGGCGGACACCGCGACGACACTGGCTATGAAGGCATGCGGAAACTACTCGACCTCAACCCGTTTCCTGACGGAGTTTTCTGTTACAGCGACCCAGTCGCGATCGGTGCCATGCGGGCGATCTTGGAAGTCGAGTTTAGCCTGCCCGAAGATATTTGCGTGGTCGGGGCCGGCAATATTCACTACTCCGACCAGGTTGCGGTTCCCCTTACCACGGTCGATCAGGGAACCTCCACCCTGGGCGAGCGCGCCACCGAACTTCTGCTGGAACGAATTGCATCGAAACACCCAATGCGGCCGAAAAGAATTCTGATTCCCCCCAAGCTCGTAGAACGGCAATCGACCCGGCGGATCTCCGCACGCGAATTGCTGGGCGCCTGAGGAGTCTTAAGTTGCTGAACGTTCTGCTCCGTGCCTGTTGTGTTTTGACTTTGGTGCTGGGGGCCGCGGCCCCGGCGGCGCCGGTTTTCGATGTCAATCTGCCCCATGGTTTGGATTTCATCTTGCAGAATTCTCCCACCCCGCAGAAGTACCTCATCGAAACCATGCCGGGTGGAGTAGCCCTCCTCGACTACAATAACGACGGCCTCTTGGACATTTTCTTCGTCAATGGCGGGCGCATCACCAGCCCCATGCAAACTCCGGAAAACTTCGAGCGTCACGATCCGCGTTACTGGAATCGGCTCTACCGCCAGAACAAAGATGGCAGCTTCACCGACGTGACCGAGCAAGCCGGCCTGGCCAACGCCGGGGACGGAAATTACGGCATGGGCGTTGCCGTGGGAGACTATGACAATGACGGCTATCCCGATCTCTACGTCACCAGCTACGGAAAAAATATCCTGTATCACAACAACGGCGACGGCACCTTTACTGATGTAACGGCCAAAGCCGGAGTGGCCGGCGGCGGGTGGTCGGTATCCGCTGGATTCTTCGATTATGATAACGACGGAAAGCTGGATCTTTTTGTAACCCGCTACATGGACTGGGATACCAGGCACAGCAAAGATTGCGGCGGCAACTTTCACACTTACTGTCCGCCCGAAGAATTTCCCGCTACCACCAACATTCTCTACCACAACAACGGGGACGGCACTTTCACCGATGTGAGCCAGCGCTCCGGCATCGCAGCCAAGAAAGGTCGAGCCTTGGGCGTTGCGTTTGCCGACTACGATGGCGACGGGTTCACTGACATTTACGTAGCCAACGACGGCATGCAGCAGTATCTATTTCACAACAACGGTAACGGCACTTTCACAGAAGTTGGGCTCGAAGCCGGCGCCGCTCTTTCGCAGGACGGGCGGCGGCTCTCCGGCATGGGAGTGGTGTTTCAAGACTATGACAACGACGGCCGTCCCGACGTGATCGTCACCGAGTTGCCCCGCGAAATTTACGGCGTCTACCATAACGACGGCGACGGCTCGTTCAGCTATCGAAGTCTCGAAACCGGTCTCGGTGTTCTCTCCAGCGGAAGTTCAGGCTGGGGCGTTGGCCTGGAGGACTTCGACAACGACGGTTGGAAAGATCTATTCGTCGCCCAGGGCCATGTGCTCGACAACGTGGAGCGCATCGACCCCTCGCTTCATTATTTAGAAGAGCCGCTTCTGGCGATGAATCACAATGGCCGCTTCGAGCGCGCTGATTCCGGCAGCACCGTCCCGGTCGCCGCGCGGGGAGCCGCGTTTGGCGACCTGAATAATGACGGCTGGCAAGACGCGGTGGTGACCACTCTGGGGGGGCATCCTCAAGTGTTTGTGAACCATGGTGGCAAACTGCATTGGCTGGCGATTACTCTGCGCGGCACTCGCAGCAACCGCGACGGGTTCGGTGCGCGGGTACAAGTGAATGGACAGACCCGATTCGCCACCTCGGCCGGCAGTTACCTTTCATCAAACGACAAACGCCTCCATTTCGGACTGGGTGTCGCGGAGAAAGCTAAGATCGAAATCGATTGGCCCTCTGGCCTCCACCAAACTCTGAATGATGTTCGCGCCGACCAGTTCCTCGAAGTGCGTGAACCGGAGAAGCCGTGATCCGAGCCTTCCTACTCTTGCTCTTTGCCTGGCAGGTCGCTACACCCCAGGCCGCCGAGCACATGCAAGCGGGAATCGCAGCAGAGAAGCAACGCCAGTTCGATGTCGCCATCAAGGAGTTCAAGCAGGTCACCGAACTCGATCCGTCCTTCGCCGATGGCTTCATCAGCCTCGGGCAGGCCTATATGGAAAGCGGCGATTACGGAGCTGCAATCGCACCGTTGAAACATGCGTTGGAACTGAATGCGGATTTACTGCCGGCTCATCAGTTGCTGGGCTATGCCCTGCTCGCCCAAGGTTATGCAAGAGAGGCGATTCCACATCTGCAGCGCTCGCCGGACAAAACCGCGCTGGGGATTGCGCAAATCCAGACCGGACAACTTCCGGAGGCGGTGGCAAATCTGCAGGCTTCACTGGCCGCACACCCCAGCGATCCCGATCTCCTCTATTATCTTGGCCGCGCCAGCGGCCTGCTCGCGAAGCAATCCATCGATACGCTTCTGGCCGCGTATCCGGACTCCGCCCGCGCACACCAGGCGATGGCGGAAAATTACTTCGTGCTCCGCCGCATGCCCGATGCCGAAAAAGAATATCGCGAAGCGTTGCGCCTGCGGCCAGCTCTGCCTGAGGCTCACCTCGCGCTCGGAGAAGTGTATGCTGGCGCCTTTCAGTGGGACAAAGCGGAAGAACAATTTCGCATGCAAGCCAAGCTGCAGCCGGGGAATGCCGAAGCCGCCTACCGTCTCGGAGAGGCGCTGCTCGAGCAAGGCAAAGCTCACGAAGCGCGGGCCGAACTTCTGCGCGCTGACCATTTAATGCCGGAGATGCCGGAAACGCTCTACGCCCTGGGCAAAGCAGCGTCTCTGGAAGGCGACGCTGCCGCCGCTGAAAAAGCCTGGACCAAACTTCTTTCCATTGAGAAACAAAGCGCGCTGGCCGCGCAAGCGCACTTCGGACTCGCCGGTCTCTATCGCAAACAGGGAAAAACCGCAGAAGCGCAGCGCGAAATGCAGGAATTCCAAAAGTTGCAAAACAGCTCGAACCAGCCGCAACCATCGGGACAGGCACCACAACATTAGTGCGCACGCAATTTAGTTT
>JBEKWP010000183.1:0-4838 GCA_049512915.1 Candidatus Sulfotelmatobacter sp.
CAATTACTCGTGCACGGTGTCCACAAACGCCCGCAGTTTCCGCGAGCGCGATGGGTGCCGCAGCTTGCGCAGTGCCTTCGCCTCGATCTGCCGGATGCGTTCGCGCGTCACCTGGAAGCTCTGACCGACTTCTTCCAGCGTGTGCTCGGAACCATCTTCCAGCCCGAAGCGCATCTTCACCACGCGCTCCTCGCGCGGAGTGAGCGTGCGCAGCACTTGCGACGTGTACTCCTTCAGGTTCACGCTGATCACCGCGTCCGACGGAGAAACCGCCTGGCGATCCTCGATGAAATCCCCAAGGTGCGAATCTTCCTCTTCGCCGATCGGCGTTTCCAGCGAGATGGGCTCCTGCGCGATCTTTAGCACCTTGCGGACCTTGGCAACAGGAATGTCCATGCGGCGCGCGATCTCTTCGCTCGAGGGCTCGCGGCCCAGCTCCTGCACCAACTGGCGGCTGGTGCGGATGAGCTTGTTGATGGTCTCGATCATGTGCACCGGGATGCGGATCGTGCGGGCCTGATCCGCAATGGCGCGGGTGATGGCCTGCCGGATCCACCACGTTGCATAGGTCGAGAACTTGTAGCCGCGGCGATATTCGAATTTGTCCACGGCCTTCATCAAACCGATGTTGCCTTCCTGAATCAAATCAAGGAACTGCAGGCCGCGGTTCGTGTACTTCTTGGCGATCGAAACAACCAATCGAAGGTTGGCTTCGATCAGTTCTCTCTTGGCCTTTTCCGCGTCCATGTCGCCCTGGATCATCTCGCGTTGGGTGCGGCGCAGTTCGACGACGGTGACGCCCGCTTCCTGCTCCAGCTTTTCGAGATCGACGTGGCAGTTCTTCTGCTGGCGGCGATATTCCTTCTTCAGGTCTTCGGATTTCGAAGCATCGTACTTCTGGTCGAGCGACTTGATCTGGCGCTCGAGCGAACGCATGATCTCGACGGTCTTGTTGACCTTGTCGAGCAGCCGCTTGCGCTCCTGGCCCGTGTACTTGAGCTCTCGCACGATGCGGGAGATCAGGACCTTTTCGCGGGCGATGAGCCAGCGGGTATGGCGCGCTTCCTTGGCCTTGGTCTTGGTGGCGAGCAGCGCCAGCTTCTCCTCGTAGACGGCGATTTTCTTCTGATGCTTGACCAGCGCATCGATGCGGCTGGCTGTGGCTCGAACGCGGGCCTGCACTACATCTTCGGTGAGCTCTTCTTCATCGAAGGTGACTACTTCCTTCACGTTGCGCACGCCGCGCTTGAGATCTTCGCCAAGAGCTACGATTTCGCGAATGACCACGGGCGAGCGGGAGAGCGATTTGAGCACGCGCATCTGGCCACGCTCAATGCGCTTGGCGATTTCAACTTCGCCTTCGCGGGTAAGCAGCGGCACGGTGCCCATCTCACGCAAGTACATGCGCACCGGGTCGTTGGTTTTTTCGAGCGTGCCAGGGGTCAGGTCAAGCTCGACGTCTTCGCCCTCTTCGAGGTCAAAGTCTTTATCGCCGCCGAACTTGGGCCCGTCGAGCAAATCGATGCCCTGGGTGCCGATGGTTGTAATTAGGTCGTCCAGATCGTCGGCATTGTGCATATCTTCCGGCAGCATGTCGTTGACATCGCCGTAGGTTAGATAGCCCTTTTCTTTGCCCGAATCGATCAGGTTCGTTATGTCGTCTTCGAATTTGTCGTCAATAGCCAAAGCGCTCACATCTCCTGCGCGTAAAATCTCGACTGCTCGCCGTGTTGACGCACAGCTATGTACGGTATCGGCAGCGGGCTGAAAATAAATTCAGCGGCCGAAGTCCGTACAGGCAATGGTGCCCAACAACATCGGTAAGCGATGTCCGGTTGAGTTGCTCGGATCGGGACACATTGCGCAGTGGGCCAAAGTTGGCCCGCCCCGGAGCCGCAGCTCACATTTGGGGACGTGGGGCGCGTGTCCTTCAGAGAGTTTAAGAATACCACAGCGCACCTCCCGGATTAACCGCAAAACGCCCGCGCAAGTCAAGTATTTTTTCGCGGTCGATCTGTGGTTCCATCCGTCCTGTCGATACTCTGACGGGATTTGTGCGGTCTCGCTTGTTATATAGATGTGCGAAGAGCCGATTTAGTTCCGTAACCATGAGCCTGACAGCTCGATTTGTTGGATTTCGGGCAGGTTCGGGAGTGCTGAGCTACCCATCGCACTCCAATTCACGAAGTTTTCGTTCCAATTGAAGGACCTCCTGGGAGAGGCGAATAACTTCCGGCGAGTTTCGATCGGTAGCCATGTCGACGAATCCGCGCTTTTGAACGATGGTCCCGCGCAGTGCCTGTATTTCAAGATCTCTGATAATTTCTTTGTCCTGCTCGTGGGAGCGGGTGTGTTCGCCGGCTTCAAGGAAGACTTTACGCAGGAGTACCCGATGCTCCTCAGTGACACCCGTGGCTTCGATGTCCTGACCCTGTTGACGCGCGACGAGTTGCTGGAAGAGGCCTGCGGGGAGATTCTGGAGGACCTGCTCCTGCCAGTCGGCGCGCGCCTCCTGCTGCATCTTCTGGTCGAAGTCGCGGAGGTTGGCGTGCAGTTCCTCGTACTCCTCTGGAGATTTCTGATCGTTGCAGGCGGCCTCGATAAAGAATTTCTCAAACGCTCTCAGGTCGGTCGCGAAGCGGTTCTCTGCGCGGGACTCGATATGGTCCTGGCGCTTTAACGCGGCTTGGCGGATCTCTTCGCGTAGGACTGCAGAGTCAATGCCGAGTTTTTGCGCTGCGTCGTGCGCGAACTGGTCGCGCTCAAGCTTTTGCGGGATGCGCCGAATGTGCGGTAGCAAGTAGTTCATTGCCTTGATCTTGGCGTCGGAACTGGAGCCGGGAAACTGCTGTCGGGCGCGGTCGATCAGGTAATCCGACTGGCGACGGGCACCCCGAATGGCGGCTACGTAGGCTTCGACGCCGCGTTCGCGGATGAAGCGGTCAGGGTCGAGGCCGTCGTCGAGGGTGACGACTTTGATTGTGAATCCTTCCTCGGTGAGCAGTTCTATGGACTTTTCGGCGGCCTTAGCGCCAGCCGCGTCAGGGTCGAAGTTGACCACTACGTTGGCGGTCTGGCGTTTCAGTAGCCCGACTTGCTGCTCGGTGAACGCCGTTCCGGAAGTGGCGATTACGTTTTGAATGCCGCGCATGAAGACGGAGATGCAGTCCATCTGGCCTTCGACGAGGAGGGCGAATTCCAGGGCGCGGATCTGGGCTTTGGCTTTGTCCAAGTTGAACAAAACCTGGCCTTTGGAATAAAGCGCCGTCTGCGGAGAATTGTAGTATTTGGGCCCTGACTTCTCGCCGCTGGGCTTTCCGGGAGTTTCAAGCAAGCGGCCGGTGAAGGCGATGACCCGGCCGCTTTCGTTGCAGATCGGGAACATGATCCGCCTGCGGAAAAGAGCGTAAAGGCGGCCTGGCACGAGGTTTCCCTCTTGATCTTCGGTGTCTTTGGAGCCGACGACGCCGGAGGCGCGGAGGGTTTCGGGGTCGAATTTCTGTGCCAGGTATTCGCGCAATGAATTGTAGTTGTCCGGGGCATAACCGATGCGGAATGTGCGGATTGCATCGGGGCTTACACCGCGTCCGCTGAGGTATTCGCGGGCCAGGGCGCCTTCGGGGAAGCGGAGTTGTTCTTCAAACCAGAGGGTGGCGGCTTCGTGGAGGTCGAGGAGCTTGCGGCGGAGGCCGGCTTCGGCGGCTTCTTCAGGGGAATTGTACTCACGTTTGGGCAGCGGGATGCCCGATTTCTGGGCCACGGCGCGGACAGCTTCGGGGAAGCTCAGGTTTTCTATCTTGCTGACAAAACTGAAGATATCGCCGCTTTGGCCGCAGCCGAAGCAGTGGTAAAACTGGCGCCCGGCGTGGACGGAAAACGACGGGGACTTCTCCTTGTGAAACGGGCAGAGGCCGCTGTAGTTCTGGGCCCCGGCTTTGCGGAGGCGAATGTAGCTGCCGATGACCTTTACGATATCGGCTTGCTGTTTGACGGTTTGGGCGAAGTCGGACACTGGTTTTCGGGTGGTTGCGAAGGTTTTTCAGGTGCTAGTTCAGAATAGAACTGTGGGTGTGGGTGGTGATTTTCGGGATGTGCAAAAGGTGGGTCGCGATTTTAGGCGACAAGAACGGGTGCAATGCGCGGAGGCCCGTTCTCAATCGGCGGCGGACGAAGTGCAATACTCGTCCGATGTCTTGCAATCCGTGGCGGAAGATTTGTAATTGACTGCGCTCATGTGCGCAAAGGACTGGACCTCCGCTGGGTTCAGGCGGCTGGAGGGTCTTGCTGGAGGCTGAGGGTGTTGCCGAAGGGGTCGGTGAACCAGGCGACCTGAGTGCCTCCTGGCGCTGTCCAGATGGCGAGAGGGTGGTTTTCATCCATGCCGGGGAAGCGGGTGAAGGAAACTCCGGCGGCGGTGAGTTCGCTGACGGCGGCCTCGATGTCTTTCGTCTGCCATCCGAGAATGGTAAAGCGCTGGGGTTTGAAATCGCCGGCGAAGGTGGCGCGGAGAACGGTGCCGCTGAGGTCGAAGACGAGGGCGAAGGGAGACTGGTCGTCGACGAAGGTCAGTCCAAGCTGGTCGCGGTAGAAGGCGAGGGCTTTGTCTTTGTCGTTGATGGGGACGAAGGTGACGTGCGGTGCGGCGGTGAGTTTTGCGGTCATTCGTTGCTGCTCCGTTTTGGATGGCGGGATAAGGATATACGCAAAGTTGTTTTCTTAGCAGCTATCGCGTTGGTTGTGGCATCCCTGGGGACAAACGCAGGTCCTTCGACTTCGCTCAGGATGACTACTCCGTTGTAGTTGGGGTTTGTCTGGGCTGGCTTCCGGCAGTAGAGGTG
>JBEKWP010000184.1:0-4814 GCA_049512915.1 Candidatus Sulfotelmatobacter sp.
CACAGTCACGCGCTCGCTGGCGGACGATCTTTCGCAACACGAGCGTTCGGTGCGGATGATGCTGGCCAATCTTTCGTCTGCGATTCAGGTCGCGAGCGGTGGCGATATCGGCAACAAGAACATTGAAGCACCGGAGTTGCGCGCGCTGCTCGAGAACTTTGTTTCGTCCTCGGATGAACTGGCCTACGCTACCCTGCTGAACTCTGAGGCTAAGGGAGTATCGGCGGGCCGCATTGCGCCGGATGCTTTTCTGCAGCGCGAGTTACAACATGCCTATGATGCTGCCCGCGATGGCCGCGCCTACAACGGGCAGGCCCTGCAGGTAGAAGACGGCAAGACGGCACGCACGGTTGTGCTGGTAAGCAGTCCGGTCAGCTACGGCGGACGGTTTCTCGGCATGGTCGGCGCGGTCGTCGATCTGCAATTCCTGATTCGCAGGCTGCAGGAAGTCAGCGGCGGCGGTCTGATTCCTTATGTCGTGGACTCGCAAGGCCGGCTGGTGGCCGCCGGCACTTCGCAATACATAACCGGGCAGGACATGAAGAGCCTGGAGATCGTCCGCAATTTTGTGGACGAAGGGAGTAAGGCGCAACTGGCCGCCACCAAGGAGTTCGGGGTCCGCGAGGGCCAGAACAATGTTGAGATGCTCGGGACTTACAGTCCGGTGACGGCGCTTGACTGGGCGGTGGTGGTGCAGAAACCGCAATATGAGGCTTACCGCGGAGTCGCTGAAATGCAGCGTACGGCGCGTCTTCTGGCTCTGTTGGCGGTGCTGCTGAGCATCGGCGTCAGCATCTTCGCGGCTCGCAGGATTACGAATCCGCTGCAAATTCTTACTCAATCCGGCCGGGCTCTGGCGCGGGGTGATTTTTCGCAGCGCGTGCGCTTGCGGAGCCGAACCGAAATCGGCGAACTGGCGGAGACCTTCAATACCATGTCGCGAGAACTTGAACAATTCGTCGAAGATCTTAAGCGGGCGGCGGAAGAAAATCGAGCCCTGTTTCTGGGCTCCATCCAAATGCTGGCCGGCGCGGTCGACGAGAAGGATCCCTACACTCGCGGCCACTCCGACCGGGTCACGCGCTACTCGCTGCTGATCGCCAAAGAGATGAACTTGCCGGCCTCTTTCACGGAAACGCTGCAAATTTCAGCGCAGCTCCACGATGTGGGGAAGATCGGCATCGAAGACCGCATTCTCAAGAAGCCGGGCGCGCTGACCGCGGAAGAATTTGAGGTCATGAAGACTCACACGACGAAGGGCGCCAACATCCTGCGCCCGGTTACGCAGCTTGCCGAGATGCTTCCCGGCATTGAATTGCATCACGAGGCGCTCGATGGCAGGGGCTACCCTTACGGCTTGCAGGGAGATCAAATTCCATTGCTGGCGCGGGTGATCGCGGTGGCCGACACGTTTGATGCCTTGACGACCAACCGTCCATACCAGCACGCCCACACTCCAGAAGAGGCATTCAAAATCATTCAGAACCTTGCCGGTAAACGGCTCGATCCCGAGCCGGTGGCAGCATTGATTGCGGTCTATGGACGGGGCGAGATTCGAATCCAGCGGCTCTCGATCAGGAGAGCTGTGGCCGCCCCGGATGCGGCCGCGGCTGATGTTCCTGCCGCGCCTGCTCTTGCGCTGCCCGCTCCTGACGCTGCCAACCTCGAAAGAACCCGCGTCTAACTGCTTCTCGCCCATCTTGTTCAGGCCATCTGCGCAACCAACGGCGGTGTGGCCGCGTTGACCGCTATAATCAGTTCCAGGACTCCTCATGATTCAAACTCTGTTCGGCAGTACCGAGGAAACGCAGCCGGGGCTCTTCGAGCGCATGAAGCAGGCAGTTACGCGTACGCGCGAGAACCTTGCCGAGCGCATTGAGGAGGTTGCCTTTGGAAAAGAGATCGACAGCAATACGCTCGACGATCTTGAAGCGACGCTGATCGGCGCCGACCTGGGCACCGCGACCACTCAGGAGGTCCTGGGGAAGCTTCGAGAAAAGGCCGACCGGAAACAGATCAAGGATGTGCAGGAGCTGAAGCGCCTTCTGAAAGAGGAATTGCTGGCAATTCTGAATGCTGCAAATACGCGGCCGGTTCAAAGAGTTGACGGCACGCCGGAAGTGATTCTGGTAGTGGGCGTGAATGGTACCGGTAAGACGACGACCATCGGCAAGTTGTCGCAGGTGTTCCGGTCGAAGGGCAAGAGCGTGCTGCTCTGCGCGGCGGATACCTTCCGCGCGGCGGCGATCGATCAGCTGGAAATCTGGGGCGCACGCACGGGCACGGAAGTGATCAAAACCAAGCCCGGCGGCGATCCCGCCGCGGTGTTGTTCGACGCATTGCAGGCGGCAACGGCCCGGAAAACAGACTACGTGATCGTCGACACCGCCGGCCGGCTGCATACCAAGGCCAGCCTGATGTCGGAGCTGGAAAAGATGCGGCGGACTGCACAGCGCATCATCCCCGGAGCGCCGCACGAAACCCTGCTGGTGATGGATGCGACGACCGGGCAAAACGGCCTGCAGCAGGCGCGCCTGTTTACGGAGTCGGCGGGCGTTACCGGCATCGTGCTTACCAAGCTTGACGGCACCGCTAAAGGCGGCGTGGTGGTGGCCATTTCGCGCGAACTGGGATTGCCCGTGCGATTTGTTGGCGTAGGCGAGAAGGTCGGCGATCTGCTGCCGTTCGACCCGAAGGAATTTGTGGACTCGCTGTTCGAATAAGCCGTTTCACCACGGAGACACCGAGACACGGAGAGAACAACTCTAAATTCCTTCTCTGTGGCTCCGTGCCTCCGTGGTGGGTTTGCTCTTGTCTTCATCCTCCCAGATGACAGACCACTCCATTGACGAGCAGTTTCTGCGCCGTGCGCTCGACTTGGCGCGCCAGGGCATCGGATCGGCGTCGCCCAATCCCTACGTCGGCGCGGTTGTCATCAATCAACGGGGCAACATCGCGGGCACGGGAGTTTACACCTACGATGGCGTGAAGCACGCTGAGGTGCGGGCGCTCGAGATTGCCCGCGATAAGGCGCGCGGGGGAACGCTCTACATTAATCTCGAACCACACTCGCACCAGGGCCGCACGCCTCCTTGCACCGAGGCTCTGATCACGGCCGGAATTCGTCGTGTGGTGGCTTCCATGCCCGATCCCAACCCTAAGGTGAGCGGGCGAGGTTTTGAGAAACTGCGCGCGGCTGGGGTTCAGGTGGAGGTTGGAGGGCTGGAAGCGGAAGCTCGAAGATTAAACGAGGCTTTCGCGCGCTACATTCGCCACGGCGTTCCCCTGGTCACGCTGAAATCCGCGATGACGCTTGATGGCAAGATCGCTTCATCACCCGCGGCCGTTCCGAAACACACGGCGGGAACTCCTGCCGGCGGCTGGATTACCGGCGAGGCAGCCCGCGCAAACGTGCAGCAACAGCGTCACCAAAGCGACGCCCTCCTGGTTGGGGTGGGGACGATTCTGGCCGACGATCCGCTGCTCAGTGATCGCAGTGGCAATCCGCGACGACGGCCGTTGCTGCGCGTGATCCTGGATTCGCACTTGCGCCTGCCGCTGGAGTCGCGCCTGGTGCAGAGCGCGAGAGATGAAGGCGTCTGCGAGAAAGACGTGCTTGTTTTTTGTTCCTCCCCCGACGAAAAGAAAAAGGCCGAACTGGAGGCGCGTGGCGTTCGCATCGAGCAGCTTCCGCCAGCGACACCGGACGGCCGCCCCGATTTTCGTGCGATTCTCCGACGCCTCGGGGAACTTGATATTACAAGTGTCATGATCGAAGGCGGATCGGCGGTGAACGGAGCAGCGCTCGCCTCCGGGGTAGTCGACAAGGTTTTTCTGTATTACGCACCGAAGATTCTCGGCGACGGGTCTGTCCCATTCGCCGCCGGCTCCCGGCTGGACAAAGCACTGCAGGTTAAGCACCCCCAGTGGCATCGCTTCGAAGAAGACTTCGCGATAGAGGGGTATCTGCGCGATCCGTACGAAGAGTGAGATCTCTCAGTCCTCGCCCATGGGTTTATAATTTTTTGTTTCTCATCTTTTGTTTCTCATTTCTTGTCTCATCGAGGCCCTCATGTTTACCGGCATCGTGGAAGAAGTAGGGCGCGTCACACGCATCGAACAAAACGGCGACAATCGCCGCATTACCGTTGCTGCCGGGAACGCGGCCGGAGAATTGAAGACCGGCGACAGCATCGCAGTCAGCGGAGTCTGCTTGACCGCGGTCGAGATCCAGCCCGGCTCGTTCTGCGCCGATCTGGCTCCAGAAACCTGGGACCGAACGTCGTTCTCGCGAATCCATGAAGGCGCGCTGGTCAACCTGGAATTGCCCATGAAAGCCGATGGCCGCTTCGGCGGTCACATCGTGCAAGGACACGTCGATGGCGTCGGCAAACTCATCGCGCTGGAGCGTATTGCTGATTCGGAAAACTGGTGGTTGCGCGTTGAGTTGCCCCACGACGTGGAGAAATACACGGTCTACAAAGGGTCCATTTCGATTGAAGGCATTAGTCTCACCGTGGCAAAACTTGAAGGCACGATCTGCACCGTTGCCATCATCCCTCACACCGTCGAGATGACCAACCTCAACTCGCTACGGCCCGGAGATCCGGTGAATCTTGAAGCTGACCTGATCGCAAAGTATGTTGAAAAGATGATGGCCAGAGAACCGGCTGAGAGTGTTCTCACTGTAGAAGAGTTGGTGCAGCAAGGGTTTTGAACAAATGAGCTGTAGGTGTGCGGCTTCGAACCATGCCTTGAACTATGGCTTCGAACTATGGCCTCTGCGGAAGAGGGACAATACGACCCGTCAGGAC
>JBEKWP010000185.1:0-4775 GCA_049512915.1 Candidatus Sulfotelmatobacter sp.
TTTCTAGCGGCTCGTCCTTGGGGCCAAAAAAGCGGCCCCATTGCTGGGGCCACGTTTCAAAGAGGTCAGGTGGTGGGTTGTCAGGAAAGGCGATGGAAGCATCCGTCCCACAAAGCCGGGCGGTACTTCGGGAAATGTTGAATAGAGAATTGATTGAAGGTCATTGCGGTGGGTTTGCGGCCTCTTTAGTACTTTAAGAAGAAGCACTTCCCGAACCAAATCGGGAAGGCGTTGGTCGATGGATGTCTTTATCCGTAAGCGATTGATAAAACGTAGCTTAAAGTGGCCTTCTGCTCGCGCCTGAGATTCGGTGCCAAGGCGTGGGTGGAGCGAAAGTGCATAAGCCTGCACATTGAATGCACAACAATGGGGGCAAATCTGGGCCGCCGGCGCCTCTTGGCAAACGGCGGCCCGAAGTATCCGCTGGGTTAGCTGTTGCCGGCCACGGTACGCAACTTCCCGGGCAGGAAGTGGTATGGGGGCCAGGGTCCGCTGATGGCCACTTCGCAGTTCTTGAGCTGCTTGGCGGCGGTGCTGTAACGGTTCTGGTATTTCTCGACCGACTTTGAATCGATGAGATGGGCGATGTCGATGAGCATGCCTTGGGGCGCAACCTTCTTGCAGCTCACTTCCTCTTCAAGAGGATTAAACAGCTTGTGGACCTGCACCGAGAGGGCGCGGGCCTTGGTCTGGCGTTCGCGGTCGCGGGAAGCCTTGACGCGCAGCTTGGAAAGATAGTCGCCGCCGACCGTATCCGGCAGGACGACCTCGATCATGGCTTCGCGCAGCGAGCCGTCGGTGACCGTCAGCTTGATGTGCATTTCGGATTTGCCGCGGAGCCGGGCGACGCTCAGGCCAAAGGCACGCCGGTTTACCCGGACGGCCTGGCGGAGGGCGTCGTCGCTTTCGAAAATGGTTCCGAAGCGGAAAGGCAGTACGGTGGAATTGCGGAAGCAGCCGCTGACTACGCGGGCGTGCTCGATGGCGGATTTCTGATCGAGTTCTGCTGCATTCTGGTCGTACTCGCTCACAATCACAGCAAACTCGCCGCTGGGATAGCTGAGGACAGGGGCTCCATTCACGCCTTGAACATTCTCAATTACGAAAGGGCGTCGGGAACGGGTGCCATTGGGAAGGGTCTGGTGCTCGGTAAGGCAGTACGCGTACCACGCCATAGTAAACTCTCCGAACCGGGACGGAGGCGGACCAACCACCTCTTATCTTGTTTTTCGCACAAGCTGAACTGCGAGTGTTGGAGTTTAGAAACGAGCGGTACAGGGTCTAGGAACCGGGAATACTTACTGTCAAGCTCCGTAATGCATATTACTTCGGAGTGACTCGAAAATGCAACTTTTTCGTGGCAGGAGGCATCGTTGAGCTTTTTGCAGGGCGCGGCTGGAGAATAGGCCGGCGCGAACGACTCCGTATGACTTACGGTCAGATTATGGAAGGCCACCGCATAAACAGGCGTCGCGGCACGCGCGGCGTTCTTGTAAACTACGCCTCCCTTCATCACAAATACGACCCGGCGGACGGCGGTAATGTCTTTCAGTGGATCGCCATCGAGCGCGATGATGTCCGCCTGAAGATCGGGGCAGATCGATCCGATCTGATCGGACAAGCCGAGCGCCTCCGCGCCCAGGGAGTTGGCGGAGACCATCGCTGAAAATGATCTCCAGGGATCGCATGGGATGCCTCTTCCTCCTGCAGTTCGATCCAGCGTAATTCTGTCACATTCTTGAAACAGGAGCCCGCGTTTACTCGTAACGCAGGCTCTCGACGGGATCGAGCTGGGCAGCGCGGGCAGCGGGGACGGTGCCGAAGATCACGCCGACCACAGAAGAAACGATAATCGCGATGATGGCCGACAAGCCTGAGATTGGGATGCGGTACTCCGTGAGGAAGCGGACCGAGTAGGGGATGGCAAGGCCGATGACGATGCCGGCAAAGCCTCCGATGAGCGAAATGAGAATGGCTTCAGCGAGAAACTGGAAGCGAATTTCGCGATTGGTGGCGCCGACGGCTTTGCGGATGCCGATCTCGCGAATACGCGAGGTCACGGTGGCAAGCATGATGTTCATGATGCCGATGCCGCTGACCACCAACGTCACCATGGAAACCAGCAGCAGCACCCAGGTGAGGGCGGTGGCGATGCGGTCCATCATGGCGAGTTCTGTGGTGAGATTCTGCACGTTGTACACGGACTCGGTGCGATGGCGGGACTGCAACACACGCTTGATCTGCGCCGTCGCCGGCAGCACCATGTCAGCGTCTTCCATGGAGAAATAGATCATCTTGACGCTGGGGGTTTCGAGGAAGTAGCGGCTCACGCTGTACGGGATCGCCATGGTGTAGTCGCTGACTTCCGTCTGGCCGAAAGTCTCCCCGCTCTCCTTAAAGGTGCCTATGATGGTGAAGGGTAATCCGGTAAGTTTGATGATCCTGCCCACGGCAGCCTGCGGTGAGCCGTAGACGGCCCGGGCCATTTTTTCCGTAATCACTCCGACTTTGTTGTGGGCCTGCGAGTCTTCGCGATCGAAGAAGCGCCCGGCGAGCACGGTGAGGTTGCGGACGCGTTGATAGTCGGGATAAACCCCGAGAATTTGCACATCTTTTTCGTCGCCGTTGCCGATGGGGATGCGCTCCCCGAGAGTGATCACAGGCGAAGCCGCAATCACGCCCGGCACCTGTTCCTGCACTGCCTGCACATCTTCCACGGTCAGCGGATCAAGAGTCGAATTGCTGATGTGCTGAGCGCCTTCGTATTCCGCCCAAATTTCGTTGGTGCCGATGGCCTGAATCTGGCTCAGGGCGTACTGCTTGCCGGTCATGCCGACGGTGACCACCAGGATAAGAGACGCCGTGCCGATGACCATGCCCAGCGCGGTCAGGATGAAGCGCACTTTGTTGCTGCAAAAAGTGTCGTAGGAGAAACTCAGAATCTCGCCGAAGGCCATATTCGGTCGCGGGCGGTCGGGCATGAGTGCGGCGGCCATGGTTAAGTTAGATGCTACGTAGGGCGCGAGGAAGGCGCAAGCGCGGGAAACCCCGAAGACAGGAGGGAGAACAAACCAGGGGTGTTCTGTTGTGGCAAACTGTAAGCTCGATCTCTGCAATTGGTTTTCGATCAAAGCGAATGGGATCTTCTGAAACAGCGATCGGTATGAACTCGGGTAAGGCGGTCACAAGACGCATCGGGCGTTCGTTGTTTTGGATGGTCATGGTAGCGCTGCTGTTACGGCTTCTCGTGATGTCGCTTCTGTATCCGGAGCGGACGGACCCATATCGCGATCACTGGCGAATGGGAGGCGAGAGCGGCAGGATTGCGCGGTCGATCGCGCAGGGCGAGGGCTTCAGCAATCCTCTATTTGGAAAGACCGGGCCGACGGCGTGGCTGGCGCCGGTCTTTCCTTACTTGCTGGCGGGGATCTTCAAGATATTTGGCGTTTACAGCAAAGCCTCGGCGATCGCGGCACTGGCTCTGGATTGTTTGTTCTCGGCGCTCACCTGCATTCCGGTTTACTTCATCGCGAAAAAACAGTTTGGAGAACCGACGGCTGCGTGGGCGGGATGGGCCTGGGCGTTCTTTCCTTATGGAATTTATTTCTCGGCGGATTTCATCTGGGCAACGACTCTCACCACGCTTTTGATGACCCTCGTATTTCTCCTGGCACTTTATTTGGAAAACTCGCCCTCAGTTTGGCCGTGGGCAGGGTTCGGCGCGCTTAGCGGGCTGGGAGGGTTGACGGATCCAGTCGTAATGTCGGTGGCACCTTTTCTGGGAGCGTGGGCGTGGTATCGCCTCTATAAGAGTGGGCAACGATGGCTGGCTCCGGGGTTGGGAGCGGTGCTGGCTGTCACTCTGGTAGTTTCTCCGTGGTTCATTCGAAACTACGTGACCTTTCACAAGTTCATTCCGTTCCGCAGTTGTCTGGGCCTGGAGGTTTATTTTGGTAACAATCAGGATTCGTGGCACTGGGGGCCTCCCGGCTATCATCCTTCGGATAACGAAAACGAATGGCGGGAGTATCAGCAACTCGGCGAGATCGCTTACACTTCGAAGAAGTTTCACGAAGGGCTGGCGTTTATCAATTCGCACCGGCTTCTATATGTGGAGCAGACTCTGCGCCGGGTGGTTTATCTGTGGACGGGATTCTGGAGCTTCAGCCCCCGCTATCTGCAGGAAGAGCCGGCTGATCCATGGAATATGCTGTTCTGCACCGGGCTTACGGTGCTGACTTTGATTGGACTTCGCCGGGCGTGGCGCCTCGACAAGAACATCGCCATGCCTTATGTGATCGTGTTTTTTTTCTTTCCTATAATCTATTACCTGACACACCCGGAAGATTATTACCGGCGGCCGATTGATCCGCAATACGTGGTGCTCGCGGCTTTCGCGGTCGCTTCGTGGTTTGCCGAGCAGAAGCAAAGGCGAGCGAACCTCGCGCCTAAAGTCGCGACGGTTGAGTGAACTTCATCCTCTCAGAAAAATATAAGACGCTGGCGATTCTGCTGCTGCTGACGACTGGGGCGCTGTTGGTGCACGGATACCATCCTTACGCTGAGGATGCGGAGATTTATCTTCCAGGAGTGGAGAAGATTCTGCATCCGGCACTGTTTCCGGCGGGTCAGGAATTCTTCGCGTCCCATGCCAGCCTGACGATCTTCCCTACTCTGATTGCATTGTCTCTGCGGTCGACTCACTTGCCCATGGAGACCGGGCTTTTCTTGTGGCATGTGGCGTCAATTTTCCTTCTACTGCTTGCGTGTTGGGA
>JBEKWP010000186.1:0-4637 GCA_049512915.1 Candidatus Sulfotelmatobacter sp.
AATATTCCGGGACTGCCGTTGCTGCCGGAATAACGAAGGCAGTTCTCAGTTCTCAGTTCTCAGAAAAACCCGACCTGCATCGCTGAGAGCTGAATACTGAGTACAGGGAACTGAGAACTGCCTTTATCATTTACACTTCTAGCCGTGAATGCCGAGATCATCGCCGTCGGCTCTGAGTTGCTGACGCCCTTCCGCACGGATACGAATTCCCTTTACCTCACCGAGCAGATCAATCAACTGGGCGTGGAAGTGGTTTTCAAATGTGTTGTGGGCGACGATCTCAGGCGGCTGGTTGAAGCGGCGCAGCACGCGCTGTTCCGGTCTGAGATCGTGATTTTCAGCGGCGGTCTCGGTCCTACTGAAGATGACCTGACCCGCGAAGCAGTCGCGGAAGCCCTGGGCGTTGCCTTGCGGCGCGATGAAGCCGTTTTAGCTGGGATTGAACAGCGTTTCGCGGCGCGCGGTTGGAAAATGTCCGCTAACAATGCGAAGCAGGCGGACGTTCTCGAAGGCGCGACCGTGCTTCCCAATGCCAACGGGACTGCTCCCGGACAGTGGCTGAGCGGCAAGTTTGATGGGCGCGAGCGCATCGTCATACTGTTGCCCGGGCCTCCGCACGAACTGAAAGCTCTGTTCGAGGCGGAGTGCGTTGAGCGGCTGCGTGCGAAGTTGCCGCGCGCGTTCCTGGCGACTCGCGTACTGAAGGTCGCAATGCTCGGCGAATCGCACGTGGATGCTCGGGTGGCGCCAATTTACAAGCGGTTTGGCGACGTGCAGACTACGATCCTGGCGGGAGCGGGAGAGATCCAGCTGCATTTCAAATCGCGCGCCGAGACCATGGAGGCGGCTCAGGCGCGAGTGGATGAAGCGGCGGACGCGGTGGAGGAAGAACTCGACGACGCCGTGTACTCGCGAAACGGCGAATCACTCGAGCAGATTGTGGGCTACTGGTTGCAGATGCGCAACGCTACCCTGGCCGTGGCGGAATCGTGCACTGGCGGTCTGCTCGGGGAGCGAATTACATCGGTCAGCGGCAGTTCGCGATACTTTGCCGGAGGCGCGATCGTTTACTCGAATGCGGTGAAGACCGAACTGGCGGGAGTGCCCGCCGACATGATTGAACGGCATGGAGCGGTAAGCCGTGAAGTGGCGGCGGCGCTGGCCGAGGGCATTCGCTATCGTTGCGAGGCGACTCTCGGCATCGGCATCACAGGGGTCGCCGGACCCGGCGGAGGGACTCCGGAGAAACCGGTGGGACTTGTGTTTCATGCTCTGGCTGGCGATGGCGGGACGGAAGTGATCGAGCGGAATTTTCCTGGCGATCGCAAACGTATTCGCTGGTTCGCGACGACGCTGGCGCTGGATATGGTGAGAAGGAAGCTGATGTGAAGAAAGCTACTAGCTCCTAGCTTCTAGCTGCTAGCTATGCTAATTCCAGCGGCTAGCAGCCATTTTATGCGGCTTTTCGTTGCTGTCGACATCGACGACGCTATCCGCCAACGCATTACACGATTTCTCGAGGGCGTGCGCGGGTTTGCAGAGGAGGCGCGCTGGGTTCGGCCGGAGTCGTTGCACGTTACGCTGAAGTTCATCGGAGAGAAGTCTGAAGAAGAGGTTCAGAACATCAAACGCGTGCTGGAAACGATTGACGCGGGCGTCTTCGAAATGAGCATTCGCGGCTACGGATTTTTTCCAGGCGCGCGCGCGCCGCGGGTGTTCTGGGTGGGAATTGAAGGTGGTCCGCAATTGACTTCTCTGGCCGCAACGGTGGACGAAAAGCTGGCGGGGCTCGACATTCCGAAGGAGGAGCATGCTTTTACCCCGCATCTCACGCTGGCGCGGGGCGCGGGCGGCTCCGGTTCGCCGCGCAAGCAAAAGGGCGATCATCCGAACAGCAGCTTTCAGCACTTGCAGGAAAAGCTGGCGGCATTCCCTTCACCGGATTTTGGCGCGATGACGGCTCGCGAGTTTTTTCTGTACCAGAGCCGCCTCTCTCGCGGTGGTTCAAAGTACACAAAGCTGGCGAGTTTTAATTTGAGGTAGCCGCACCCGGCAAAGGAAAACGAAAACTTTTGCGAATGCTCTTAATGATTGCCGCGTCGAGCTACCTACTGGGATCGATTCCTTTCGGCTATCTACTGGTGCGCATCTTTCGCGGTGAAGATGTGCGGCAAAGCGGCAGCGGGAATATCGGGGCGACCAATGTTTCCCGCAAATCGCCGGCGCTCGGAGTCGCGACGCTGCTGCTGGATGCGCTGAAAGGGACTGCCGCGGTGGCCTTGTCCTATGTGGTGGCCGAGCGCATGGTCGCGGGGCCTCCTGCCGTCGAGCAAGGGGCGCTCGCGGCGTTGTTCGCTGTTATCGGCCACGTGTTTCCGGTGTGGCTGAAATTCCGCGGCGGTAAGGGAGTCGCTACCGGACTGGGCGCGTTCGCGCTGATCGCGCCTAGAGCGGTGCTGGTCGCGGCAGGCGTCTTCATAGTTGTCGTCGTGATCTCGCGCTACGTTTCCCTGGGGTCAATCGTTGCGGTTGCAGTCTTTCCTTTTACAGCGTGGCGTATCCGTCAGTTTCATCTTTCTCCAACTGGACTCGCTCTGATCTCGCTCACGTCCTTGCTCATTCTCGTAGAACATCGCGACAACCTGCGGCGGCTCTGGGCCGGAACGGAAAGCCGCGTGGGAGCAAAACGCGCGTGAGCGAGATCGCAATCATCGGCGCGGGAGCCTGGGGAACGGCCCTGTCGATCGTTCTTGGTCGCAAAGAGAGTCATGCGATTCGACTCTGGGCTCACGAAAAGGAAGTCTGCGAATCGATCTCACGGGAGCGCGTGAACGAGAAATTTCTTCCCGGTCAGCGCATTCCGGCTTGCGTGAAGCCCTGCGAGAACCTCGCGGCCGCGCTCGAGGGCGCGGGCATTGTGGTGAGCGTGATGCCGTCGCAACACTGCCGTCAGTTGTTTGAGCAGATGCGGCCGCACTTGTCCGCAGAAACCGTGATCGTAAGTGCGACCAAGGGGTTGGAAGAAACATCTTTTCTACGCATGACTGAGGTGATCCTGCAAGTGGTCAAAGGCCACGGCATTCGAGCGCCCAGGATCGGGGCGCTCAGTGGGCCGTCGTTCGCGCTGGAAGCGGCGCGAGGAGATCCAACGGCCATCGCCATCGCGTCGCAGGATGAGGAACTCGCGCGCTTAGTCCAGCACGAGTTCAGTCATGCCAGCTTTCGCCTTTACACCAATCAGGACCCGGTCGGCGTGGAACTCGGTGGCGCGCTGAAAAATACGGTGGCCATCGCCGCCGGTGTCTGTGCGGGTCTCGGCCTGGGACACAATTCCGTGGCCGCCCTGATTACGCGGGGTCTGGCTGAGATGACGCGGCTGGTGGTGGCCTGTGGAGGCAAAGCCGAAACCATGGCGGGCCTTGCGGGCCTGGGAGATCTGGTGCTGACTTGCACGGGCGGCCTTTCGCGCAATCGCAGCGTGGGCGTTGAGCTGGGCCGCGGACGCAAGCTGCTCGAGATTCTCGCCGGGATGCATGGCATGGTGGCGGAAGGAATCTTCACCACGACTGCGGCCGTGGGGCTGGCGCGTGCCCGGGGAGTCGAGATGCCCATCACCGAGCAAATGCACGCTATTCTGCACGAAGGCAAGGCTCCCCGCGAAGCGATTCATGATTTGATGACCCGCAGCAGCAAGAGCGAAACTCCAGGGGCGTAATACATCGCCGCGTACTGGAAGATCTGGGGCGTTTTCCTGCCAAACGTTTTCTTACCAAGCGTTTCTTGCCAAACCAGCACCGGACGTGCGCTTCGAGCGGTACTTTAGTAACGGCAAATCTAACGGTTTTCACCTCCGGGCATTCCTTCGACATTAGAATTCTATGGATACCTGTGAAATTCGCCGCCACTTCGATCGACGGCGCTTCCGAACCAAGCCAGGGGAGCGACTTGTCTTCCAGCACACCCAATCCGGCGCGCATCCCGATTCTCTATGTAATCCTCGGCGTGCTTCTGGTGATCAGCATCGTGCCCATGTATTTCTACTCCTCGGAAGTGGAGGCGATTAACCGGGACCGGCTGAAGACCAACGAAATGCTGTTGCAGAACACAGTGACGCGCTCGCTGGCCGACGATCTTTCGCAGCACGAGCGCTCGGTGCGCATGATGTTGGCCAATCTTTCGTCTGCGATTCAGGTGGCGAGCGGCGGCGATATTGGCAACAAGAACATTGAAGCACCGGAGTTGCGCGCACTGCTCGAGAACTTTGTTTCGTCCTCGGATGAACTCGCCTACGCTACCCTGCTCAACTCTGAGGCCAAGGGAATATCAGCGGGCCGCATTGCGCCGGACGCCTTTCTGCAACGCGAGTTACAGCATGCCTACGATGCGGCCCGCGATGGCCGCGCCTACAACGGCCAGGCACTCCAGGTGGAAGACGGCAAGACGGCACGCACGGTTGTGCTGGTGAGCAGTCCGGTCAGCTACGGCGGACGTTTTCTGGGCATGGTCGGCGCGGTTGTGGATCTGCAATTCCTGATTCGCAGACTGCACGAAGTAAGCGGCGGCGGTCTGATTCCTTATGTCGTGGACGCGCAAGGCCGGCTGGTGGCCTCAGGCACCTCGCAATACATAACCGGGCA
>JBEKWP010000187.1:0-5169 GCA_049512915.1 Candidatus Sulfotelmatobacter sp.
ATAAGAAGGGCCCAGGAAGACTACCTGGTTGATAGGCTGGAGGTGGAAGAGTGGTAACACTCGTAGCTTACCAGTACTAATCGCCCGTTCGGCTTGACCATAAAATTTACTCGGTGCAGAAACAGTTGCCAGTACTCAGTTGCCAGTTGCCAGTTCGAAACTGAACTGGAATTAGCAATGTTGTTGAAGTCGTTAGAAACTGAATGACTGAGATGCAACACTGACAACTGTTGCGCCGACGCTTTCGTAAGGAAGCAAAGCCGAAGTACGGTGGCAGAAATCAGAAACAAACAACAAGAAAGTAAGCCACACCCAATCTATTCAGTTGTGAGGCATTGTCCTCATGATCTTTGAAAAATCAGCTTCTAGCTCCTGGCTTCTAGCTCAGTCCAATGAGCTCAGGCTTGGGGGCGGAAGCCGACAGATTCAAGTTTGCAGCGAGGAATCTTTCCGTGATCGCGACGAGGTTTCGCTGGAAGATTCAAGCTAGTAGCTGCTACGAGATGGCGTCAAGAGATCCTTCGCGAAAAACGCTCAGGATTTCGGCAGCAGGCTCCCATTTGCCGCCTTTGGCGGCTGCATTCACGCCTGCTAAGCGCCTCAAGTTGTCGGTGATCTTACCGCGGGGGATCCACCCGTTCCCATCCCGAACACGGAAGTTAAGCCCCGCAGGGCCGATGGTACTGCACGCGCCAAGTGTGTGGGAGCGTAGGTCGTTGCCGGGAGCGTAGGTCGTTGCCGGCATAAATAAAGGCCGATCATGGAGACATGGTCGGCCTTTTCCTTTTGGTGTGAATGTGGCGCGGGCGCCCTCGCCCGCGGCTTTTGACTCTCTCATTCTGGGTTGTCTGCCAAGTCTCTTTCGAATTCTGGGTTCACCCATAGCCACGGATAATCCGCCGGTTTGCGAACTAATCCTGCCTTCACCGGATTTTGCCGGATGTACTCACACTTCTGTTGCAGGCTCTCGTCCGACCTCAGGACGTGATCGAAGGACTCTTCTTCCCAGACTGGTCCTGACCGATGCAGGAGCTTGTTAATCCGGTGGGCGGTTGCGCCCTTTAGGCACTGCAAGATTTCTAACAGCGGGAATGGCCAGCCGCAGCCGTCCCGCAGCGGGGAAAGCAGCAAGTGCACGTGATCGGGCATTACGACGGCGGCCAGCAAGTTGATTCTTGGCTCGGGGCAGTTCGCGGGCGAGGGCGCCCGCGCCACATTTGACGCGTCTTCCCGCAAGCAATGTTGTAGGACTAGATCGCGCGCGGCGGAGGATAAGACGAGTGGGCCGGCCGTGCAGAAGGTTACAAAAAGATCTGCGTCGGCCTTCTGTAGATGCGGAAGGCGCCGGCGGTATCGGTATTTGGGGAGTGGCGATGAACTGTCTGGCGTATTGGTATCCCAAACGATAAATTTAAGGAATTCCTGCTCTGAAGTCTGTGATAGATGAACATAGAGTGCCGATTCGGGATCGGCAGTTCGCGGGCGAGGGCGCCCGCGCCACACGTGTGGAGCGTAGGTCGTTGCCGTTTGCACTCAAGGATGGCTGTTGCTTTCCAGTTTCTCCAGTACGATATTCTCGGGCTAAAGCCAAGGGTGGAGAGAGGCTTGGGACGGCTTGCGGCGGGGGGTGCGGCGGAGATAGCCGGAAGTTTCCCTGTTTCGCTTTTGTTAGTTCTTCGAGGTCGAAGTCCAAAGGCATTGGCGGTGGTGGAATCCCACGTCTCGCAGAGGCGGCGAGGCGTGGGGCACCCCAGATTCAAGCCGAGAGTGCGGTGGAGATGGAGATCCTTCAGCGACGATAAAGCTGTCGCTTCAGGATGACAAGGTTCTTTTGTGATTGCGTGCCGAGCCTATTGTTGATAGATCCAGTTCTGCCCGGCTGAGGTAAAGAGTTCCTGGGTGTTGAATTGTACGGTCTTGTCGAGTTGTCCCTGAGTTCCCGAGGGCGTGACAAACTGGATGGGACGGGACATAGTGTCCCCCTGGACGCGCGTACCGACGAGAATGAGACCGTCGGTCGGGTCGCCTCCCAGTGCTGTGATGATGTAACCGGCCGCAGCCAGGCTCGTTGCCTCGGTGATGAAGTTGTCGCCGGTGGCGGCGACCGCTGTCGCCTCGTAGATCGTGGTGGTGTCACCCTGCCAGCCATAAGCCAGAATCTGCACTTGGCCAGCGTTAAACGTTAATGCAGTGACCACCTGGCTCTGTTCTCCCAGCTGCGAAGCCACGGCTTGGACGTCGGCAGAGGCGACCGATTGGGAGATAGCGCTGAACCCACCAGCGGCGGTGGTTTGCAACCAGGAGACGGCGAACACACTGTTCGCGGGCTCCAGATCGAGTGAGGTGATCACGTTGTTCGGGGTAGCCAGAGCCTGCAAGTCGGCGTCGAGATTGGGGAATGAATCCGAGAGGTAGAAGGCCGATATTGCAGAGCCGCCCGCAGGTTCGGCATACACCGAATAACCCCAGGCACAGTCGTCCACAATTCCAAAAACGCAAATGGCTGGAGCCGCGCCCATCGACAGCGGCGTCCCAATGGCGTTGGGATACGGAACTTCGGTCCCTCCCAGCAGAAAGGTGGCAACGAGGGGAACGAAGGCGGGAAGATCCAATGCCTGGAAGCGCCAGTCGCCGGGCTTGGGGACTCGGGGACCGACAGTGAGCGACGCAGGAGCGCTGGTCGCCGAGCCAATCGCATTGGTGACGATCACGGTGAAATTTGCGCCGTTATCGGTGGGCGCGGCAGCCGGCGTGGTGTAGGAAGCGCCGCTTGCTCCGGCGATCGCGGTTCCATTCTTACTCCACTGATACTGAAAAGGACCGGTACCGGCGGCGTTTACAGTAAATGTTGCCGTAAGCCCGACCGTCGTCTCCTGGTTCGCAGGCTGCGTCACGATTGTGGGTGCCAGGGCCTGGGTTGAACCCCCGCCTGAGCCGCAAGCCGACGTCACAGCTGCTAACAGGAGTGAAGCTCCGAGACGGCAATTAGTAGATATTGCCCGAGGGCGCGAACATGAGATGGGGAAAACTGACATAACGAATCCGACTTACCAGCTTCTCGAACCGGGGCCGCAGGGACTGTCTCGGAGTTTACTCCAAGCATCTCTCGACGCAAACAGAGATCCTTCGATATCGGCGGGTGGACCCAACTTTTTCGCGCTTTGCAAAAGGCGGGGCCTCACGTTATGCTTTGCGAAGGAGTTCCTGCCATGACAGCCCTCGACTGGTCACAATGTCCGGCGGTGGAGAGCGTTTCCGGCAAGGTAAGCGGCGCGTGGGTTTTGAAGGGCACGCGGATGCCGGTGTCGGCCATTTTCGAGAACCTTGAGGCGGGAGCCAATCTCGACGACATTATGGAATGGTATGACGGCCTTGATCGCGAACAAGTCAAAGCGGTCATCGAATTTGCCGCCCGCAGTCTGGACAAAGCGTCTGCCCTCGCTCCCTAGGCTCGCCTTCGATGCGTGTCTATATAAATAAAGGCCGGTCTGAGAAATCAGATCGGCCTTTTCCTGTTGCTGCCTCAGGTTCTTCCGTGAAGTATGGCCGCGATCACTCGCGGATTGCGGCGACCATGCAGCACAGCGATGAATCCACGGAGGTCGCAATGAGCAAAGTCAAAGTTGCTGTGTTTTCGATTTCCATCGACGGATTTGGCGCCGGGCCGCGGCAGGATGCGCAGAATCCTCTGGGAGTGCGGGGGCTCGAGATGCATGCATGGTTTCAGCCGACGGAGGCATTTCAAAAGGCACATGGTAAAAGCGGCGGGCGCAAGGGCATTGACAGTGACATTGCCGCAGAGTCTTTCGAAAATATCGGCGCCTGGATCATGGGCCGGAATATGTTTGGGCCGGTTCGAGGCGCGTGGAAAGACGATTCATGGAAGGGGTGGTGGGGCGATAATCCGCCGTTTCATACTCCGGTTTTTGTGCTCACGCATCATGCGCGGTCTCCCCTGGCGATGGAAGGGGGCACTACGTTTTACTTCGTCACCGATGGACTGGAATCTGCGCTCAAGAAAGCGAGAGAGGCGGCCAAGGGCAAGGACGTGCGCATCGGCGGGGGAGTGTCTGTGATCCGGCAGTATCTGGTTGCCGGCGGGATTGACGAAATGCATTTAGCCGTGGCACCGGTCCTGCTGGGCGAAGGGGAGCATCTATTTTCCGGAATCAATCTTGCTCAGCTTGGATACGCACCTTTCCGTACCGTGCACGGAGAAGAGGCAACTCACGTTTTTATCAAGAGAGGCTAAAGGTGTGACGGGAATCAGAGCGGTTATTTTCGATTATGGCGAGGTGCTTTGCCACCGGCCGCCGGACGAGGCGTTTCATCGGCTGGCGAACGTATTTGGCGCGGATGCTGAGTCGTTTCAGGCGCTTTGGGATAAGAACCGGGGTGCGTTCGATCGGGGAGACATCACGGCGGAAGATTATTGGATGGCGCTGGCGGAGGATGCTGGCGCGGCGATTGATCGCGAGCAGTTGGATCAGGTTTGCAAGTGGGATGTGGAGATGTTTGGCGAGGCGAATCTGGAGATGGTTCGCTGGTTGGAGCGGCTGCGGCGGGGAGGAATCAAGACTGGGCTGCTTTCGAATATTCATCCGGCGATGATTGCTTACTTGCGGGAGAATTTTGAGTGGCTGGAGCTGTTTGACTTCAAGACATTTTCGGCAGAGGTTCGGTTGATCAAGCCTGATCCGGCGATCTACGAACATACGTTGCGCGGGCTTGGGGTTCGGGCGGGCGAGACTCTGTTTGTGGATGACCGGGAAATCAATGTGCAGGCGGCGCGGGAGTTGGGCATTCACGCGGTGCAGTTTCGATCGGTGGCGCAGCTTCGGCGGGAGTTGGAGGCGATGGAGTTTGGGATCTTGCCGGGCGATGGGGAGTGAGGTTCTTCGCCGCTTCGATGCGCGAGGAGAGTCGCGGCGTTTTGGGGCTTAGCGGGACGGCTCGGTGGAGAGGGAGGTCCTTCAGCGAAGGTAAAGCTGTCGCTTCCGGATGACAGATCTGTGGCAGCCGGGATTACTGCGGCTGCGCTTCGAGCAGCAGGTGTTGGTCGAAGCTTGCCGGAATGGTGGCTTTCGGGCCGTGGACTTTGCCCAGGTCTTTGCCGGTTTCGTAATCTACTATGTGGTAGTCGCGGTTCTCCAGGCCTCGCAGTTCTAC
>JBEKWP010000188.1:0-5212 GCA_049512915.1 Candidatus Sulfotelmatobacter sp.
ATTAACGCTGCCTTTCCGGGGTATGACAACCCGTCCGTCGCCGCGAATCTGGAAACCGCGCAGAGCCGGACTTTTCAGCAGGGCGAGATCATTATCCGGCAGGGCGATACGGCCACGGCGTTCTATATCGTCGAGCGCGGCACGGTGTCCGTGAGCAAGGACGGCAAGGTCGTTGCGCGGCTTGAGCCCGGTCATTATTTTGGCGAAATCGGACTACTGCATGGCGTGCCCAGAACGGCAACGGTCGTCGCTGAGAGCCCGACGGTTCAGGTGTTGGAATTGTCTCGCGAGCGGTTTCTCGATTTGGTGGAGAATTCCGATTTGATCGCCGGCGAGATGGCCGCGATCGCGCGCAAGCGAACCGCTCACAATATTCTGCGCAATGCTCTACCGGGAATTTCCGCCGACGCGCTCGAGCGGCTCTTTCCGGAGTTTTCGGCGGAGAGCCTGGAGCCCGGCACAACCGTGATCCATGAAGGAGACGCCGCGGATCGCTTCTATGTAATTGCCGAGGGCATTGCCGTCGTTACGCGGCGTGCCGATGGCCGCTCCAAGGAACTCGCGCGGCTCGGGCCCGGAGAATACTTTGGCGAGATGGGTATGATTACTGCTCAGCCGCGCAATGCCACGGTGAGAATTTCCGATGAAGGTCCGGCGGTTCTGCTCAGCACAGACCGCAAAGGTTTCCTGGCAGCGTTCCATGCCGGAGCGTCAGGGGACCTGGCCCAGACGATGATTACGCGCGCGGCGCTCCTCAAGTAAGAGCGGCCAGCGTCGATCAGGAGTTCCTCTCCTTGATGTCCTTATCGAAGAAGCGGAACAGGACCTTGCGGATGTCCAGGAACAGTTTCACGCCCACCAGGAACTGGTAAGGAGTCCACCGCAGGACTTCGAGCACCGCGTGCCAGATACCAATTGTTGGGGCGCCCGTGACCAAATGCAAACCCACCAGGCCGAACCCCAGCGAAAGAGTGGTCACCGAGAAGGTAAGGCAGCCGCGGAGAAATATCGAGATCGCCATCGATGCTTTATCCACCAGATTCGTGAACTGAAACGGCGGCGAATCCAGCCAGCGCTGAGCAAGATAAGTGGTTCGATTAACCATGTCCTCCAGCTGCTCGATCATCAAGTAGCTTTCGTTGCTCGGTCCCTTGAAGAGGAATTTAAGCACCTGCTTATGCACGCGTTTGCGAGCGCGCTTACCCGCGGCGTTGTTGTAAACCCGATGTTCCTTATAAGCGTTGACCTCTGGATACAGGCGCGCAGCGATGGTCTCGTACAACAGAGTCGACCGAATCATCTTGAGGGTATTCAGATTCAGGGGAATGTTATATTCCCGCGCCAGGGTCAGGAATCGAATCCAGATCTTGGCAGAAGTCCGTTCCCACCATTCCGTGTGCTTGCTCTTGAAGGCATATAGATCCTGCCAGAAGATGCCTTCCACGCGTTTGGAAAATTCGTCGACATCGATCGGAGGAAGAGGCTCAAGGATCGCCAGCGCGGCCTGCACCATGCGGCCGATGTCCGCTGTGTCGTGGTAATGCGAAAGCTGCTTCCAGTTGTTGCGCTCCTTGGTTGTGTAGGCGCCCGATGACCCGAAATCGATGAACACCAGCTCGCTATTGCGCTGTATGACTACGTTGGAGGGGTGCGGGTCCGCGTGAAAAAGAACGTTCTCGAAAACGCCGAACTGATTTGTGCGCAGCAGCCGCCTGGCCACCAGCTCGGGATGAATTCCTTCCGCCCTGAGCAGTTCGATCGCCCGCGTATCATCCTTCTCGACCGCCGCGATCAGCTCGCGCATCCAGATGCCCTGGACGAACTCCGAGACCATAATGTCTTCTGACGACAGCTCGAAGTAGATGCGCGGGGCACTGATATGCTTCAGGTGCTCCTTCACGCCGCTGCGGAACAGTTCGGTGTAGCGCGCCTCTTTCCTGAAATCCAGCTCTTCCATCAGCATGCTGCGGAACTCGTATACGAAATTCCGCGACAATCCGGGACGAATGATGGTGAAGAATTCGAGGAACTCAAGCACGGCGGCGAGTGCATTGCAATCGGCGACAAATTTCTCCCCGATGCCAGGCCTGCGAACCTTCACGGCAACGCGCTCGCCGTTCTTCAGGAACGCCTGAAACACGCAGGCCACTGAAGCTGACCCGATGGGAACGGGATCGAAGGCAGTGAAAACTTCCAGCAGCGGCTTTCCCATCACCGTTTCAATCCGCTCGATGGCGTAGCTGGTGGGGAAAGTGGGCATGCGGTCGAGCATCTTGGTCAACTCGACCGTGTACTCGTAGGGCAGCAGATCGATGCGCATCGCCATCTGCTGGCCCACTTTGACGGCGCTTCCGCCGATTCGTTCGATCGCTTCGCGCAGGCGCACGGCCCTGCGTTCAATCGTGTCGCGGCGGAGGAGCTTGTCCCAGAGGATAGCCGATGCCCAGCGCAGCCCGCCGAAACCGTAAATCATCAACCGGGAGAACGTCTGGAAGATGTTCGCAGTCCAGTTGAGCTGGCGCATCATCGCCGGCGAGACTTGCGGGATGATGTTGCCCTGCAGATTCGCGCGGACCTCGGGTGGAAGGAGTCCCGGCGGTTGCTTGAATTTCAGAGTGAGAGGATCGATTCCCGGTTCGAAGTGAGTCTGGCCATTCGCCTGGGCCGATCTGTCTTTCCGGCGCGCCAATGCACGCAGGGCCGCAATGCGGATGCGTTCACGGCGGCGCGGGTCCAACTCGCCTGCACCGGATGGGGAACGGCGCGGCGGACGGGGAGCGAATCCGTTCCGCTCGTGGTCGGGCGGAGTATCTGCCGCCTCGGACTCGGTCTCCTCGGATTCGACCTCATCGGACTCGTCTATAAGCAGGCCGTCCCAGGTAAGGTGCTCGGGGGACCCGTCGCGCGTCATGTCAGGCCTCCGGGCGAATAAGGTCGCAGACTGCGCGTAGCTAGCGCAGCGGAGGCGGCGTCAATAACCTCACCGTGTCGCGGACCTGCTTCGAGCCTGGCCCGCGAGTTATCTCTTTTACAAAGTCGTAGGGCGCGTCGCCCGCGATGCGCATTCCCTTGCTGAGTGCTTTGGTCCAATTCTCGATTCCATCCCGGAGCGCCCCGTCGCGCTTCTTGCGCGCCGACTTGTCGCTGCGTTCGCTGTATTCGCTGAAGACGCGCGCGACCCCTTTGGTAACCGTTTCAAGGGACTCTGTAACGCCACGCTCAAGATGCTGGATTGTACCAAGCCCGGCGCTATAACGGCGCTTCTTCTTCTTTCTTCCCCTGAGGACTTTCACCCGGGCGCTCTCTTGCAAAATCACCGGGGGTGGAGGGGTGCGGGCCGGGACTGCGACGGGTTCGGCGGGCTTATTGTCGGTCTTGTTCTGTGTCATAGACTTTACCATGTGAACGGAAAGAACCCGGTCCGGCGCCGGATCCTCCGCTCGTAGATGATCACCACAGGCGTGAGCACCTTGCCTTCCACTTCGGCGCCCAGGTTGTTGCGAACTGCCTCAAGAGCGGCGGCAACCTCTTCCATGAGTTCGCCTTCGCCCTTCTTGAGTTCGCGGATCAGTTTCCTTTTCGTTCTGCCCAGGTCGAGCACCACCGGCGGAAGCTCGGTTCCCGGAACATGAACCAACGGCACTGTTTCTGTCATCGTGGTTTCTGTCGTCGTTTTTGTCATACCTATCTTATCTCTCCTGTCGTATGGAAAAACCGTTCCCTCAAGATCAGGCTGCCGCGGTGCGGACGGCGCTGCGCCGGTCGGCACGAATAGCCAACGCTGTCCAGAGCGCTGCCCCGTAATCGACCACCGTCCAGACCAGCAGAATGGGGCGAGCCATGCCGATCAGAACGAGAATCAATAGAAAGGTCGCGAAGAACGACCGCGTATAGACGTCGAACTGAAACATGGATTCTATTTCCAGCCGCGAGTAGTTGAATCCCTTCGCGCCCAGAACGAAAGCAAGCGCGCCGAAGAGCCTCACCCAGGGCTCGCTCGTGGTGGGATGGCCCACCAATGCGAGGATCTGGTTCGGAATGATAGCCATGGCCAGGCCGCCGGCCGCCAGGTAGATCGAATAGATGAAAATGCTCATACGCGCTCTGCTCATTGTCCGCTCCTTACGATCCGGTGGTGCCAAGCCATGTCAAGCCTCCGATGGCGAGAAGAATCAGCCACTGAAACGCCTTCGTGAGCTGCCTGGGCGAGAAATGGCTGATGCAAAAACATACAAAAATCTGCGCAAACCACTCTAGCGCAATGGCTCTGCCCAGCACAATCCGCTGCGGGTCGGAATACCAGTCTGTAAAGTAGAAAATGTAATCCATGATAGCGGTGCCCAGAATATTGACTGTGAAGAAATGCCAGAGCATGCGAAAGGACTTCTTCATCTGCAGGCTGTCGCCGAATGGCGTGACAGGGAAGCCTTCGACCTTCAGTTTGGGATAGATCCAATGCTCCATTGTGTAGCAATGGAGAGCCAGACCGCCCGTGGCCACAATTCCGCGTATCAATTCAGCCCACCTGCACTTTCGCGTCCATTCTCAATCCAGGCTTAACCGGCGGCTCTGGGCTTCTGCTGCTTTGCCTCTTTGAAGGTCCAGACCCCTTGTGAATCGTGATGCGCCGGGCATGTTTGTCCCAGCCTTCGTCATACAGCCACTGCTCCAAGGTCTTGAGCTTAAGCTCGGGATAACGGCGGCGAAGTTCGGGTATGTCGGCCTTGTAGCCGCTCGTGTTGAGCCAGCGGAAGGAGTTATAGATATCCTTGCCCACCTGAAAATAGGCGATCCACATCGGCAGTTCGAAAAACCTGACCTTCCTTTTCGTGACCCGGCTGAAAGTCTCGGCGTTCTCAAGATTGGTCTGAGCGCTTCCCGCAATCTCAAGTTCCATTCCCATAAACTCTTCAGGGCGTTCAAAGGCCAGCTGCACAAAACCGCCGATGTCCCACGTCGCGATCATCTGATAAGGCCGGTTCCTTTTAACGGGCGAGACCAGCCAACCCATCAGGATACCCAGGTGAAAAACGTTAATGTAATAGTTCTCGAAAAACGAAACAGGCCGGAAAATCGTCGCCGGCAGTCCCAGCTTGCGGATATGCTTCTCAATCTCCCACTTGCTCTCCCAAATGTTGATGCCCGTGTTTCGGTCCGCTCCCGCAACGGAGGTGTAAACAAAATGCTCAATCCCGGCCTTCTTCGCGGCGTC
>JBEKWP010000189.1:0-4272 GCA_049512915.1 Candidatus Sulfotelmatobacter sp.
CGCTCGTCGCGCTCGACCACTCCGTCTTTTATGTTGACCACGCGGTGAGCGTACTCGGCGATGTCGTGCTCGTGGGTAACCAGCACGATGGTGTTTCCTTCCGAGTGCAGGCGGTCAAACAAAGCCATGATTTCGTTTCCCGTCGCCGAATCGAGGTTGCCGGTGGGTTCATCCGCCAGGATGATCGAAGGCCGATTCACCAGAGCGCGGGCGACAGCGACACGCTGACGCTGGCCTCCGGAAAGCTCGTTAGGCTTGTGAGTCATGCGCGATTCCATGCCGACGGCAGTCAATGCTGCCTTGGCGCGTTCGATGCGCTCTCCGGTCGGAATGCCGGCGTAGATCAGCGGCAGTTCAACATTATGCAGAGCCGTGGCGCGAGCCAGCAGGTTGAAAGTCTGAAAGACGAAGCCGATTTCCTTGTTGCGGATGCGCGCCAGTTCATCGTCATCGAGCTCGCTGACTAACTGGCTGTTAAGCCAGTATTCGCCTTTGGTGGGCGTGTCCAGGCAGCCGATCAGGTTCATCAGCGTGGACTTGCCCGAGCCCGAGGGTCCCATGATGGCAACATATTCTCCCCGCTCGATGCGCAGGTTGACCCCGCGCAGGGCGTGCACTTGCTGCTCCGAACCCATGTCGTAGGTTTTCCAGAGGTCCTCAGCCGCGATCATGCAGGACTGCGGCGGTGGCACTGAAACGGCGTTCGTGGGCATGCTGATAACTTCTGCGGTTGCCATGTTTTTCTCCTGCTCCGGTGCCACTGGGTTCTCCGAGATTAGATTCGACTCCGAGAGCTCCGTTTTGTTCGAGACCCGTACAGGCTTCTCCATTGGACGGATGAAGCTGGCGAAGGTTATGTTTCGTCTTCTTTCTTAGGGGCCGAGTTATCGATTTTTACGCTGCTCCCGGAACGGAGCGTGCGCAAAACCTTGTAACTGCCGGTAATGACCTCGTCCCCCTCATGCAAGCCGTTGAGCACTTCGATGTCGCTGGTCCCGGCGATGCCGGTGGTGACGGGCACAAATTCCGCTTTCTTGTTGCGAATGACGAAGACGCCCTGCACGTCCTGTTTCTGGTCTTTGCTGCTATTACTCTTGTCCTTGGATGCAACTTCTTTGGGTGCCGGTGCTGCCGCATGAACCGAGCTGGGGGCGGATTTCTCCTGCTCCAACTGTGCCTTGGTACGCACGGAGAGCGCCTGGATGGGAACCGCCAGGGCGTTGCTGCGCGCGGCCGTTGTGACCTTGGCGGTAGTCGAAAGACCCGGCCGCAGATCTGGCGGAGGATCGTTGACCGTTACCACAACTTTGAAGTCTTTGGCTTCTTCGCTCGCTGTAGCTTGCTGCGAAGTGGCTACGCCGGTGGAGCGCACGATGGCGTTGTCCCCGATTTCTGAGACTGTGCCATGGAAAATCTTGCCGGGAATGGCATCGATGCTGACTTCAGCAGATTGGCCGAGATGCACGTTCACGATGTCAGTTTCATCGACCTTTACTTCGGCGGTGATTACCGACATGTCGGCTAGCGTGAGCAAAGTGCTGCCGAGGGCATTTTGAATGCCGATGACTACCGACTCGCCTTCCCGCACCGGCAAGTTGGTAACAACTCCGTCGTAGGGAGCGGCATAGGTTGTCTTCTGCAGAACATCCGTAACCCTTGTGAGATTAGCGCGCGCCTGGGCGACGTGCCGGTCCGCGGAGTCCTTCTGCGCCTTCGCCTGCGCGACACGCGCCTTGGCCTGCACCAACCCGGAATCTGCCGTGGCCCACGCGTTCTGACGGCTGTCGAAATCCGATTTTGCGATTAGACCATCCTTAAAGAGATTTTGCGCGCGATCCCAATCCAGCTTGTTGCGCTCGTAATCGGCCTGGGCGCGCAGAAGATCGGCGTCGGATGTTCTGAGAGCGGCGTCGGCCGCGATGGCATCCGTTTCCGCGGCTTCGACCGAGGCCTGGTTCGCGCTCACGTCCGCCGAAGACTGCACGTTCTCCAGTTGCGCCAGCAATTGACCCTTCTTTACGTGATCCCCTTCCTTAACGTACAGGTGGGTGATCTTCCCGTAAGCATTCGCGCCGATGTTGACGTACGTTTTGGGCTTGATTTCCCCCGATGCGCTTACCACTGAGGATAAGTCCTCCCGCTGGACCTTCCCGGTCTGCACCGTGACCACATTCTTGCCGCTCTGGTAGACCGTAAACCCGACGATGGCGGCCAATACGACCACCACGCCGACGCCGATCGCGATTTTCTTCCAAGCTTTCATGGCTTCCGTCACAGTTCGGGGCTGCTGCTAAACGGTGTTCGCAAGGGTGACGGGCACACATCCTGGGATACGATCCTGCGGGCAGGAAAGTTCCAATCTGGAATAGAGTACCTAAGACCCCGAGGACCCGAGAACAGGGGCTTCCGGAACGCACGATTGCAGCAAGCCAAAATTATAGCTCGGTCCCGGGCCGGTCCGAGAAATATTCCCTGCATCGGGGGGCAACTCGGGGGGAGACTGGCCGCGTCCAACAGGAGGGTTGACTCGGGCTGTCAATCCGTTCTTTTGACGTGACTTAGCCTTGCTTTCGCCCAACTGAGGGCCTAAAATAGACCGACGAAGTTTGTCGTGGCAGGAGTCCCTCTCATGGTCCGGGTCGGTTCGCGTTACCTTTTATTTGTCGTTTTCTTGGCCGCTGCCGTGGGTCTTGGCGGTTCAGCCAGCGCCCAGGCCGATAAGCCGGCGGCTGCGGGCGATCCGAAGTCCGCCGCCAACGCAGCCGGCGCCCAGGCGCAAACCACCGATGAGGCCGATCCTCTCAAGCGCGCGCCCTCGGAAAAACAGAAGAAACAGCAGAAAAGAAACCAGAACATCGAGCTCAGCAAGACCTACAAGAAATGGCTCAATGAGGATGTAGTCTGGATTATCACCGACGAGGAAAGAGCGGCCTTTAAGCAGCTCTCGAACGACGAAGAGCGCGACAACTTTATCGAAGCCTTCTGGCAGCGCCGCGACCCCACGCCCGACACCGAAGAGAACGAATACAAGGAAGAACACTACCGGCGTATCGCTTATGCGAACGAGCATTTCGCCGCGGGAATCCCGGGCTGGAAGAGTGACCGTGGACGCATTTACATCATGTACGGCCCGGCCGACGAAGTCGATTCGCATCCCTCCGGCGGTTCCTACGAGCGGCCCATGGAAGAAGGCGGCGGCGAGACTTCGACCTTCCCCTTCGAAGATTGGCGCTATCGCTACCTGGAAGGCATTGGCCAGGAAATCATCATTGAATTCGTCGACACCTGCATGTGCGGCGACTATCACATGACGATTGACCGCTCGGAGAAGGACGCGCTGAAATACACGCCCAACGCCGGCCTGACCTTGTACGAGCAGATGGGCATGGCGAGCAAGACTGCACGCTTCCAGGGCGGCGGCCTGGAGCAGTTGGGCACCGGCCCGAATAGTAGCGACCTGCAAACCAAGGAATTCGATCGTCTGGAGACCTACGCCAAGCTGCAGGCGCCTCCGCCGGTCAAATACAAAGATCTCGAAGAAATCGTCAACACCAAGCTCATCACCAACCTGATGCCCTTTGATGTACGCACCGACTTTGTGAAGGTCACCGGGGACACGGTGCTGGTGCCGATCACTGTCCAGTTGAAGTACCGCGACATTACCTTCGCCAACAAAGATGGCGTCCAGCGCGGCACCGTCAATATCTTCATGCGCGTAACTACGCTGACGGGACGCATCGTGCAAACCCAGGAAGACCCGGTCCAGGTGGATGTCCCGGCAGAACTGTTGCCGCGCACGGCGGAGAATTCAGCGGTGTATTGGAAGGCGCTGCCGCTGCGTCCGGGACGTTACAAGGTCGAGATTGCGGTCAAGGACGTGAACGGCGACCGCAAAGGTCTGTGGAGCCGCGGCATTGTGGTGCCTGAGTACTCTGACGACAAACTGTCAACCTCCTCGCTCATCGTGGCGGATGTGATGGAACCGGTGCCGACCAAGGATGTGAGCACGGGCCAATTCGTGATCGGCCTGAACAAAGTGCGCCCGCGCGTGGCTCCCGCGAACGGCCAGCCTGCCTTGTTCAAGCGCAGCCGCGATCAAAAAGTAAACTTCTGGATGCAGGTCTATAACCTGGGCGTGGACGAGAAGACGCACAAACCTTCGGCCACGTTCGAGTATGATGTCGTGAATCTTGCCACCAACAAGCCGGTGATCCAGAAAGTGGAATCCACCGACACGATGGGCAATGTAGGCGAACAGGTGACTTTGCAGAA
>JBEKWP010000190.1:0-4642 GCA_049512915.1 Candidatus Sulfotelmatobacter sp.
ACCGTAGACTCTGACACTCAGATCACGGCCACCGTGCCCGCCAGTGCCCTGACCGGAGCGATCAACGTCGTGACTCCGGGTGGGCATGTGGGAAGCACCACGAACTTCACTGTTACGCAGTGAAAAATTCGAAACCTTTAAGAATAAGAGGTTGCGCAACCGTCCCGGAGGAGTCCGCTCTCACGCGCGGCAAGACCATTCCCCACAAAGTATGCAATCGCCTTCACATCGAAAACCTCCGACTGTCTCTTACTTCTGGCAATAAGCTGATAACAATATACTTACATCCGTCTGATCGCGGCACCCCACTTGCGGCTAACCTGGATATGCATCGCATCTGGCCATTGTTTCTGATCCTCGCAGTTCCCGCTTCCAGCGCGGCTTTGGAGCAGGTTCCACCTCCGCGTCTGAGCCAGGCTGTCTTAACCGGGCGCGAACATCAGGCATTCAAGACGCCTACCCGCGCTACCGAGTTCAGCAACGTTCCGCATTCGAGCGCGCGTGCGCGCTGCGAAGATACCCAACCGCCGGAAGCTTTGACCACACCCGATCCGCTGCTGGTTCCAACTGCTGGTTCCAACCGAAGCGGGACTCAAAGTCAAAGTAAGCTTCATCATCGGCGCCGATGGCCGCGTGCATAGTCCTCTGATTCTTCAAAGCGGCGGCCCGGCGGGCGACCGCAACGTGCTGCGAACGGTTCGCGCATGGCGGTATCGTCCCGCAACCTGCAACGGCGTGCCTACGGAAGCGGAAGGGAAAATCGAATTTTCCCGCCGTTGAGATTCCCCCGCTTGAGCCGATCGGCTTGAGCTAAAATGACCCCAAGCACGGTGGTCTGAATCGTGGACAGAGACAAGAAACCAGCCCGGCCAACCAGTTCCGCGCCCGCGCAGGATTCCGAAGACGCGATGCCCAGCATCGGTCCGCACAATCCCGCTCTGGGCGAGATTTATCAGCGTCTTTACCCTGAAATGCGGCGCCCCAAGCCCAATCAGGAAGCCATTGCCGCAGCCCTGCAAGCCATGCAGCGCCTCACCATGGAATCCGATTCCGAAGCCGCTTCCGAGGACGCGACGCTCGACGCTACTTCGAGTTCCGTCAACGCCTGCCATGCGTGCGGACATCACAATCGCGTGGGCAGCAAGTTCTGCGGCATGTGCGGCCTTCCCCTGGGAGCCGCGCCATCCCAGCCGCTGGATCCCACATCTCGCGTTCACGCCTTGCCCGACTTCGACCACGAGGACGCGCCGCAATTTCCACGACCAGCGCGGGAAGCCGGTAACGAAGTTCATCCGCAGCCAGGGACTCCCGCGGGCACGCATCACTACCACCACCACTATCATCATCACTATTTTCAGGGCAGTGCGGGCGCCGACAGCGTTCCGCGTTCCAACGCTTCCGAGAGCGCGCGAGAAGCCGACCGGATCAGAGTTGCCGCTGCCGCCAAAGGCGAACCCATGAGCCGCGGTGAGGCTGCGGTTCGCCGGCTCACGCAGGAATGGGTTCTAGCCTGCAATACGCGGCAACTCGAAGAACTGATGGAACTCTACGCGCCAGACGCGCTGGTGCTGCGTTCGAACCTTCCTGCGATACGCGGCGCCGTGGCGGTGCGCGAGTTCTTCTTCGCCTCGCTCGAAGCCGGTCTGGGAGAAGTAGCCCTCGATCCCATGCGCGTGGAGGTTCTCGGCGATCTGGCTCACGAAGTTGGACGCTACAGCGCGCTGGTCCCGGGAACGGTCGGCAAACGCCGCGAAGAACGCGGCAAATATCTCTGGGTCTTCGCCAAGCAGTCCAGCGGAGACTGGAAGCTGGTTTCGGAATGCTGGTCGAGCGACCTCACGCTCACTGGCGCGGAATCGGATATCCCCAAAGGTGTGGTCCCGCCTGCGAAGTCGCAGCCGCGGAAGAGCTAGCTGCTTAGCTCCTGGCCGTCAGCTCTCAGCTTCTAGCTTCTAGCGATGCGGGCTCACGCTTTCACGCCCAGCCTGACTAGTTCCCCGCGCAACTGTTCCGGCGTCTGCATCTGAATTGTGTGCATGCCGAGCTTCGCGGGGCATTCCAGGTTCGGCGCGCGGTCGTCGATGAAACAGCACTCTTCCGGATTGAACTGCGTGATCTCAATCGCCAGACGATAAATGCCGCTCTCCGGCTTGCGCAATCCGACGAAGCAGGAGCTGACGAACAGCCGGAAGATTTCGCGCAAGCCGAACTTCTCGATGCGGTACAGGTTTAACTCGCGGGATTCGTTGTTAATCGTGCCCATGAAATATTTGCCGGAACCGGAGAGAGCACGCGCGAAGGCGAGAACTTCAGGCATGGGCTGCGAGAGCGAGAACATGTAGTCGCGAAACTCCTGGCGGGTGAAGGGGCGATCGCAGTAAAAGACGGTCCGATCCAGGTATTCATCGAGCGTGATCTTGCCGCGCTCAAACGACGAGACCTCCATCTCATGGCGCGAGGCAAACTCTTTTTCGTCGAGATGAAAGCGCTCGAGAGCGGCCGCGCGTTCGGTGTGATCCCAGGCGTTTGTGAGCAGCACTCCTCCAACGTCCCAAAAGATGGCATGAATTTCCGGCACGGATGAAATCTCCTCCCGTTCAAAGAGTGTAGATCAGTTTCCATCCTGGAATCAGCAGGCCGATGCACCAAGGCCTGACCGGCGACATCCATCGCCACTCTGGATCTGCGCTGCTGGTGGCGGTAAGCAGCAGATTCCTCGCTCGCTCTCTCCGCGCTTCGCGCGGCTGCGAGCGGCTCGGAATGACAAGGGGAAGAGCAAGGGTCAACCTAGAATTGCTTGAATGTTCCAGTCGGAACATAGTGCGTAATGTTCCAACTGGAACATTCGAACTGGATTATTTTGAATTACTCTGAGCAATTATGATGGCTAACGGCTTGATCTGCTGCGGGTTGCGCGGGTGCCGAAATGCCGGCACGATAGCTCCAGGCTTAGAAAAGGGGTCTCGAGCGGTTAGAGCGAGGCGGGCAGAGAGTTTTGGCCGGCTAAGGCTTTAATTTTCAGAGACTTAGCTGTAATAACGGTGAAACAAAGGGGTTATCGGCCGGACTTGCCCTAATGTTTGAAGACGGTCGTGTCGGGATGGTAGTTGCGCCAGTCAAACCAGTAGTCTTTCAGCGCCGGGATGCGGTCCAAACATTTTCCTTGCGCAGGCCCGGAGGTGGCGCAGCCTTGAAAGTTCCACTGACTGGCGGTGGTGGCGTCGACCAGCGTCCAAGGTTTTTTCTCGGCTGAAGTGTCGGCTGCGTTATCGCCTTGCAGAAAAAATTCGGCGTCGCGGCCATCGATGCGGCTGACGAAGACGCGGAACGATTTGCCGTCCGGGCCGAGCGCCAAGAGCAGCGGTGTGCCGTTGACGCGATCCATGACGGGAGACTGTTTGGCGAAAGTTTCCCAGGGATAGGCGCGGGCGACGCCGCCGATGGCGAGTCCGACGACTACATCGCGCGATTTAAGTTCGGTGCCGGGGAAGCTGATGACCACGGGCAACTTGGCCACTTCCGGCTCCCAGTTCGGCTCGTACTCTTTCGTGTATTTGGCCACGGGCGCAAGCACCTGGCCATTGGGAGATTCGGTTCTCCATTCGCCGAAAGTGAGTTCGTCGCTGAGGACGAGTTCAAGCGTTGCGCCTTGCAGCGGGCCGTAGATGGCCTTGCCGGTGATCTGCTGCCACCAGGTTCCGGTTTCTTTATCGCGCATCAGGAAGTTCTGGTTGTTGATGCCGGCCAGATAAAAGTGCAGGACTCTTTCATTCACAGTTCCGGGGTTCACGGTTCGCGTCCACACCAGACCGGTGTGACAGAGCGTTCAATAGGTAACGGCGATGGGCACGCCTCCGACGATGTCGTTGAGGACGTGATGGTACGCCATCTGGCTGATGGGATAGGCGCGCGCGTCGCTCGCGAAGCGGACGGCCAAGATCATTTCCTTGGGATCGATCTTGCTTTCGGATTGAGCGAGGAATTGCGGGCCGGCGATGGGGTGGAACATCCACTCGAAATAGTTTTGACGCGCCATCACTGCCGACAAGGTGACAAGAAGAAGAGTGAGCACGAGCAGGGCTCTGCGCCAGAGGCCGACGGTTCTCCACAGCGCGAAGGCGAGAACGAAACACGCGACGCCTGCGATCAGCGTGCCCAGCGGAGCGCGCTGGCGCAGAGCCATGGCAACAAACAGTGCGCGCGGCGCCTGATAGCGAAAGGGACGAATGATTAAAGCCGGAATGAAGAACAGGCCGATGGTGGCCAAGGCGCAGAGGAAGAACAGAATCCAGATCCAGCGTGAGGTTCGCCTGTGGGTGGATCGATCGTGAGTCGATCGATCGGGTTGGCCGCGGAACTCGTGCTGTGATAGCGAAGATGTGTTCATCGATTGATCGAATTGAGGCTCGAACAATTTTAATCTGCGAATGATACGAGAAGGACGCGGGCAGCGGAATAGTACAAAAAAAGATAGTGGTGCAGCCTGGCTTACGCGCTGGGCCGGTTAAGCGGGAGATCGTTCGCTACGCCTTGAAAACGGCTCCGCTCAGGATGACAGTCGCCGGGTAACAAACAGCACCACTACAAAAAAAGCACCCCGGTCCGTGGAACTGGACCGGGGTGCGGGTTGTCGGTTTGCGAG
>JBEKWP010000191.1:0-3998 GCA_049512915.1 Candidatus Sulfotelmatobacter sp.
CTCGAGCTCGGTCGGAAACTCCTGGCTTCCGCCGCGCTAGCAGCTTTGCTCAAGGCCATATGGCAATAGGGTCAATGCGATCGGTGTATATAGCGAGCCGCAAATGTGACCAGAAGCCCCATGAACACCGCTAAGCAAAGGTTTCGCGGAAGTTGGCTTCGGAGCGTTCGCAAGCCCATGGCAATGACAGCATCCCGATGTTGTTGACGGAACGCCTAGTGCTTTGATTCTTGCAACAAAGACAACTGCTGTAACCAGGCGATTACACTCATTGAGGGTTCGGCCAACCCCCGGCGGGGTCAATGAATGTAATGGCGATTTTTCGTCAACCCACGCGAGACGCAGCGGATCTCTTATGAGCAGCAGGGGAAAAGCCCCTTCGAATGGCAGGAGTAGTGGATAATAGGCACTCATCGGAGGGCCAATGCCTGCTTCCAGGGCTTCGAGTCGTGCCCGTGTTATGAAGGGATTCTGTTTCCTCCTTCTGACCCCTCTGTGTTTTGGCAGGCGCGACGACGATGCGATCCTGAAGTCACTCTACGACGCCCATCGTTGGTTCGAACTTCGCGAAGCCATCGGGAATGATTCGGGTCCTGCGTTTTATGTGGGGGCTGTGGCGTGTGCGTTCAATGACCTACCGCGGTGCGAGAAGAAACTGGCAACTGTAATTGAGTCGCGCCCTATGTCCGACGACGCGATTGAAGCGCATAGGCTTCTAGGTGCTGCGTACTTGCGGCAGGGGAGATACCGGGAGGCGCTGGTCCAAGTCGATGCTCTTCTTGCCATCCGGCCTGGAGACTCTGACGTTCAAGACGACCGACCGCTGCTGGCTGCCCTCAGCAAGTTTCCCGATCAACAGATCGTGCGCCGACGTTCCACTACGGTGGAGCTCCAGGACGCCGGATTGCCGATCTCAATCAATGGTGTGCAGGCAACGTATTGGTTTGATACGGGGGCGGACGTATCGGTCTTGAGTGAATCGGAAGCCGAACGGTTCGGAATGCGGGTGATGGCGGTTCCAATCAAACTTGGCGGCTTGACCGGAGCCCAGACCGATTCCCGAGTAGCCGTCGCTGACGAACTTTCAATTGGCTCAATCAGATTGAGGCATGTCGCTTTCCTGGTGCTTCCTGATGACCAGCCTCCATTTAACCAATCCCGTCCGGGTGAGGGCGGACTTGTCGGAGTGCCCGTACTGCTGGCGTTGCAGAGGTTCGATTGGGGAGCGGGCAGAAGATTTGCCATCGGCCCTAAGGCATCGTACAAACGTTTGCCTCACGCAGATCTGTCCTTCGACGGACACCACCCGGTCGTGCGGATTCAGTTCGAAGATCGCAAATTGACGTTCACGCTAGATACCGGCGCAACGAACACTGATCTTTACCCGCCTTTCGCGGCAGCGTTTCCGGAATTCATCCGGGCAGCGGCGAAGACCGATTCGTACAAGATGGAGGGCGTGGGCGGCGCGAGAAACCTGGACGCCGCCACTTTAGCGTCGGTGCACTTCAGCATCGGGGGCTTCCCGGTGGTCCTTAGTCCTGCGGGAGTCCTGTTAACGCCCACGATCGAAACCAGTAAATTCTTCTACGGGAATCTGGGCATAGACCTTTTGCAGCAGGCGCACACGAGGACTTTTGATTTCAGGGCAATGACACTCACACTTCAATAGCTTTCGAACGGTCAGCCAGGGATTTCGGGGGAGAGGCGATTCCACTGAGAGTTCGAGCCGAGAAATTTGATAACTGTTGTTAACAGGCGATTTCGCTCAAGTGCCCCCGGACGTTAGTCCGCAGTTGGATACGATCCGCGTGCTTCCGCTCCCGCTCGTGTTCCTCGGCAAGAACTTTTTCGAGCCAGAGCGCCTGTCGCGCAGCGGCTGCCTTGTCCACGAGCGCGGGATCATGCCAGACGATGAACTCCTCACCGCAAGTATCACAGCGAAGCGTGCCCATCTCCCAGAAACGCGGCGCTCGCTCTCTCGTCTGTCCCTTCTTGATCGCCACCGCTTTCATCGTCTGACATTTTATCTGGCTGTGCACCCTCGGCTCTCACCCGGAAGGCCACCGTTCCCGCGCGGACTACATACCCGGCACCGCCGATGTTCCCCAGATGGAACAGATCGTTCACTGGGTGCCCTAGATTCTGTTTGCAGGCGAGGTAGCGTTCCGTGGTCTGAACAGAGGCATGGCCCAGCAGGAATTGAATCTGCTCGATCTCGCCGCCGCTCGTGTGGCACAGCTTCGCGCAGGTCCTTCGCAAATCATGCGGCGCGATGTGTTGTAACCCCGCTTTTTCGCAGCAGCCTTTGACCACGTACCAGACCACATTCTGCGAGATGCCATCGCCCCATATCTTCGCGGCCCGGGCAACAGCCCGGAAGATTCGCCCTTCGGTGATCCCCGCCACCGCTGTCCAGTCGTCCAGCGCGGTCTTGACCCAGTCCGGAATCGGCACGGTGCGGATGTGCCCGCCTTTCTCGATCAAATCCACAACGGCCCAGTGCCCTTGGCGCATCTGCACATCGTCCACCTCCAGCCCGACCAGTTCCGATCTCCGCAGGCCGCAGCCAAACAACGTGGCCAGCATGGCGTAATCGCTTCGCCCGCATGCTCGTGCCGAATGCGCAGCGGAGTACCTCTGAGCATTGTTCCGCGCTCAGCCAGTTCCCGGCGCGGAAGCCCAGCTGTTTCACGCCCTTGACCCGGCTGATCCCCGCCGCAAGTTCTGGACTCAACAGGCCCGCATCGGCGGCTTCGTTGCCCAGACGGCGCACCGCTGCCAGTTGTTGGTTGATCGTGTTGGCCGCCAGCCCGCGTGATTCCAGGTGCATGCGGTAGCGGGTGACCACGATCCCATTGAAGGCGAGGCGTGGTTCCGAGCAGTACCACGCAATGAACTGATCGAGGGCGTATTCGTAGACGCGGCGCGAGCCGGGCGAGCCGAGGCTATTGAGCACTGCCAGTTTGGAGTGGTCGAGGTCTGGCAGCCGGAGCGTTCTGCGACGATAATTTGGCTGGGTCTTTTTCTTGCGCATGGCGACGGCCTCCCGTGCCGCATCCTTTCGGAGTACGGCAAACCGCGTTACGACGCAAGCCCTGAAGCGCGAGGGGCGACTGAGAGCACCGCTTCGGCGCGGGAGCACATCATGGCGATCAACCCCGAGAAGGTGGATGAGATGACGCTGGCCTTGCTCTACCTGACGACGTTCAAGGACAAGCACGGGCCGAGGGCGTGGAAGTCGCACAGCTGGGATGTCCTCGACCGCTTGCACGAGAACGGCTACATTCACGACCCAGCGACGAAGGCGAAGTCGGTGATGCTGACCGAGGAAGGGGCCGCGAGGTCCAAGCGCCTGTTCGAGAAGCACTTTATGTCCGACTAGCGGGTCTCTGCTCCGCCCGGCACGGCTGGCGCTGACGGCGAACGCCCTCGCCAGCAGAGCCACTTGAGCGAAATCGCCTGGTTACAACAGTTGGGGCTCTGAGTTGTCAGGCGTCACGGAACACTAGCCGACTTCAACGAAAGAGATTCTGTTGATTCTATTTTTCCCTTGAAGGCATCGAAAAAGTGGTTTTCGGCTACATCCTCGTACTCCTCACGCGGGCAGTAGAACCGCCCGCTTCCGTTTCTTGGCTTGTGCCACTGAGTAGGCCACCGAGCCGGCAAAAGCGCTATACGGCAACGGGCCGATATGAGCCGAGGTGAATAGCCGCAGTGCAAGGTAAGTCAGTAAGAACACCCAAACGAAGGTGTTACGCTCCAGCAGATAGCCGATGATCGCCCCCGCTATGAGATAGCAGAAGAGCGTCACCGATTCCGCTGCGATGAGAGGCGGGAAACCCGTGTTGCGCGTGGCTTCGCCCGCAGCTGGAGCTAGATACATGACGGCCAGCAGTGGAAGGGCTAGGCCCGTCAGCGCTGCGGGCAGGAACCGCTTTAGAGAGAATCGGTGGGCGAAGGGGTTCAGGTGGTTGCGGATTCCCCGCCAGTGAACCCTG
>JBEKWP010000192.1:0-3935 GCA_049512915.1 Candidatus Sulfotelmatobacter sp.
AACTGTCACGACCAACCCAAACTTCATTCTCGGCGAAGCCACCCCGTTCCCCAACGTGAAGGAGGGCAGCACCGGCACCAGCGGCCCGATCACAATCGACTCCCAAGACGGATTCGGCGGCACCGTTAACTTAATCTGCGCCACCACATTCGGAGCGAACAGCTGCAGCATCACTCCTCCGTCGGTCAGCACATTTCCGGCCACGGTGAATCTCATCATTAACGGAACCAGCTTTAGCCCCGGCAGTTACCAGGTCGCCGTGCAAGGCACATCGGGATCGATTACGAATTCTCTTCCGATACCGTTCAATGTCGGCGCTTACCTGATTACGGGTCCGGCAACGCTTTCTTCCCCGCCCGCCGCTCAGGTGCCAGCAGCTCTGACATTCACTTCCACCAATTCCTATAGCGGTCAGGTGAAAGCCACCTGCGACCCTAACGCGCTGCCGGCCGCGCAATGCACGCTGAGTCCCGCGAATCCGATTGCAATCAACGCCGGGGCTTCTGTTCCCGTAACTGCCGCGATCAATGTTCCGAACAGCGCCGCGTCCGGCACCTACAACATCGTCATCGACTCCCAAGACATCACCGGAACTCCCAGTTCCACATTGACGATCGCACTTACGGTGTATCAGGACTTCACCCTCAGTTCGCTCACGCCAGCGACCCAGACCATCACCCCAGGAGAGTCGGCCAGTTACAATTTCAGCGTCCTCCCCGTTGGATCTTCGTTCACCAATGCCATAACTTTGTCGTGCTCCAGCGTCCCCGTGATTGCGGCGCTTTGCAGTTTCACTCCGAGCTCGGTAACTCCCGGAAGCAGCTCGGCCGCAGTCGTGATGACGGTCGCAACCACCTCCAACTCAGCCGGCCTCTTTCCTTCCAGCCCGAACCGTGCTGTCTTCTCTTATGCCTTGTCACTGGCCCTGCCCGGACTTGCGCTCCTGGCAACTAGAGGCCGGGGGAGAAAGTGCGCAAGGCGAACACCGCCAGTTTCCCTGCTTGCATTAGTATTGCTCGCGCTCTTGCTCCCATCGTGTGGAGCTGCAGGAAGCAATGGCGGCGGGACTGGGGGCGGCGGTGGCGGCGGGCAGCAGCAAGGCACGCAACCCGGTACCTATACCATCACGGTGACAGGCACATCGGGCACACTGACTCATCAAGCCCCTTCCGCCATAACCCTGGTCGTGAGCCCCTAGTCAAACACGCGTGGCGCAGACAGACCGTCACGGTATGATCATCGATCATGCCTGATTCGTATTACGACGTGATCATCGTCGGTGGAGGCATTGTCGGCCTCTCCGTCGCGCTCGAGATTACCCAGCGATTCCCGCGCCTTCGCACGCTGTTGCTCGAGAAGGAGGATCGCGTAGCCCGGCATCAGAGCGGCCACAACAGCGGCGTCATTCATTCCGGCATTTACTACAAGCCAGGGTCGCTGAAGGCAAAGTTGTGCGTTGCCGGCGCGGCGGCGATGATTGAGTTTTGTCGCGAACACGGAATTCCGCATAGCATCTGTGGCAAGGTGATCGTGGCCACAAGCCAGGAAGAATTGCAGTCTTTGGAAGAATTGCGAAGGCGAGGCGAGGCCAACGGCGTGGCTGGGGTGCGGCTTATCGGATCTGCGGAGTTGCGCGATGTGGAACCCAATGCCAGCGGATTAAAAGCCCTGGTTGTCCCCTCAACTGGCGTCACCGACTACGTTGCGGTTTGCGATAAGTACGCAGAGTTAATCGTCGAGCGGGGTGCATCTATTCTGACGTCCGCGGAAGTCCTGAGCATCAAGCGCAGCGCGAATGAGGTCGTCCTGGAAACCGCGCGCGGCGCATTCTCCACAACCTATTTGATCAACTGCGCGGGATTGTTCAGCGACCGCATCAGCCGCATGGCCGGCGATGATCCGGAGGTCACGATCGCTCCCTTTCGCGGCGAGTACTACGATCTTATTCCCGATCGTTCGTCACTGGTGCGAGCCCTCATTTATCCCGTCCCTGACCCGCGGTTCCCTTTTCTTGGAGTCCACTTCACGCGCCGCATCAGCGGCAGGGTCGACGCCGGCCCCAATGCCGTTCTCGCCTTTCGCCGCGAGGGCTACCGGCGCACCGACTTCAAACTGAAAGACATGGCTTCATCGCTCGCGTTTCCCGGATTCTGGCGAATGGCCGCAAAGTATTGGCGGAGCGGACTCGACGAAGTCCACCGGTCTTTTTCCAAACCAGCCTTCGTTCGCGCATTGCAGCGACTCGTCCCCGCCGTACGTGACGAAGATCTGGTTCCCGGCGGCTCCGGAGTTCGCGCCCAGGCGCTGAAGCGCGATGGCACTCTAGTCGATGATTTCCAGTTTGTGCAATCGGGAAACGTGCTGCACGTTCTGAACGTTCCCTCTCCAGCAGCGACGGCATCTCTGTTGATCGGGCGCGCTATCGTCGAGATGGCTAACAAGAACGGCGGACTCGCCGGCTGATCGCTCCAATTCACTCTGTTGCAGTTTCAGTTTCTGTACCGATCCGGCTACCGCAAGGTCCGGGGTGCATGGAAGACGGGATTGAAATGCACTCGCAGGGTACACAACTCGTGAACGCTTTTCGTGCCGACCCCCGCCCTGATAACAAAGAGCTTAGTGGGTTCGTTTCGTAATGAGGCCACCGAACCTGACTTTTTGGGCTTCACAACGCAGAGCAGGGACTTCACAAACGAGATTGTAAATGCCGCGCTCCAGAAAAGCGTATTTTCATAAATGGCCGGCAAGAATTCAGCCGAGACGCTGGGATTGGTTAACGGTGACACGGACTCCGCGCACCAAAATTTGCCGCCCCTCACTACCCGATGGAGTTAGCGGCAGGCCACCAACAGAATCGTCGGGCAGGCAGGCCCGACGAGAACCCGTCTCGGCTTGGGGGAGCGCGCGGCTACCACCAAGAACTAATCTCGCCTGGAAAAACATCGCGCGGCATCCTCGACCGAGCTATTCATCCCACAGCCGATTGCGAGGTTTGTTATGCGCTTCCCGCAGTCTACGAGTCAGCATCTCTTGTGAACTGCCAACCACTAGGAACTTATTCTTGCTTCAATGCACTTGCGGAATCGTTGAGAATTGCATCTATCTGCGCATCTAGCTCCTTCGTTTTGCGTCTGCCATCCGATATCCGCTGCACCAGCTCCTCCCAGGTTAGACCGCTGAAGTCAAATTTCTTGCGTTGTGAGCAATAGCTGCTTTCCGGAACCAAGTCTGGCGCCCTTCCTTCGGTACGATCCGCCAGCTCTATAGCAGCCTGAGATCCCCGCCCGCAGCCGCTATTGCCAGGCGGAGTGCGATCAACTCAGCAAAGGAGCGCCGTTTCGTATCGGCCGGACTTCGCATCGCCAGCACGGCGCGATAGGCTTCACTCAGAATCTTGGTCCGCGGCTTCCCACTGGGATCGCCACTTCTGCCGTTCCGCCATCGGGTCGATCCATCGATATTAGGGTTGAACACCTCCGCCACCTCCTAACTGTTTTTCGCCGATTCTCAGGTTTTTAGTTCCGTTCTAGGTATGAGTGCGTCGTCGAGCTTCAGGCGACGCGAACCGCCAGATTTCGCGATCCAGAGTGCGCCGTGTTTCCTCCTGCTCACTGTATGCGCTCCCGTTCTCCATCGTCGTCTTCGGGCCGGGCGCTCAGCCGCTTTGTGGCCTCAGAAATCGGATCCTCTGGCCGGGAGTCGGCATTAACGTTAACATCCAAATCGCTAGGCGGAGACTTCGGTTGCTCAATCGCACCAAGAACCGAGCTCCTTATTCCAGCCTCGACGGACGCTTCCAAGGCAGCTGGCGCACTTCCGTTCGGAGGGACCGAGTCCGATTTTTCGAGTTTGTCAGCAGAAACCGATTCCACTATTTTAGGGTCGTCATTAGCCGAGTCCAGTGCTCGGGTTCCCGAATGAACACTAACATCAAC
>JBEKWP010000193.1:0-3893 GCA_049512915.1 Candidatus Sulfotelmatobacter sp.
TCATAGGGTTCTCCGAGTGCGCTTTCTGAGCTGGCGCTTTCTTCGCCAGTCTCAGCATCGTAGCCGCTTCGAGAACCCTTCTTCATTTCACTTATGCATTCATACAGACGGGACGTTCCCCAATTTTCTCCAAAAGCTAGGCAACCGAGATGAGGCTGGCTTGCCTATAATCGGCTGAGGGTTTCTTGGGACGCCCTCCCCTTCGCGGAGCGAGCAGGCGCGAAGTTAATTGCTCAAGACCTGTCACGAAATCTGGATTCCCTAGCGGTCGTCCCGTGTGTGTCGAGTGCCGCAGCTGGTTTACGTCGGCTGCCGATTCCGCGTCACCGATGAACTCCCGCCACTCCGCAGCCGTCCAGCGCCTGCGCTCACGACAAGCTAATACCGAAAACTAGCCCGTAACTCTAGCCCGTGGTACGCTGTCCTTACAGGTCTTTGCAGGAGTTTGGCGGTCTTCCGCAGATCTGTAAGTTGCTGTAGGTTATGGTGACGCGAGCTTTGACACGGTAGAGGTCAGGAGTTCGAGTCTCCTCGTGCCTACCATTTTTTTACAGCTTCCCGACTTGATCATGTCCAACCCCGGCATTCCAGAATCCCAACTCACTGCTGAATCGGCCGCCGAAACTGGCGAGTCGTTTGGCGATCTGCTTTCTCAGTACGACAAGAGCCATTCGCGCAAGAGTGCAGACGGCGGGAAGCAACTCGTAGGCACCGTGATTGTGGTCACCGGAGACTCGGTGTTTCTCGATATCGGATTCAAGAGCGAAGGCATTCTGCCGCTGGCGGCTTTGCAGGGTGGTGGCGAAACTGTAAAACCGGGTGACAAGCTGCCGGTTTCGGTGAAAGGCCGCGATCCGGAGGGCTACTACCAGCTCACGCGCGCGAAAGTCGAACGGCCGAAGGACTGGTCGGCGCTGGAGAAAGCTTTCGCCGACAAGGCCACGATTGTGGGCACAGTTACCGGCGTGATCAAAGGCGGGCTCAGCGTGGATGTGGGAGTGCGCGCCTTCATGCCGGCCTCGCGCAGCGGAGCGCACGACGCTGCTGAAATGGAGAAGTTGGTGGAGCAGGAAATCCTCTGCCGCATTATCAAGCTCGACGTGACGGAGGAAGACGTTGTGGTCGACCGCCGCGCCGTGGCCGAAGAGGAAGAGCGCTCGGTGAAAGAGCGTCGCTATTCGGAGATGAAAGAAGGCGACACGGTAACCGGCACAGTTCGCACCATCACCGACTACGGTGCGTTCGTCGATCTGGGCGGCGTGGACGCCTTGTTGCATGTGAGCGACCTCTCCTGGAGCCGGGTCGCAAAACCCGCGGATGTGCTTGCGATGGGGCAGCAGGTCGAAGCCAAGGTGCTCAAGATCACGAATGATTCCGGCAAGCGCCGCATTTCCGTGGGCCTGAAGCAGTTGCAAGCGCATCCCTGGGACGCATCGGCCGGGAAGTATAAGGTGGGCGAACGTGTACGCGGAGCGGTTACACGCGTGGCCGAGTTCGGAGCATTCGTGGAACTGGAACCGGGGATCGAAGGATTGATCCACGTTTCGGAAATGTCGTGGGGAAAGAAGTTGCGAAGCGCCAGCACATTAGTGAAGCCGGGAGAGATGGTTGATGCGGTGATTCTGGGCGTGAATGCCGGTGAGCGCCGCATCTCCCTGGGTCTGAAGCAGGCGCTCGGCGATCCTTGGGCGGAGGTGGCGCAGCGCTTCGCCGCGGGCTCGGTGATTGAGGGGCCGGTCGTCAGCATCACGAAATTCGGCGCGTTCGTTCAGCTTTCCGAAGGCGTTGAGGGCATGATTCACATCAGCGAGATGAGCGCCGACAAACGCATCAACCATCCCCAGGAAGTGCTGAGGGTTGGACAATTGGTCAGGGCTCAGGTGCTCGCGGTCGATACTGAGAAGCGGCAGTTGCGGCTGAGCATGAAGCAGTTGGTCCCCAGCGGTCTGGATGAATACATTGCCGAACACAAGGAAGGCGATGTGGTCACGGGACGCATGATCGAAGTTTCGGATGGACATGCGCAGGTGGAACTCGGCGAGGGTATCCAGGCCAGGTGCCGTGTGGATGCGGCAGTCGACGGTGCGGGAAAAAGCTCGCTAGGCAAACCCGATGCGTCGTCTTCCAATGTCAGCTCGAACGTAATCTCGAAACCTGATTTGTCTTCGCTCGGCTCTATGCTGCAGGCACGCTGGAAGGGAGGAGCGCCTGCGGGCGAGGCTAAGCCGGAAGCCGCCCGCGCCGGACAGATTCGCAAATTTCGCATCGTGAAAGTAGATGCAGCCACGAAGAAGATTGAATTGGAGCTCGCTAGTTAATCGCACTCACCTGCCAGCCCAAGCAAATACTTGCCAATCATCGAGTCCGTTCTGCTCTTGCTGCCGCTCTTCCTGAAACACACTCGGCATTTTGCGCTCGCTGTTGTTGATAGCACCTGTTGACAGCTGCGGGCTTGCGGGTATATTACGAAACATTACTTTTTCTTTCGCTTTAGTACGACCGTTCCTGACGCGAACCAAGCCGCAACAAGTCGAGAACACCGAGGATGAATCTGCCATGTGGACGAAACCATTGTCGCTCCCTTTGATATTGATATTGTTGATGTGTTCTCTCGCTGTCCTCGCCGCGGACGCGGTCGCTTCCGCTCCGGGCGATTCCTCGGGCGATTCCCCACGCGACTTAAAGATCGAAAACGCCAAGCTGGTGATCGAGGCGAACCAGAAGGCCGGTACCTATACGATTCGCTCGAAGGAGAATCCGCGGGTCTCGCTCACCGCGGCGGTGGCGGCGCAGGTGAATCATCGCTGGCTCCGCGCCAGTGATTACGCGCGACACGCAATAAAAGAATCGGCTTTTACGGACGACCAGGGCGCGGGATCCCAAATCACCATGACTTACGCCGGATCGTCCAGCCAGCCGGACCTGATCTGCAACCTGCGAGTGCACCCGCAGTCGGCTTTCGCGGAGATTGAAGTGCAGGTCCGCAATGGCACCGGGGAGCAGATTACGGTGCAGACCATTCGCGTACTCGACGCGCGGAATCCCATCCTCAACCTTGATGGGCCGGAATCGGCCGACCGCGTGCTCTCCGACAGCTTCAGCGAGAACCGGCCGGACATGAAGATCTATGATCTCGCGCAGCCCACCGACGGAATGCATCGCGCCGTCGGTAGCCAGTTGATCTACAACCGGCAGAGCCGGCAGAGTCTCTTTCTCGGGGCGCTGACTTCCGATAAATGGCTCACCATACTGCGGCTTCGCTTGAATGAGAAAAACGACGGCGTCACCGGCTATGAAGTGGATTCCACCGGCACGACCGAACTCGCGAAAGAGAATTCGTTAAAAGAGTCGTCGCAGGAAGACCAGATCGAACTGAGCTTGCCCGTAGACCCAGGCCAGAGTCTCGCATCGGAACGCATTGTGGCCAGCCTTTCCTCCGACTACCATGGGCAACTGGAATCGTACGGCGAAGCCATTCGCAGACTGCACGCGGCGAGGGTCAGCGCCCCAACGCCGATCGGCTGGTGGAGTTGGACCGCATACTACTTCGGCCTCACCGAGGGTCCGGCGCTTACCAACGCGGAATTTCTGTCTTCTCAACTGCGAGACTACGGCTACAACTTCTTCCATATCGACGAGGGTTACCAATTCGCCCGGGGCGACTTCACCTCAATAGTCGCCTACAAATATCCTCACGGAATGAAAGCGCTTGAGGACAAAGTGCAGGCCCTCGGCCTGACGCCGGGAATCTGGACGGCGCCATTCGAGGTCTCCGAGCGCTCGTGGGTATACGTCAATCACAAAGACTGGCTGGTGCACAATGCGAAAGGGCAGCCGATCCACGCCGGCTGGGTGACGGAACCGCCCGACACCGCAACCAATCTCGACCAGCT
>JBEKWP010000194.1:0-3763 GCA_049512915.1 Candidatus Sulfotelmatobacter sp.
ACAGGCGCGTACTCTCAAGCGTACCGGCGGCAAGCACGATCACTTTTGCTTTGACGTGCATTTCACGATGCGAATGGCGGTCAACAAAATGGACGCCGCTGGCGAGGCCGGTGTTCTTATCGGTGGAAACTTCGCGGACGATGGCGTTTTGAACAATATCGAGCTTGCCAGTGGCGAGAGCATCGGGCAGAAGCAAATTGATAGAACTAGCGAGGCCGTCGCGGCCCAGCGCGGTACGCCATTTGGAAACCTGGATTCCACGTTTGGTGGCCGCGGCAGTGACCTGCTTGATGGTGGTGGTGTCTTCCGATGAAGTGAATTCGACGAAGTTGCCGTCGGGAAATTGCGGCCAACCTTCTTTGCGGCCGGTAACGCGGAAAATTCCTTCGACGCGGGAATAGAAGGGCGATAGATCGTCGTGACTGATGGGCCAGTTTTCACCGGTGCCGTCAATATCGGCGGCTTTGAATTCGTAGTCGCTTAAGCGGAACGATTGGCGGGCCCAAAAGAGGGAGCGGCCGCCCAAAAGACGCACGCGCACCCAATTGTAAACGGCGTCGGGCGGATGAGTGAAGGGCACTTCCTTTTCATCTACCCACTGATTGGCGTTGAATTCGTCGGCCTGATACACGTGTGGCAAGCGGCCTGGTTCGTTGAAGCCGCGGTAAGGAAGTTCGTGCGCGGCCTTCATGGTGCGGTCCTGATCGTAATCGGCTTGCGGGCCCGCGTTCAACATGAGGCAAGAGATGCCGTGGCCAGTGAGAATGTTCGCGGCCATACCGCCCGAGTGGCCGGAGCCAACGATGATGACGTCGTACTGCTTAATGGGCATTGGTTAAGCTCCTACTCGCGGATCGATGGGCTTCCAATAAAAACGGCGGCCTTGATTGAAGCGGCCACGGCCACTGGTGGAACCGGAAGCGGCCCATTCGGCGGAGTTCATGGTGGCCGTGCGCAAATTTTCATGGACCTGAACGAGGAAGTGCTGCATTGGGTCTTTGGGAATGTCGCGATCCCAAGCGCGAGCGATGAGTAGTGGGCGGATGATGGAATCGGCTTCCTTGGCGTCTAGTTCGGCAAAGGGCTTGTGAAAGTGTTTCTGGGCGGCGGTATTGAGGCCATCAAGACCGTTGCAGTAGAGCTTTTGATCTGGAGCAGGCGAGCGGGAAATCAGGAAATCGAGAAACTCGGGAGCGTGCGCGTCAATGGCGCCGGGGTTGTTCCTGATGGGCGGGACTAAGATTTCCGCGAGTTTGTTGAGTGTGGCGAATTGAACGGGATTGAAGAAACTGGTGACGATTTCGGCGGAAGAATCGGGTTCAACAAGGGCGAGTTTAGGGACATTTTGCGGGCCGCGAAGGTTTTGTACCGGGCGTGGGGTGGGAGGAGGAGCTTGTGGCGCAGGTGCTGGCGGCGCGGCTTCTTGAGGGTGTAAAAAGGATTGTGTAAACGCAGGTTGAGAAAGAAAGGACCTGTGTCAATGACAATTAACGAAGAAGTATTAGACAAGCTAGTAGAGAATTATCAGCGCCCGGAAGACATTTTGGGCGAGAACGGGCTGCTAAAGCAGTTGACCAAAGGGCTGGTAGAGCGGATGTTAGCGGGGGAATTGACCGCGCATCTCGGGTACAAGAAGCATGACCCAGCCGGCCACCACAGCGGCAACAGCCGGAATGGCAGCAGCAAGAAGAAGGTGAAGGCAGAGTTCGGCGAGATTGAGTTGGAAGTGCCGCGCGATCGGCAAGCCACCTTCGAGCCGAAGATCGTACCCAAAGGGGAACGGCGGCTGCCTGGTTTCGACGACAAGATTCTGTCGCTGTATGCGCGCGGCATGACGACACGCGATATCCAGGCGCATCTGGAAGAGCTGTACCAGGTGGAGGTCAGCCCGGCGCTCATTTCGAATGTGACCGATGCGGTCCTGGACGAAGTGCAAGCGTGGCAAGGTCGGCCATTGGAGCAACTGTATCCGATCGTGTACCTGGACGCTTTGCACGTGAAAATGCGCGACAACGGGCATGTGCAGAATCGCGCCGTCTACACCGCCATTGCGATCACCCTGGAGGGTAAGAAGGAAGTGCTAGGGTTATGGAGCAGCGCCAATGAAGGAGCCAAGTTCTGGCTACAGGTGCTGACGGAGCTGCAAACACGCGGTGTCAGAGACATTTTGATTGCTTGCGTAGACGGGCTGAAAGGCTTTCCGGAAGCGATTGAGACGGCGTTTCCGCAGACACAGGTGCAGTTGTGCATTGTGCACCTGGTGCGCGCCAGCTTGAACTACGTGAACTGGAAAGACCGCAAGAAAGTGGCGGCGGCTTTACGCGAGGTGTACCGTGCTAGCACGGCAATGGAAGCGGAGCATCGCTTGGAGACATTCGCTGCGCAGTGGGACGGGAAGTATCCGACCATCGCCCCGCTGTGGCGGCGCCATTGGGAGCGGGTGATTCCGTTCTTTGCCTTTCCGGCGGAGATCCGCCGCGTGATCTATACGACGAATGCCATCGAGTCGCTGCATATGGCCTTACGCAAGGTGACCAAGACGCGCGGCTCGTTTCCGAACGAGGAAGCGGCGCGCAAGCTGCTCTACCTCGCCTTGCGCAACGTCGCGAAGAAGTGGCAAACCATTCAAAACTGGAAGGACGCGCTGAACCGCTTTGCGATCCTATGGCCGGGGCGGATTCCCCTGCCCGGCGCAGAGTCCGCTTCGCCCTCCTGATCGTGGATACGGCAGGCTCGGGAGCCCTGTCAAGGCAACCCTGGCGGGCTCGCTCCGCTCGACCTTGACAGAACTCCCAACCCTGCCCAAAGACGCCTTATAGGAGCGCGAAGCGGAAAACCAAGTGGAAATTTGTTTGAGGCGTTTACACAAAAAACTTGACACTACCTGACGAACGCGTCGAACTACCTCTACGGTGAATGAGGAATGAATAAGATAGCGTTTCGAATGCATATGTCGACGCTAGTTTTTTTCTGATTTGTGCCGCGATTGTGCCAGTTCGTGAATGGCAGACCGAGTTGGCGTAATATCAGCGGCAGCAGATTGATCACCACCATTAAGGCAAGTGACGCATTCCAATTTCTTGGAAACTACTTCCCAGCCGACCCGCAACGTCGATACAAGCAGCCAGAAGAGTCGCTCTCAGTGGCATCGAACAGGGAAGATCACGCAAACGATCAGTCAGCCCTTCGGCAGTTCCCTACCGATCGAATTGCTACAGTCTTGACCAGTTTCGCTGACACCAGTTTCGCTGACGTAGACTGGAGTCATGAGTGTTGATAAAGTGAGCCTTGACTTTGAGCCCGCCATATGGGCTCGACTCATCCAGGCCCCCAAAGCGGCAATTTCACCGGAGGCCGCCCGGTACCTTGTGGATATCGATTTCGGTGATGCCGACCAAGCTCGCATGCAGGAATTGATGGAAAAATCGAACGAGGGCACGTTGACACCCGAGGAGACGGCCGAGCTTGACGGATACGTCAATATTGCAAACGTGCTGTCGGTTATGCACTCCCAGGCTCGGGTAGCTTTAAACAAACCCGGTTTCGAATTTACGCGCAATGCTCTCAACTCTTGACCGAGAATTTGATCCGCAACGTCTGGGAGCGTGCCAATCGACGCTGTGAATATTGCCACATGCCGGCATTCGGATACGCAGGTACCTTCCACGTCGATCACATCGTCGCCCGGCAGCACGGCGGAGAAACCATCACGGAGAATTTGGCCCTCGCCTGCCTGCACTGCAACCAGCGCAAGGGCCCTAAC
>JBEKWP010000195.1:0-3740 GCA_049512915.1 Candidatus Sulfotelmatobacter sp.
CTGATCCGTTTGGGTCACCTCCTAGAAGTTAGTTGATACGAAACATATACGAGGCACACTATTCAATTAGCAAAGATTGCCGTCATTGTTAAGGGAGGGAATATGACCAAGCAAACTTGGAAGCATTTTGCATTTAAGGGTGCCATGATCGATGGAGAGCTGAACGCGTCCGTTAGTCCGGCAGACGGCAGAGGCACGCTTTTGGAACCGAGGTGGGTTGGCCGTCTCGCGAGTGCAGGCATAAAGCTCTGCGCGATGCTTGTGGTACTGACGCTGAGCATGGCTTCTTCAGGGGCGGGTCAGACGGCGGGCAAGACGGAGCAGGCTCAGACTAAGCCGACCAAGGAGCAGGCACAGGTCGGCACGACGCAGCGGCCGACCGATGTGGAGCGCGAGAGCTGGCGCCAGACGATTATCCACACTCCACTTCCGCGGGAAGGCTGCTTTGTGGCCGCATATCCAGAGACTCAGTGGCGCGATACGCCGTGCAAGCCAGCGTCCACCAAACTCTATCCGCCAAAGCGACCTGGGATGATCCGACTGGAGACCGTTGGAGGGGCTGGTCCGGATTTTTCAGCTGTCGTGACCGGACACATCACTGAGGCTGAGGGTTCCTTCGACAGCATTAATGGTGTCACCAACGAGTGCGCCGTACAGTGCCCGCCCCCGACCTACGCGTGCCCGGTGAACCCATCGTGCAGCGGTCAACCTGCAAACTCTTATTCTCTGCAACTTAACAGCAAGATTTTCGACACGCAGACTTGCAATGGCTCTTCCCCTGTGTCGACCTGGACGCTAACTGGGGGGAAATGCCAGGGCTGGGAGCAGTTCGTCTATTCCTCATCTAACAGCGGCAGCATCCAGTATTGGTTGGAAAACTACGGCCCGCCAGGCACCCGATGCCCGACCCCAAGAGGCGCCAGCTGCGTGCCGGGTCAGGCCTCCTTAGACGGATGGTGCCCATTTCAGTTCACGACCGCGGATCCGGTGTATTGCGTGGTCAACGGCGCGAATTTCGCCGGGGCGCCAGCTGAAGCGATCACGTCGCTGGATCCCACTTCCTCCGGCGCCCTTAAACTCACCGGCGCCGCCGCCGGCTTTAATGGCAACGCGAACGATGCAGTTTACGTGACGGAGGGCACCACAGTCTATCCGGCGACTGGCGGCAACTATTTCCCCGACCTGGGCAACCAGTGGCAGGAAGCCGAGTTCAATGTCTTTGGCGATGGCGGCGGAGACCAGGCGGTCTTCAACGCTAATTCGACCGTTCAGGTGCGCACAAGCGTGGACAGCGGAACGGGGCTTCCGCCCAACTGTGATGAGCAAAGCTTCACCGGCGAGTCGAACAACTTGATCCTGGTCGACCTGATGCCGCCTGTACCGCACACTGGAATCCCATCACTCGTATTTAAGGAGAGCAACGCCACCGGTTCGACACAGACCACATGTGCGGGCGCAGTCACCGTCGGTGACACCCATATAACGACCTTCGACGGCTTGTACTACGACTTCCAGGCGTCCGGCGAGTATCTTCTGGCGCAGGACGGCCCTGACTTCATTGTGCAAGCCCGACAAGCATCAGGCGCGCCGACCTGGCCAAACGCCGCGGTCAATAAGGCGATTGCGACAAAAATGGGGGGCACGCGAGTCGCCGTCTACATTGAGCCGACACGGCTGATTATCGATGGCGCGGCGAACAATCTGGCCGACGGCAAGTCAATCCTTTTGCCCACCGGCGTGCAAGTGACAAGGCAAGGCAACGTGTACACCATATCGGACGAGAGCGGTGACCGCGTACGTACCACGCTTAACAGCACCTGGATTGACGTCAGTGTGGGCCTCGGCTTTTCGCCCCGCCCTCAGGTGCAGGGTCTACTCGGCAATCCACTCGGAAATGCCCTGCAACTCATCACCTCCAATGGTGTGGTGCTGACGACGCCGGTACTGTTCCAGGACCTCTACCATACCTATGCCGAAAGCTGGCGGGTGTTGCCGAAGGAGTCATTGTTCACCGAGGAGACGAGGGTCGGGTTCAGCATTCCCACGAAGCCGTTCTACGCCGGCAACCTGAGCTTAAAGCAAGCCGCACACGCTCTCGCGGTTTGTAAAGCCGCTGGCATAAAAAACCGGGATCTCCTCGACTCCTGCGTACTGGACACCACCGTGCTGAACGATAAGACGGCCATAAAGGTTTTCGTCCATCTCACTCCCCCTCGCCACGTCATCCAACCGGGCGCCCATCCGAGGAAACATGATCATGATTGTGATTGTGACGATCACGATCGTGATCGTGATTAAGCCGGATCGGCTCGGTGGCTGGCCCACGTTTTACGCTTTTCGTGAAGGTGTGGACGGCGAGGTCGGTGGTCACAGCTCTTCTTTGCCCTGACCTTCACACCGCCGCTGGCTGCGCCACTTCCTGTAACGCTGCCGCGAAGGCGTCGATGGCCCGATCGATCTGCTGGCGGGTGATGATTAGCGGGGGTTGGAAGCGGATTACGTTGCCGTAGATGCCTCCTACGCCGACCAGGACGCCGTTGCGGAGCAGGGCGTCGCGGATGGCTTCGGCTTCGCTGGTGGCTGGGGTCAGCTTTTCGTCTTTCACCAGTTCTACGCCGATCATCAGGCCGAGGCCGCGAACTTCTCCTATGAGTGGGCCATGCTTTTGCAGGGCGCGGAGTTTGGTCATGGCGTAGTTGCCGGTTTCGGTGGCGCGGGCCGGGAGATTTTCTTTCTCCATAAAATTAATGTTGGCGAGGGCAGCGGCGCAGGAGACGGGATTGCCCCCGAAGGTGGAAAGATGGTCGCCGGGTTTGAAGGCGGCGGCGATTTCGGGGCGCGTGGTGAAGGCGCTCAGGGGGAATCCGTCGGCGATGCCCTTGGCCGTGACCAGGATGTCGGGGACGACTCCGTAGTGCTCGATGGCAAACATTTTGCCGGTGCGGGCGAAGCCGGATTGAACTTCGTCGGCGATGAAGAGGATGCCGTGCTGGTCGAGGACTTTCTTGACTTCTTTGAAATAGTTCAGCGGCGGAACAACGATGCCACCTTCGCCCATGACCGGCTCGGCGATGAAGGCAGCCACATCGCCGGAAGTGGCGAAGCGGATTACGTCGTCGATGGCTTTGGCACACTGGCGTCCGCATTCTTCAGGATCGTTCCGCCACTGCGAACGATAGGCGTACGGCGCGGGAGCGAAGGCAACGCCGGGGGCGTAGGGGCCTCCGCGCTTCTTGCGGCCTTGGTTGCCAGTCACGCTGAGTGTTCCCCAGCTGCGTCCGTGGAAGCTGGCGTGGAGAGAAATGTATTCGTGCTTGCCGGTAAACAAGCGAGCAAGCTTCATGGCGCCTTCGATGGCTTCGGCTCCGCCGTTGCCGAAGAAAGTTTTGGTCAGACCGCTCGGTGCGATTTGCGCAATCTTTTCCGCCAGATCAGCCACCGGCTTCACGTGATAGATGTAAGAAGAACAATGGACCAGCTTGTCCATTTGTGATTTGGCGGCGGCGATTACTTGGGGATTGCAATGTCCGGCGTTCACTACCGAGATTCCGGAGAAGCAGTCCAGGTATTCGCGGCCGTTTTCATCGGTCACGGTTGCGCCGCTGGCATGATCGATGACAATGGGCACGACCTGCTTCATGAAGCCGGTCATCACGTAGTCTTTGTACTTTTGGATGGTGTCGGACATTGGTTCCTCTTCACTAGGGCTCAAAAGCATCAACCACAAAGAACACGAAGGT
>JBEKWP010000196.1:0-3687 GCA_049512915.1 Candidatus Sulfotelmatobacter sp.
TTAGCATGGCTTCCAGGGAGTCGACTGCCTCCAATGCTGCCAGGCTCGATGACAGCACGGCTCCCGGCTCGTATCCAGCCGCCCGCACAGCACCCTCATATTCGGCCAGGATTGGCCCTGGCAGGACGGCCGCCAGTACCTTGCACTCATTCTTGTTTTCCACCAGCACTTGGTAGCTCAGACCGGCATGTTCTACTTCGAAGGGAACCATCTTACGCATACGAAAGCGCAGCACTGGGAAAGCTTCCACCGGTTTGCTGGGTAGGGAATCGAAGTCCAGCACAAATACCCGCACTACCGTGTCAGGCAAAATCAGCGTCACCGCCCTGGTGCGCGGAGAAACCTGGGCCAGCGTATCGCGAATCGCATTTGCTACAACCTCGGGTGCATGCAGGTTCGGTTCTCCGATGCCAGGTAGAATCGCCCCTGGGACTAATGCCTGAAAGGCATATACCGGTTGCTGCCCCGGCGCCGGCAGCGCAGCCGCCAGCACCCCCTCGGGCGCGATCTCGACCGCCGCAGGCGGTCGCCCGCCTGGTTGAGTACTGAGATTGGCCTTGCTTAAGATGGCACTCACTAGCGGGAAGCCTCAATAAACGTGACCTTGTTGATTTCTTTCAGCGTTGTCAGACCGCGGCGAACTCGATCGAGCGCTGACTCGCGCAGAAAGCTCATCCCCTCTTGGCGAGCCAGTTTGCGAACCTCGGAGGTGGGTTTCTTCTCTAGAATCAGCTCCCGGATGGGGTCGGTTAAGTCTAACAGCTCATGAATCGCTGTCCGGCCGCGAAAGCCAGTGCCCCCGCACTCAATGCATCCCTGACCCTCGCGGAAAGGGAATCCGCGCCACTCGTCGGGCTCCATGCCACAGGTCAACAGAACACTGTCGTCATAATGGACCGTGCGCGCGCAGTGCTCGCAGATGGTCCTCACCAGCCGCTGCGCCAGAATGCAGTTGAGCGCGGAAACGAAGTTATAGACCTCAACGCCCATATTGACGAATCGTCCCAGCACGTCCACCACATTATTGGCGTGCACAGTCGTAAACACCAGGTGCCCGGTCAGCGCCGAGTTGATGGCAATCTGCGCCGTCTCGTTGTCGCGGATTTCGCCCACCATGATCTTGTCCGGGTCGTGCCGCAAAATCGACCGCAATCCGCGAGCGAAGGTCAGGCCCTTTTTTTCGTTGACCGGAATCTGCGTGATGCCGCGCAACTGGTATTCGACCGGGTCTTCAATGGTGATGATCTTGTCTTCATCGGTCTTGATCTCGTTGACCGCCGCATACAGAGTGGTCGTCTTGCCGCTCCCCGTCGGCCCGGTCACCAGCACCATGCCGTACGGTTCCTTGATGTAGCGGCGGAAGCGGCGCAGGTCCACTTCGTCAAAGCCAACCACTTCGAGCGTAAGCTTCTTGAACTTCTCGCTCATCGACTCTTTATCGAGCACGCGGAGCACGGCGTCTTCGCCATGAATCGAAGGCATGATCGAGACGCGGAAGTCGATCGCGCGCCCGTTGTATTTCACCCGAAAGCGCCCATCCTGCGGCACCCGGCGCTCGGAAATATCCAGCTCGCTCATGACCTTGATACGCGAGATGACAGTCGAATGATGTTCCTTGCCAATCGGGGGCATGGCCTGCGTCAGCACACCGTCGATACGGAACTTGATCACCACCGAATCGTCCCGCGTCTCGATATGGATATCGGAGGCTCTTCGCTGCAAGGCCGTGAAAATCGTGGTATCGACTAAGCGAATAATCGGGCTGGTGTCGCCCGCCGCAGTGAGCTTGTCAATGGTCAGCGTTTCTTCCGCGCCCGTATTCTCGTCTTCGCGGATAATCTGGAAGCCTTCGCTGGCTTCCTCCAGAACGCGCTGCGACTGCTCGGTTTTGGTGAGGATGTTGTCGATCTGCTTCAGCGTGGCAACCTTGGTGACGATGCGCTTCTGCAATAGGAGGCTGATCTCATCGATCATCATCAACTGGCTGGGATCGGCGATGGCAATCGCCAACCGTCCGTCCGCAGTTTCTTCCAGAGGCACAAACTTGTAGCGGAACATCAACTCCGGCGAGAATTTCTTGAACAACTCGTGATGCAGCTGAAAATCGGTGAGGTCGACGAATTCGCAGCGATAGCGGCGCGCCACGTCCTGGGCGCGCTCCAGATCGGTGATCGGATTCCCCGTGCTCACCATCTGCCCGCCGCCGTTTTCGCCGTGTACGAAGAGAGACTTTTTATCCGCCGTCGCCATACTTCATATCCCCGTGTTCATCCCGAAACCCGCACCCCAGCCCGCCGCCCTCACTTCACTCCCAAAGTGAAGATCGGCAGATAAAGCGAAATCAACACCCCGCCCACAAATACCGCCATCACCATCAGGATCAAAGGCTCAATCAGCGCCATGGAAGCGTTCAAAGCCGTCTGCACATCTTCCTCGTAAAACTCCGCCACCGAATTCAACATTGCCGGCAGCGCTCCGGTGGATTCGCCCACCTCGAGCATCTCCACCGCCAAGTCCGGGAAAATGCCCTGCTCCTCCAAACTGCCCGCCAATCCCTGTCCCTCGCGCACTCGCACGCTGGCCCGCATGATCCCTTTTAAGATGCGCCGGCTGGTCATGGAACTGCCAGCTGTCTCCATCGAGGGAACCAACGGTAGTCCTCCTTGCAGGAGTGTGGCCAGCATCCGGGAAAACGTTGCTACCTGGTGCTTCAGCCGGATATCGCCCAACATCGGTAGACTGAGAATCACCCGGTCGATCTGATCGGCGCCGTTATCCGTCTTCTTCCATTGCCAGAACACAAAACCCAAAAGCCCCAACCCGATCACAATGAAGGGGAAATACTTCTGCGCATTCTGTCCGACTGCCAGCATGAACAGGGTAATCTCCGGAAGCTTCGCATCCAGGCTGTTGAACAGTTCGGCAAATTTCGGTATCACGTAGGTGAACAAAAACATCACCATGATGGTCACAACGCTTACCAGCAGCGTGGGATAAATCAGCGACACAAAAAGTTTCTTGCGGAAGGTCATTGCCACCCGCTGAAAGTTGATGTAGCGGGTGAGCACTTCGTCGATGTTGCCGCTCTTTTCCCCCGCCATCAGCGTCGTGGTGTAAATCTTTGGCACCACGCGGTGGGCGGCAAATGCGTCGGAGAGTAACTCTCCACCCTTTACCCGCTCCCGGACGTTCTCCAAAATCTGCCCCAGCTGGCGGTCTCTCTGCCGCTTAATCAGCAAATCAAGCGAGTTCAGAATTGGCAGCCCAGCTTTCAGCAAGGTCAAAAACTGCTGGTTGAAAACCAGAAACGAGCTCTGCTTCAGCTTGCGCCTGCGCCCAAACGCGAGCCCGCCGGAGAGCATCCCCTGCGGCTTCACCCAATAAACCAAATACCCCTGGGAGGCGAACCGGTCCCGCACCTCTGCCACCGAGTAACCCTGCTCCACTTGCTGTAGCATCCGGCCGCGCTCGTCCGCGATTTTTATAACAAATTCAGCCATTTACGCTTCGTTTCCTGGCTCTTCTCGCTCCAATTTCGGGCCGCAGCCTATAGGTCGAGTCTAACATTCCTGATTCCATTTGCCGTCTTGGATCGCTCCAAATCTCATCGTTTCCAGTATCGCAAGTAACCCCAGAGCCAGCAAGAAAGCAGCCGAATCCGCGCTTATCGCAAGTGCGTGAACGTCG
>JBEKWP010000197.1:0-3613 GCA_049512915.1 Candidatus Sulfotelmatobacter sp.
CCCCTGATCGGGGCGGTCCCTTCGACTTTCCACCAGGTCAGCGTGATCACCAATCCCGCCGGGACACTTCTTTTTATTTCGCAGACCCTCAGCTCCACGATTCTTGCTTACCAGATCAGCACTACCGGCGCTCTCACGGCGGTTACCGGTTCGCCGTTTTCCACCGGCGCGGATGAACCCGTCAATCTTGGCATGGACGGGCTGGGCAATTATCTTTATGTGACCGAGGATCCCGATTTCACTACGCACACGGCCGCCAAAACGGCCGCGTACGCGGTCAGCGCGACGACCGGCGCACTCACGGCCGTTCCGGGTAGCCCATTTGCCTTCAACATGTGGGAAGTCCAGGGCGACCCCAGCGGGCAATATCTGGTCGGGATCACCGGAGAGTCAGCCTCATTCTTCGGCACCGACGACGATCAGATTTACGTTTTCGGGATCACAACGACGGGGAACAATGCAGGGGCGATCACGCAAGTCACCGGCTCGCCGTTCACGACTACGTATGCTCCGTTTAACCTTACGGTGAACCCGGTCGGAGAATTCCTCTACACCTTCAGCGTGGCCCCCGGTGCGCTCGGCAATAATGCCACGGAAGGGTCTCAGCTGAATCCGGCCACGGGTGCGCTCACCGCGATCTCGGGTTCGCCGTTCACAAACCTTTTCGAGGGAGGAAATGGCCAGTTCGAACAAACCGGCACCTACCTGTTCGCCTACAGCGGAGACGTGGTTTTGGGCAGCCCGGTTGAACTGAATCCCTTTGTGGCATCGAATACAGGCGTTCTGACCGCGCCGTTTACGGATGTGGAGCTGAACACAAACGGCTATTGGGCGGTTACCGCGCCAAAATAGGCGAAGCGAAACCAGAAACGGAAATAATTCCAGTTATCGTTCGCCGCTCCTTAACAAATCGCTGGTTAACGGCTTAGAGACCTGCTGGTTGCAGGTCTCTTTTGTCTTGTAGCAGGGCGTTACAATAGGATGATTCCGCTCTCCTGCGGTCCGGAGAGTCGAAAGCACAGGCGATCAACCTTTTCATGCGTCCTGCCGTCTGATAAGAGGGAGCATTTCCACCCGAAATCGTGGCTATCAAAATCAAGATTCCGAAGGCGAACGGTGGGAAATCGGGACGATGGAACGATCCCGTGGTGCGCGCCGGGCTGGGCGTGTTTATTATCCTGGCGCTGGCGTGCACCGGCGCGTTTTCCTACTTTTACATCAAGTACGACCGCATCATCGAAAAGCGGTTCCGCACGCCGGTGTTCAGCAATTCCGCAAAAATTTATGCCCTGCCGCAAACCGTGCACACCGGGGAGAATATCAACGCCAAGGAAATCGCCACCGAATTGCGCCGGGGCGGATATTCGGACAAGGACGGGGAGTCCCGACTGGGCACGTTCCGGCTGACCAGCGCCGGGATTGAGATCAGTCCCGGGCCGGAGTCCTACCATAGCCCGGAGCCGGCGCAGATTACGATCCACGACGGACAAGTGGAGCGGATCGATAGCAAAGGCAACGAGCTTGGGGCCTACGAACTGGAGCCGGAACTGGTGAAATACGATGACATTCCTCCGGTGATGGTGCAGGCGGTGCTTGCCATCGAAGACCGGCGGTTCTTTGAGCACAGCGGGGTGAATTTCGTCCGTACCGTGGAAGCGGTTTGGGGCGATTTGGTTCATCAACGGCGGGAGCAGGGCGGTTCCACGCTGACTCAGCAACTGGCGCGCGGTTTTTTCCTGACTCCGGAAAAAACTGTAAAACGCAAGCTGACCGAGATGCTGATCGCCGAAGAGCTGGAGCAAAAATTCAACAAGAAGCAGATTTTTGAGTTCTATGCGAACTGGGTGGACCTCGGGCAGCGTGGATCATTCGCCATCAGCGGGTTCGCCGAGGCGGCGAAGGCCTACTTCAACAAAGACCTGAAAGACATTACGCTGCCCGAGGCGGCGCTGCTGGCCGGATTGATCCAGCGGCCGAGCTATCTCTCGCCCTACCGGCATCCCGAGCGCGCGCTCGAACGCAGGAACCTGGTGCTCGAATCGATGGTAGAAACCCACGCCGTCACCAGAGAGCAGGCCGAGAAAGCGAAGGCGGCGCCGCTCAAGCTGGCGGCTCCGAACGTGGAAGCCAGCGACGCGCCCTACTTCGTCGACATGGTGCGTGACGCACTGATCAGCCGGTTCAACGAGCATGATCTGAACGACGAGTCCTATCACATCTACACCACGCTCGATCCTGAATTGCAGAAGGCCGCGGCGCAGGCGGTGGAAATGGGCATCAAGCTGGTGGATGACCAGGTGACGAAACTGCGCACCAAGCGGACAAAAGTCGGCAAAAAGGTGGATGTCACCGTAGCGCCCGGACCCCAGGCGCAGGTAGCCATGGTAGCGCTGGACCCCCACACGGGCGCGGTGCTGGCGCTGGTCGGCGGACGCAATTATGCCTGGAGCCAGTTGAATCATGCCGTCGCCAAGCGGCCGACGGGATCGATCTTCAAACCTTTCGTCTACGCGGCGGCGATGAATACCGCAGTCGACGGATCGGCCACGGTGATCACGCCGGCCTCCACTGTGACGGATGAGCCGTCCTCGTTCGCCTACGGAGACCAGATCTATGAGCCGCGCAATTACAAAGAGGAATATCACGGCGACGTGAGCCTGCGCTATGCGCTGGCCATGTCGCTGAACAACGCCACGGTGAAGGTAGCGGAAGAAGTTGGCTACGACAAGGTTGCGGATCTGGCGCGCTCAGCGGGCATTGCGTCGGTAAAGGCGACTCCGGCGATGGCGCTGGGATCTTATGACGCGACTCCGCTGGATATGGCCGGCGCCTATACCGCGTTCGCCAACAACGGGTTCAGGATTTCGCCGATTCTGGTGAACTCGCTGCGCAATTCCAAAGGAGACGTGATTGCGAACTTCAGCACTGACCGCAAGCCGGTGCTCGATCCGCGCGTGGCCTACGTGATGACCAGCATGATGGAAGGCGTGGTCAACAACGGACTGGGCTTCAATGCGGTGCGGGGGCGGGGATTCACGCTTCCAGCGGCTGGGAAGACAGGAAGTTCGCACGACGGGTGGTTCGCGGGCTATACGTCCAATTTGTTGTGCATTGTTTGGGTTGGATTTGATGATTACAGCGATCTTCGTTTAACGGGCGCCGCGACGGCGGCGCCGATCTGGACGGAGTTCATGAAGAAAGCGTCGACGCTGGCCCGCTATTCCGATATGCGGCCATTTGCCCAGCCCACAGGAGTCGTCGACGTCCAACTGGACAAAGTCACCAACCGGCTGGCCACGCCGAAATGCCCGGACGATTACGTCTCCGCATTCGTTGCCGGGACCGAGCCGCGCGATACCTGCGACCTGCAGAACGGCATGGCCGGTTTCTTCTCCCGTATTCTCGGAAGCGACAAGCCGCTGACCCCTCCCACGCAGCCCGTAAGCGCGCAAGACAGTCAAGATCCCAAGAATCAGGACCCCAAGAAAAAGAAGGGATTCTTCGGCAAGATCGCCGGCGTGTTTAAGGACGACAAGACGTCAACCCCGCCGCCAGCGCCGCCAGACAACAGCCAACCCGCGCCCCACTGACGCCCAGGCGCCCAGCTTTGATG
>JBEKWP010000198.1:0-3584 GCA_049512915.1 Candidatus Sulfotelmatobacter sp.
GGGGGGTGCCTCGATTTTCATCCCAGCAGCGAGCGATCCAACGCCAGCCGCAACCACGCCCAAAACTTTATTCTCAGGTTGAAATCCACAGCGCGATGACGCCGTAATTACTCCTCAGCTGAAGAAAAGCGGTTCCACCAGGAGCCGAGCAGGTGGGTCAGACTGGAAAAAGATAAGCAGAAGAAGAAGTACGACAAACCATCGAGAATTCCAGAGACAAAAACCGAAAGCTGGGTCAACGAAGGCTGGGTTAACGAAGGCTGGGTTAACGAAGCTTGGGTTAACGAAGCTTGGGTTAACGAAGCTTGGGTTAACGATGTCAGACGCTCAGGCTCTCGTGCAAACTGCTCTGCGGGATTGAGAATTCGGTCGCTCACTTGTCCTGGAAAGAATCCCGTCTTTGCCATTACCGTTTATCCCCGCCCGACGCCCACGTATTCAAATCCCATCGCCCGCAGCCGCGCAGAATCGAGCAAGTTCTTTGTATCCACGATGAGAGGTTTCTTAAGCAGATGCTTAATGCGGTCAAAATCGAGCGCGCGGAACTCCGGCCAGCCCGTACCCACCACCAGCGCATCCATGCCTTCCGCCGCAGCATACGCCGATTCGCAGTAGCGCACCGAACCATTCAGCCGCAACTTGGCTTCAGAAAGCGCCACTGGGTCATAAGCCCGCACCCGCGCACCTTTGGCCACCAGCGTTTCAGCCAACCGCACGGCGGACGAACCCGCGACCGAATTCGTATTGGGCTTAAAGGCCATGCCGAGAATTCCCACGTCCTTGTTCTCCACCGAATTCAGAGCGAGGGCAATCTTTTCGACCAGGCGCTCCGCAAGAGTGTGGTTCACGTCCCGCGCCGCGCTCAGCACTTTCAGCGGAATGCCATTCGCCTTTGCCAACTCAGCCAGCGAGTCCATGTCCGACTCGGCAAACACCCCGCCCATGCCCGCTCCCGGCTGCAGGCAACGCGGAGCGATTTTCTTGTCGAGGCCAAGCGCCAGAGCCAGGTTGACTGCATCCGCTCCCACGCGCTCGCACAATGCCGCAACCTCGTTGATGAAAGAAATCTTGGTGGCCACAAACGCCGTAGCCGATTCCCGCACCAGTTCCGCCGTAGCCTGGTTGGTAACAATCACCGGCACGCCGCGCATCACCAGGGGATGAAAAATCTGTTTCAGCACCTGCACCGCTTCGTTCGAGGTCGAGCCCAGAATCAGCCGGTCGGGCCAGTTGAAATCCTCCACGGCACAACCGTCGGTGAAGAACATGGGCTGCGAGACGATCGTTCCATGCAAACCCGCATCTTTCAGCGATTTCTCAAGCGCCGTAGCCGTACCCACAGACACCGGCGTGACAATAGTCAGAATCGGAGGCTTGACCGCCAGCTTCGCGATTCGCATCACCACGTCGGCCAGGTTATCGGCATTGTCTTCCGCCAGGAAAATGACTTGAGTCTTGCGCGCAAAGGATTCGATATCGGTGGAATACGCCAGACGTCCCGCCCGCACATTGCGCCGGATAATCTCTTTCAGATTCTTCTCAAAGAATGGGATGTTGCCCTGGGCCATTTCAACCATGCGCGACCGGTCAGGATGACAGCACGAAACCGGAGTACCAAAATCTGCCAGGCAGGCCGAAATCACCGTCCCCAGGTAACCCGAACCGTAGACCCCGATCTGCATTCTTGCCCTCCGGCCTTGCCCGAAACCCGCGCCCCAAGCCGCTCCCAGCGCGGGATTTCCACAATTCCCTCTCTTTAGTATTTACAGCCCAGCCAGCCCCCATGCAATGCACGGGAGGGAAATGTACCAGGGGCCATGCAGACTCGGCAGGGGGTAACGTAATGCCCGAGTAACCAGGATGAGGTTACGGTTAGAAGAGTATGACTAAAGACGTGGTTCGTCCGGAAATGGGAAGCTACGCGAAGAGACAGCTTAGGAGCCGCCATCGACGCTGGTTTTCTGCGGATCTGGTTCCAGGTCTAGCTGAAGGCCGCAGCCGCCTCCGCCACCGTTGGGTTCCATGAGACCAGCTTGTCCATGCTGGTGACTTTCAATACGGATTCAATGTGTTTATTCGCGCCGGCCAATCGTAGCTCTCCGCCACCCTCCTTCACTATCCCGGCCGACATCACGATGATCCCGACCCCGGTGCTGTCCATGTGGGTTACACCGCTCAGGTCGAAGATGATCTTCTTTTCCTTCTTCTCCCGCACCAGACTGTCGGTGGCCCATTCCAATTGCTTGCACTCCCGGCCGATGGTGATGCGGCCCTTGATCTCGAGCACAACAATGTCAGGCGGCAAGTGCTTGGTCTGAATCTCCAGCATGAGAGTCCTTTCTGATGCGCGCGATTCGAGATGGTTTGGATCAATCCCGCGGGCAGGGCCGTTCCTTGGCCGACCATATTAGGGGTCGGGCCGAGGCAAGTCAATGCGCCTCGGGACTCTTATAGACAGGATTGTCAGCAGACTCTAACGTGTTCCTGCCGCGGCCGCCCGCGGGGGCGCGTCCTTCACATATTTATCAAACCAGCGAAGCATCTCGTAGACCAGCTGTTCGTTCGACTCCATCGCGGTGTACCAGTGCGGTTCGTGCGGCAGGACCACTAGACGAGTTGTCCCTCCATTGCCTCGAATTGCTTCGTAGAGCTTGCTTGATTGTATTGGCGTCGTACCGGGATTCGCGTCCTCCGCCCCGTGCACGATGAGTAGAGGCGTCTTCAATTTGTCGGCGAAGAAAAACGGCGATACTTTCAGGTAGACATCCGAGGCCTCCCAAACCGATCGCCGCTCGTTCTGAAACCCGAAAGGCGTGAGCGTCTTGTTATAGGAACCACTCGTAGCGACACCGGCGCGGAACAAGTCGGAATGGGCGACCAGGTTGGCGGTCATTAAAGCGCCGTGACTGTGTCCGGTGACTCCGACGCGGTCGGGGTCGGCAACGCCGAGTCGTACCGCCTCATCGACTGCCGCCTTGGCATCGGCAACGAGCTGCTCCAGATACGTGTCATAGGCTTTTTTCGGATCGCCGACGATGGGGAATGAAGCGTTGTCGATGATCGCGTAGCCTGCCAGCAGCAGCAGCTGGTATTGCCGCAGTTGGGTGAAGGTTTCCTGCGAACCCGCAACCTGGCCGGCCTTCGACGCGTCGGCATAGTCGAGAGGATACGCATAAAGAATCGTCGGGACTCGCGTGCCCTCTTTGTAATCGGGCGGCGTATAGAGCGTGAATGATAAGTCGAGCCCGTCGGCGCGCTTGTACTTGACCAACCGCTTCTTGATCGCACGCACCGCCGGCGCTGGATCTGGAATGTGCGTCAGCGCGACGCTGGTGGAAGTAAAAGCCGCTTCTCCGGCGGGCGCGTCATTACCGACGGGTTTTCCCAACGATCGCACAAATGCATTCGGGGGGTCGCTCGGAGATTGATGCCAGGTGAGAAACGTCTTTGTGTCCGGCCCCATGAAGGAAAGAAATTGCTCGTAGCAATCCTTATCGCTGCGAAACAGACGTTCGGATTTCAGCGTCTTCAGGTCGAGCCGGTCGAGGAACGGCCGATCCCCGTCAGGCGAAGAACCGATGCCC
>JBEKWP010000199.1:0-3367 GCA_049512915.1 Candidatus Sulfotelmatobacter sp.
CGCCTTCTACCGCCCCGGAGCGCGCACCGAAACTCCCGTCCCCACCGGCCGCAGCGTTCTGTGCCTCGACGCCGACGCCGACGTGCTCGCCTACCTCCGCGAACTGCTGCGCGCCAGCTACGACGTCCACACCACCAGCCGCGTCGGCGACGCCCTCATCCTGATGCGCGTCACCCATTTCGACCTCCTGCTGGTCGGCCCCGCCCTCACCGCGTCCCCGACAAAGCTGGAAGCCTTCCAGGCCGCCAGTGCCAAGTACCCAGTCATCGAACTCGGCACCGGCTTCTCCACCGACGACGCAGGCCAAGCTGGCGCCAGCCTGCTGGAAAAAATCGAAGCCCTGCTCAACCCTAAGCCCGCGTAACCGAAGCCCTTTTGACGAGGGAGACCGCATTAGCTAACATTAGTTAGCTAACTAAGCCATGGAAACCATCACCATCCACAAAGCGAAAACCCAGCTTTCCCGCCTCATCGAAAAAGCCTGTCGAGGCGAGGAGATCGTTATCGCCCGAGGGAAAAAGCCGGTGGTGAAACTGGTTCCCGTCGAGCTTCCCCCGAAGAAACGCACCCTTGGCCTTTGGAAGGGCCTCGTCTCCTATACCCCGGACGCGTTTGATCCTCTAACCGACCAGGAGATGAAGGACCTTGGCTTCGAATAAGCCACAAATGAAACAATGAAACAGAGAGGGCATGGATTTCAAGGCCCGGATTCCGAGTAGTGTTTCAATTCAAATTGATCCGCCATCAGATTCCGATGACCATCCTTCTCGACACCCACATCCTGATATGGTCAATGGTTGAGCCGGACCGTCTCTCTCGCCGCGCCAGACTGGCGATCGAGAATCCCAAGAATCGTGTACTCATTTCCGCCGCGGTTGCCTGGGAACTCGCGATCAAGGTTAAGGCCGGGAAATTTTCTCCGGCTTCGCTGATCGACAAACTAGACCGCCTTCTGGAGCAGGCTGCGTTTTTGGAACAGGCCATCACCATCGAGCATGCGACTCGGGCCGGCTTCTTAGCCCTCCACCATCGCGATCCGTTTGACCGGCTTCTCGTGGCGCAGGCTCTCTCACTTCGGATTCCAATCGTCAGCGCCGATGCCATCATCGACAAATACGGGGTCGAGCGCCTCTGGTAAAACCAGCCCTGCCTGGGCCACGCGCCTCCGTTCACCTCCCGATTCTCCCCTTTCGCTGCTAATCCCCGCCCTTTCTTGAGCTTACGTTGACCATCCCGGCACTTTCCGGTAGTTTAGTAGTACCGCGACAATGGGGATCGTGTACCCTGAGGCATCCGTTCAGCTAGATTTTTCTGGCCTGATTTTGCATCGAATTGTGGGTTTCTGATCTCTTATAAGCATCGGTAAACACTAGAGGGGGCAAGCCTTTATCGTGTCGAAAGTACTGAACAACACTGACGAAAAAGTAGTGCTTCTGCTGAAGCCCCGGGGATTCTGCGCCGGCGTGGTTCGCGCCATCGACGTAGTACGCATTGCCCTCGAAGCTTTTGGCCCGCCCATCTACGTGCGCAAGGAGATCGTCCACAACCGCTTTGTTGTCGAGGAGTTACAGGGCAAAGGCGCCATTTTCGTCGATAGCGAAGAGCAGGTCCCGAACGGCGAGCGCGTGATCTACAGCGCACACGGAGTTTCTCCCGAGGTGCGCGAGAACAGCGTCAAGCGCGGACTGCGCATTATCGACGCCACTTGCCCGCTGGTCACCAAGGTTCACGTCGAAGCCGTGAAGTTCGCCAAAGAAGGCTATTCGCTCATCCTCATCGGCCACAAAGATCACGACGAAGTCATCGGCACGCTGGGCGAAGCTCCGCTGGTCACGCAGGTGGTCGGCTCGCCGCAGCAAGTCAAGAATCTGACCGTGCCCGATCCGGACCGCGTCGCGTTTCTGACCCAGACCACGCTGAGCCTCGACGAAACCAAGGACATCATCGCCGCCCTCCGCGCCAAGTTCCCTAACATCAAAGGCCCGGCCGCGCAGGATATCTGTTACGCCACCGAAAACCGTCAGGTCGCCGTGAAGCAGGTCGCGTCTGAATCTGATTTGCTGCTGGTCGTCGGTTCGGAAAACAGTTCTAATTCGAATCGTCTGGTTGAGGTAGCGCGCAACCTCGGAACGCAGGCGCATCTCATCGACAGCTTCAACGACATTGAACCCCAGTGGCTGCAGGGTGTGAAAACCATCGCGCTGACCGCCGGTGCGTCGGCCCCGGAATGCCTGGTCGAAGAAGTCGTGAAATTCCTTGCCGACAAAGGTTTCGCCAACGTGCAGGAACTCGAAGTGATGCCGGAGAACGTTCGCTTCGGCCTGCCGCCGGAGATTGTCGAAGCCATCGCCGCCGCTCCGGCCAGTTCCAGCGCCGATTGACAGAGTAACGGAGTAACGAATTCACGTACGAACGGAGCCGCGCAGAGAATGGATACGAACTCCCCCGAATCCAACTTAGCCTCTGAACCACAACTTCGTTTCGGCAAGATCGAAGGCTTCGCCACTCGCGTCGGTTCGGCGCTCGAAGCCGCCCGCAGATATCTTTTCACGCAGCAGCACGAAGATGGCTACTGGTGCGGCGAACTCGAAGCCGATACCACCCTCGAATCCGATTACATCCTGCTGCACACCCTGCTCGGCACCGGCAATCCCGACCGTTTTCAGAAAGCCGCCAACTATATCCTCCAGCACCAGAACGAAGACGGTGGTTGGAGCATCTTCGCCGCCGGACCCTCCAACGTCAGCGCTTCGGTGAAGGCCTATTTCGGCCTGAAGCTGGCCGGCTATACCGCCGATCACCCAGCCCTCGTTCGCGCCCGCAAGAAAATTCTCGAGCTGGGCGGCGTCACCGAAGTCAATACATTTACCAAGATCTATTTATGTTTCTTCGGGCAGTACGACTACGATGCCGTGCCCGCTATCCCGCCGGAGATCGTGCTGTTTCCCAACTGGTTCTGGTTCAATATCTACGAAATTTCCTCGTGGTCGCGGGCCATCTTGGTGCCGCTCTCGATTTGCTATGCCAAGAAGCCGTTCAAGAAAATTCCCCGCGAAATGGGTGTGGAAGAGCTTTTCGTCGGCGGCATGCAAAAGTCGCGCATGCACCTGCACTGGTCGAAGAAGCTGGTTTCCTGGCGGAATTTCTTCCTGTGCCTCGATCGCATGACCCATTGGTTAGAGCGCGTCCACGTCCGTCCGCTGCGCTCGATCGCGCTAAAGAAAGCTGAGAAATGGATGCTCGAGCGCTTTGAAATGAGCGACGGCCTGGGCGCCATCTACCCCTCGATGATGAACGCGATCATTGCCCTGCGCTGCCAGGGATATTCGCTCGACGATCCGCAGGTGATTCGCGCACTCGATGAATT
>JBEKWP010000200.1:0-3321 GCA_049512915.1 Candidatus Sulfotelmatobacter sp.
ACCACCGCCATGCCGGTCGAGGGCGGCTTCTACCGCTGGACCCGCGCCGCGTTCGGCGACCTCTGGGGATTCCTCGCCGGATGGTGGAACTGGTCCGCATCGTTCCTGCTCGGCGGAGCCTACGCCGTTCTCTTCACCGACTACCTCGTCTACTACTTTCCGTCACTCACCGGATGGAAACATTACCTGGTCTCGCTGGCATTGATCGCGGTCATCACCTGGATCAACGTGCGCGGCATCCAGATGGTGGGCCAGGTGGCCACCGCGCTGGAGATTTTCATTTTTCTGCCGGTGATGGCGATGGTGGTAATCGGCCTCGCCCACTGGCGGCACAATCCGTTCGTCCCGTTCGTGCCGCCGCACCAGCCGCCCTTCAAAGTTTTCGGCGTCGGACTGGCGCTGGGCCTGTGGCTTTACTCCGGATACGAACAGCTCTCCACCGTCGCCGAAGAAGTAGACAACCCGCAGCGCAGCTATCCGCGCGCGCTGGCGCTGGTGGTTCCGCTCTCGATCGCCACCTATTTTCTGCCCGCGCTCGCGGGCCTGGCCGCGGGCGGCGACTGGCAGAAATGGCATACCGGATATTTTTCAGACGCAGCCCAGCACATCGGCGGATTGATCCCCGGGCTCGCGTCGTGGCTCGGCGCTTCATGGCTGGGCACCTGGATGACGCTCGCCGCCATGGTCGGCAACGTAGCGCTGCTCAACAGCACGGTCCTCACCACCACCCGCATGCCCTTCGCCATGGCCGAGGACGGATACCTTCCCGCCGCCCTCACCCGCAAGCATTCGCGTTACGGCACGCCCTGGCTGGCGATCGTAATCTCTGCAGTCATCTACGGCGTCCTCGCCCAGCACAAGCTGACGCAACTCATCTCAATCTATATCTGGCTCCGCTCCGCCACCACGGTGCTGACGGTCCTCTCGGCATGGAAGCTGCGCCGTACCCGTCCCGAAATGCCGCGCGCGTTCCTGATCCCCGGCGGACGCCTGGGACTGTTCTACGTAGTAGCCGCGCCCGTGGTGATGGCCGTGGTCGCCCTGCTAGGCAGCGACCGCTTTGCTCTGATCGGCGGAGCCGTGGCGATAGTGCTGGGACCTGTAGTGTATGGAATCATTGCCTTCCGCAGGGCGTTAGATATACACTGATGAATGTATATCTTCACGGGAAAATGGAGGAAGCTATGCAAGTCTCGAAGTGGGGAAATAGTCTGGCAATCCGTCTGCCCGCCGCGGTCGTCGAGGCGCTCGAACTGAAGGAAGGCGACGATATCGAGATTCAGGTCGCCGGCAAACGAGCCTTCGACGTGAGCCGCGACACGGCCCGCCAAGAAGCGCTCGCCCGCCTCCGCAAGTTGAGCCGGCCTTTGCCGGCCGGGTTTGTCTTCGACCGCGAAGAGGCGCATGAGCGATAGGGTGTTCTTCGACTCGAACGTGCTGATTTACGCAATCGTGAGCGGCGATTCCCGCAGGGAGCGGGCTCAACAGTTAGTAGCCCAAGGCGGAGTAATCAGCGTTCAAGTTTTGAATGAGTTCGTCGCGGTCGCACGACGCAAGATGCGCATGCCTTGGGAGGACGTGATCGAAGCGCTGGGTGCGATTCGAATCTTATTCCCTTCGCCGGTAGCAATCACGGTTGATACACATGAGGCGGCGCTGGAGATTGCGCCGAAGTACGGGTTTGGTATCTATGACGCGATGATCGTCTCTTCAGCAATCGAAGCAAACTGCTCTACAGTTTATTCCGAAGACCTGCAGGATGGACAGGCCATCGCTGGCAAGCTGACGATTCGAAACCCGTTTCGGTGATTTCCGAATCAGTTTGCGTCCTCTTGATGCCAGACATGAAAAGCGCCGAAGACCGTATCTTCTGGTTGACGCGTTGCCGTTTGGCGCATGTTTATGAATTCTTCCGGGAAATCCCGAAGATTCATTCTAGATTCCAGAAGTTGCACGTGTTCGAGTTCGACCAAGATGCAGTCTAGGCTTCGGTGTGCCGCTTAACCTTCTCCTCAAATGCAGCCTGAGAATCCGCCCAGGCAACGACGTTGACGTGAGCTCCTTTTCCCTTGCCGAATCTCCGAAAGCTTTTCGCTTTCTGATTTGCTTTCACGCACGCGAGGCCGAACCAGACATCGCCATCAGTCACGAAACTCGCTCCCGGTCTCCCGCTCTAGAGGCTGCGCCCAACGGCCACTTGGCCGGCAAGCAAAAACGTCCTGGGATATCTGCCCTCGCCACAGAGCTTGAACGAGCCGAAATCCTTGTACCAAGGTCCTTCTGGCACATTGGGCTTCGTTTCCATCCAGAGGCGGAGCTGATTCAGATCCTGGAGGCTGACATTGCGCTGATGCATGCGCTCGACCAGGTGATCCCGAAGAGCGGCGGGAAGTTTGGACCAGGTCTCGATCTGCGGCATTCATTCACCCGCCAGCACTCACCGGCATCACTCACCGAAGATGAATCGCCCCATCTCGTTGCCCAGTTGCTTTACCTCATCGGGATTCGCCGCCGCGCGAAAGCGTTCCGCCAGCGTGAAGAAAGCTTTCTCTTTTTCCTTCTGCGCGGCGAGGCCCTGCTCGACCAGTTCGACCAGCACGCGATTATCGCTCAAGCGTCTTTTTTTTGCGATACGCTCCACCTGCTCAGCCAACCGTGAAGGCAGGGTAACGCTTCTTCGAACTTGTTTGGTGGCTGACATGGCACCATTGTACACCGTTATGGTGCATTTGAGTGCAACATGCTTTCAACTCACCCAATCCAGAAACTTGTACCACGCGCCCGCGAACGGCAGAAACCACGGCCTCCCGTTGTATAGCCTGAGCGGCGCGCCTGGGAACGGGATGCCCACAAACGGATTCTCCGGCCTGTCCCCGGCGGTCCTGTCCCCGGCGGTCCTGTCTCCGGCGATCAGCTCCGCAATCTTCTGGCCTTGATACGTGGCCATGGCGACGCCGTGTCCGGCGTAGCCGACGGCGTAATACATGCCGTCAATCTGCCCCGCGTGGGGCATGATGTCGAAGGCGAAGTCGAGCGTGCCTCCCCAAACGTATTCCACTTTGGCGTCGCTGAGTTGGGGATAAACATCGATCATGCCGCGGCGCAGAATCTCGGCGCTGCGCCGCACCGTCTGGTCGTTTTCTGGAAAGAACGCAGCGCGACCGCCAAACAGCATGCGGCGGTCGGGCGTGAGCCGGTAGTAGTAGAGGTAATTCTTCGAATCGTAGATCATGCGGTTGCGCGGGCTCAGTTCGTGAGCAAGCTTTTCCGGCAGGATTTCCGTCGTGATGATGAACGAGCCGATGGGAATGATTTTTTTCT
>JBEKWP010000201.1:0-3298 GCA_049512915.1 Candidatus Sulfotelmatobacter sp.
ACAGTAGCGGATGAGATTTACGGAGGCCTTTGGGCGCCTCCGCCACTTCCGATCGATGAGGAGAACTGGCAATCCTTTTGGGTCGCTGTTCGGGACGCGAAAATCATCGGAGTCGTTCGGACAAGCGGAGAATGGCTGGATGATTTATGGGTGCTTCGCGAAAACCGAGGACACGGGGTAGGCCAGCGTCTGCTCGCGCAAGGGGAGGCCGAAATAATCGCTCGCGGCTATGAAACGCTGTATCTTCGCGTCGTTCAATCGAACGCAGCTGCGACCGAGTTCTATCGCCTCCACGGTTGGCAGATCGCTCGGGTATTCCCCCATGAGAGATTCCCGATAATGATGCTGGAAATGTTCAAAACCATCCCTGGCAGCGGGGCTATTAAGGAGCCTTAAAGAAAAGAGGATTACGCAAACTGAGAATGCGACCTGTGGCTAACACTGTGAAAGCCCTTAATGGCATCCCTGCAAGAAAAGCATCCTCCACCCGTTCTTACCGGTAATGCACCATTCCGTCCCCCTTTAAGGCCGAAGGTAGGGAGACTATTAGCTCTCGTCGGAGATGGGGCCTCAGGTTAAAATCAATTCAATGCAGCGAATATGGATCATGGCGGCGGCTTATCTTCTGGCGGCAATGTCGGCCGTTCCGGCGTTCGCCGCGGATGACGCGACCGTCGACGCTCCGATCATCTCCTGCGGTAATGGGATTCCTGGCGGCGTTTACTGCGCTCCCACGAAGAAAGATTTGAAACAAGCACGCAGCGCTTACGCGCGCGGGTTGAAGTTGCAGGGTCAAGATCGTCTGGAAGAGGCTTTTGCCCGGTTCGACGAGGCCTCGCGGCTGGAGCCGCAAGACCTGGCGTTCCTTTCGGCGGAGGAGCTGACGAAGTCACAACTGGTGTTTCGGCACACGGAGCGCGGCGATTCCCTCCTGGCCCTGGCCCGACCAGAGCAGGCAGCAGCTGAGTTCCGCGCCGCCCTGAAACTCGATCCCGGCGATGCTTACGTCGAGGAGCGCCTTACGCAAGCGCTGCCCGGTCCGGCAGCTTCCCGGCTGGGCGAATTGAATGCGACGCTGGCCGATGTCAGCGAGGTCGATCTCCAGCCGCGGAAGTATCTTGCGACCTTTCACTACCGCGGCGATATTCGTGGGTTGTTTGACGAGCTGGCTTCGGCCTACGGTGTGAGCGCTGAATTTGACGATTCGGTTACGCCGAAGCCGGTGCGCTTTTATGTCGATGATGTTGACTTCTCCACCGCTCTCCGACTCGCGTGCCTGGTGAGCGGGACGATGTGGACTCCGCTCGACGCACACCAGGTATTCATCGCAAAGGATACCCAGCAGAATCACAAGCAGTTTGACCGGATGTCGCTCGCCACTTTTTCGATCCCCGGCGCGAGCACACCGCAGGAAGTCACCGAGCTGGTCACCTCGCTAAAAACCATTTGCGAATTTCAGAAGATCAGTTCAGGACAAAACGGAACCGTGGAAGTCCGTGCGCCGCAGACCACGCTGCAGGCATGTACCAGGCTTCTGCACCAGTTGACCAACGAGCGTCCACAGGTGGCGCTCGATGTCGAGATCTACCAGATCGACCACAACTTCACGCGCGAAATCGGGATGCACATTCCCAATACGTTCAACCTGTACAACATTCCAGTGGGGGCGGTGTTAGCGGCAGCAGCGGCGCTGGGCGGGCAGAACCTCTCATCGCTCGCCAACCAGCTGATCTCTTCCGGCGGCATCAACGCCGCGGGAAGTACGGCGCTGTCGGGACTTCTGGCGCAACTGCAGAGCCAGACCAGCGGCATCTTCAGCCAGCCTCTGGCCACTTTCGGCAACGGCCTTTCCTTTTCAGGCGTGAGCCTGGATCACCTCACGACCGCGCTTTCCCTGAACGAGTCATGGGCCCGCAGCCTGAGTCGCGTGACCCTGCGCGCCGGGCAGGGCAACGACGCAACGCTTCATGTGGGCGAGCGCTATCCCATTCTGAACGCGTCCTACGCGCCCGTCTACAATTCGTCGGCGATTTCTGCAGTCTTGGGGAATCAGAGCTATGTGCCACCCGTTCCATCAGTCAGCTACGAGGATCTCGGCTTGAGCCTCAAGGCCAAGCCGGTAGTCCATGGCAACAACGAAGTCACGCTGACGCTCGAACTGCAGGTCCGCTCTCTGACCGGGCAGAGCTCGAACGGGGTACCGGTGCTTTCCAACACGGAATACAAAGGCGGCATCAGATTGCGCGATGGCGAGCCGGCCGTGGTGGCAGGAGAAATCTCTACGAACGATCAGCTTTCCATAGCAGGTATTCCGGGCATCGGAGAGATTCCACTCCTGAATCAAGCCGCGAGCGACAACAACCGGATGAAGGAAGAGGACGAATTGCTGATCGTAATCACTCCGCACGTCCTGGCCAACCCGGACCGCACCACCGATGAGATCTGGCTGAGCGAGAAGTAGCAAGGGTCGGGCTTTGGGCTTCGGCCTTCTGCAATTGCGGTCCGCTCGCCCAGCGAACTCGTCCAAGCCGGTCGAAGCCCGACAGCCGAAGCCCGAAGCCCGGTTACTTCGCTTCCTTCGCGGCAAAATCCACAAGACCTTTATAGGTGTCGGCCATTCGCGGATCGACATTTCCGATGGCTCGGCCGTTGATGAAAAGAGTCGGCGTGCCGTTCACGTTGACGGCCTTGCCCAGGGCGAGGGAAGCATCGACATGAGCCTTGGTTGCGGGAGTGCGGGCGCACGCTGCAATGTCGGCGCCTTTCACGCCCGCGCCATCCGCCAGCGCCGTCAACTTTTCATCGGCGTTTTCGGCGGTGATATCGGATTGCGTTTCGTAGGTCTTGGCGACGAATTTCCAGAATGCTTCATTCGATGCCCGCCCCACGCAGTCGGCGTAAGCCGCGCCTTTTGCCGCCCAGTTGTGCATCTCGAGAGGAAAATTCTGAAAAACGAATCGTGCGGTTGGTTCTGCTGCAACGAGCCCCTCGATCACGGGCTGCGCCGCTTTGCATGCCGGACACTGCAGATCCCCGAACTCAACAATCGTAACGGCCGCGTCTTTAGGTCCGCGCGAGGGGCCAGTGATGCCTTTCTCCAGAATCTTCTGTGCCGGATCGAAAGGCTTGGCGCCGAACGGAATAATTTCGCCAAGCAACGCGTGTTCTCCATCCGCCGTAACGTAGAACCGGCTGACCGACTGGCCCTGGGGTGTAGCGATAACCACGTCGACTTGGGCCAGCCCCGGCACTGGGGCAGGCTTGATGCTCGAAATCTTCCAGCTCACCTGGGGTTCAT
>JBEKWP010000202.1:0-3212 GCA_049512915.1 Candidatus Sulfotelmatobacter sp.
CCAACCACTCTCCGCGGATATCCGGCGGCAGTAAAGAAATGTCCGGCTCAGCCTCATTGTCATCGGCGGTGCATTGATCTTAATCGGCCTTGCCATTTTTTCGGCAGCTTCTATTGTGCTAAGCAGGATCCTCTAGGACAATTGCCCGTTTCGTGCGGTAGTCAAAATGTGGTGACGTCGGACGGATTACCAGCCGCCGCCCCCGCCGCCACCACCACCGCCGCCTGATCCTCCGCCGCCCCCGCCGCCCGAGCCTGGCGCGGACGAAGATGCCGAAATAGCGCCGGAGAATGAACCGCTCAGCGAGCTGGCGAAACCGGCCGCTCCCAATGCGCTCCAGCCACCGCCCGAATACCAAGAGGGTGAGTAACCGCCGGAAGTGGATCCCGGAATTTGGGCGGATCCGCCCAGGACTGCGGAGAATTTTTCTGCCCAAGCCTGCTCCACATCCAATGCCAGAGCGTAGGGCAGGTACTTCTCGAAGACTTGCGGCGTAGCTTCCGGCGGCATCACGCGATTCATCCGATCGCCTTCGACGGCGCCGAGGAACATCTTGAAGCCTTCGATTTTGTCGAGGACGCTGCGGCCGGCGCGGGTCGGCGCCTTCAACAGATGGTGGAACAGCATGTGCAGAAAGACCGTCATCAACAGAATCACCACGACAAAAACCGACGTCGCCCTCGCCAGCACGACGAGCCCGAAGACCTCGGCCAGCACAAAGGGAATCGAAAACAGCGTCATGAATCCTGCCCTCGCCATGAGCCCGGCTTTGAGGGGGCCTCCTGCAAAAGCGGATTTCCAGAGGTGCGCGACATCGTGCAGCAGTGCAAATACGGCGATGCTCCAGACGCTGAGCCATACGCTCATGAACCCGGCGTCCCGTGTTTGTTGTGGGCCCTGGGCAGAAGCGACGCCCATCAACACCAGCACGGAAAACGCAATGGCCGGGAGCATGTACAGTCCGTTGGTCACGAAGTAAATTTTCTGCTCAGTGACCTTGAGGCGGGCCTTCAGGGCGGCCATGGCACCACTGATCGCCGCGTGGTTCTCCTTCTGAAGATCGATGGACGTGCGGCCGCCGGCGAATAGCTTATCGGCAGCGGCCTTCTCTTCCGGCGTGAGTGCCGTTCCGTCCGCCTTCGAGCGAGACAGGGTGTACATCCCAGCGCCCTCCACTATCTGCAAGAAGCCCTTCACTGCCATATCGAGCACCGCCGAGGTGAAGACCTTGTCGTCGTAACCCATGCGAACGAGGTAACGCATGGCCGAGGGCGAAAATCCGGAAGGAGGCTCGTAGAGCGGCATGATGACACCCGGAGCAGGATCGCGGCCCACGCGCATCCATACGATGACGTAGTAAATGAGAATTATGAGCAGACCGCCACCGGCGATGAGAGCGGCGGGGTTGTCTTGCACGAAATAACCGATCTTCTGTGCCGCCGTGGGTTCGCGGAAATAGCCCTTGGGCCAGTCTAGAAGAATAGTCAGCCCCTCGTTCGGGCCGAGCGGATGCGTGGTGGCGAAGTGGAAGGAACCGTTGGGTGCAGTTCCAGAAGTGAAATCTTGCGCCATCGAACCCTGCGGGCCGGTGTAACCTCCAAGGTGCACCTCGCCCGCCAAAATTTTCTGTGGGAGGTGCACGGTTGCCGCGGCATGGTCGATGGGAAAGACCCAGCCGGTGCCGGTAACGTTCCAGAAGAGTTCGTCGTGGTCTTTGAAAAAGCCGAGTTGGCGGCTGGTGGTATAGGTAATGCTATAACTCTGAAGGCCGGCGGGAACAAGAGTGTCCTCGCGGCCCAAGTAGATGCGCACGCCGTTGCCGTAGTTTTCAACGCGCGACTCCACCGGGGCACCATTGTGGCTGGCCGCCTGCAGCGCAAAGCCCACCACATAACGGTTCCCCAACCGATCGGTGTAGCGAGTGGGGAAGTCGCGATAGATACCGTGGCGGATCAGTTGTCCGGCGCTGTCAACGCGAATCAACTCGTGGACGAGCATGGTTCCGTCATCCTGGACCTTGATGTCAGAGTAGTAAAGGCGGATGCGCTCCGTTTGCGCCGCCGCGAGTGGCGCGAGCAAGAACACGCAAGCCAATGCAAGAAGGCTACGGAAGCGGGCCGTTACGCACATGTCTATCCACAGTGGATAGTGAAGCCGATCTTCTGTGAAACGGGATTCGGAGATTCAATATCTAACTCGATCCAGCCGTGATAGTCGGCAAACTGCGAATTATTTGCGCCAAGACTCCATTCATCCAGAATGGGCACGGATCGGTTGGCTCCCGGTAAGCTCGCGGTACTGGCGGGAGAGTGACCGCCGTCGCTCCTGCGAAAAGAGTAAGTGATCGAAGTTGGTTCGGTACTAATCACTCCCCAGTTAAATTTGAGATTGACGGGGCGGGAGCCCGCATATTGGAATTTTTGAGCAAGTTGCCCATTCGCGGAAAGAGAGGCTCCGCCGATACGCACACTAGCCCGGCCAATCCCAGTCAGGGCGAATAACAGCACTACTGAGAAAACAACCGCATACACACGACCTGCACTTTGTGGGTTCACCGTGTTTCTCCTTATCGGCGCGAATTCTGTGAGTCGTCGAAGTGTACGGCCATTCTTGTGGTGTTAAAGTATGGGCGCCCAGGACTACGAGCGGTCACCTGTGGCGTTCTTCTCGGCCCGTGCGAGTTCTACGTTGAAGGTCGACGAAAGCGAGATGAGTGTACACCGAGTGCTGTTCTTGAAGCCAAAAAAAGGAAATTCCGGTGGTGTCGAGAGTAGCGTATGAACATTCGCTGGAGCGGTTCGGTGAACCATCCGGGACTCGCTATGTTGGCGATCGCCAACGGCGCGCGCACCATCGTCTGGTACATCTTAGCGTTCCTTACAGGTTTGTTTGCGATCTGCGTATTCGGGTCACTCCTCTGGCGGATCTGGGACTACAGCGTAAAGCGAAGGCGGTCCGGCCAATTATCTTGGCCGATGTGATGCCCAGCAATCTCAATCACTTACAGTCGCGCTCACGCACCAAACCTCACCTAATGTAACCTCATTCGTCACTTTCGGGACACCATTCAGGACAGCGGATTCGTAGGGCATGCTTCCAAAACAGGGATCTAACCCAGCCGTGCCGAGTACGTTCCTTTGAGTTGCGCCGGCGCATCGCTGAACGGCGGTCATGCTAGGGAACAGGAATCGCTGCCTGAACGACATTGGAAA
>JBEKWP010000203.1:0-2846 GCA_049512915.1 Candidatus Sulfotelmatobacter sp.
GAGCATGTTTCACCGTGGCCATACCGTTGTTTCGCGCGCGACGGCAGCATCGTCGGCGGGAAGGGAATGTTCCCCTATTCCGCCAACGTGGTCGAACCGATTATGCTGTTCGACGAATTGATTCGCCTCAATCAGGGCGACACCGCCTCGTACAAAACGGTTCGTGATGGCGCATGGGCCTGGCTGATGAAATACCCCATGCAGAACAACGTGTGGGTGGGTTATTTCGAAGATGTAAAAGCCAGCATGGAGAACATGAACCAGGTGATTCCCCTGGAGTTTGCCCGCTACGTGCTGCTGCATCCGGAGAAAGATCCTGATTGGCGCGAGCATTCTCGAAAGTTGATCGATTGGGTCAAGACCACCCCTAAGTGGCCCAAGTACATCGTGCACGGCGCAACCATCACCAACGAGCAGGGAGATGGCAAGGATTTCTGCTGCAATCCTCCCAATCAGTGCTGCGACAGCCATAGCTCGAGGCTCGCTGCCGTAGAGGCACTGTATTACGCCAAGACGGGCGATCTCGCTTACAAAGAGGAGGCATACCGTACCTACAATTGGGTGACGTATTTCCAGGGGCTTCCCGGGGGAGCGCACGCTCCTTTCAGCACCCAGTGGTGGTTTACCGACGAATTCTCCGATGGGCCGCGCCGGATGATGGACGCATTCTGGGCGGTGCCGGAGTGGGCCCCCGCCGACGAGTCGCACCTTTTGGGCTCCCTCTCCGTGGTCACTAAAATTGCATATGCCGCCGGATCGGTGACTTATTCCACGTTCGACCCGGAGTCGACGGATGTCCTGCGCCTGAATTTCACCCCTGAAACCATAACCGTCGGTGGCAAAGCCATCAGCCGGCGCAAGGACCTGAGCCAGGAGGGATATACCTTTGACGATAAGACGCACGCACTTTCCATCCTCCACACCAGCTCCCGGGACGTAGACATTCAGGGAAAGAGTGACGCAGATGTGCCTTCCTATGTCACTTTCGACGATCCGCACCTTCCCGCTGGAACCCCCCTGGTTGGCGGGTATCCTTCGGGCGTGATCGACTGGCGGGAGGGGGATTGGCAGATCGGGACGCCCTACGGGAAGTTCGGAACGTTCACGCTCGCCCTTGCGGATCCGAAGGAGCAACAGGCCGAATTCAAATTTTGGAGCCCGCGCATCTTTGCCGGTGTGGATGTCTACAACGGCGGCGATGCCGATGCCACCGTCACTGTGCGGTCACCCGAGACCAGGGAGATTTCCTTCACCATTAAGCCCAAAGAACTCCGGCGTTTAAGGACCGGGTGGCGGGACGCTAGTTCCGGGGTGTTTTTCAACATCGCCGGGGGGGAAATGCTCCGCTTCGATAACCTGGCCTACGTTCACCGGGATTTGGGAAGGGATAGGGCAGACATTCCGGCGGGAGCCGGTGATGATTAAACAAACCACAGAGTACTCTTTGATGTCGGAAGACAATCTGGACGAGCGGAAAAGCAGGCGCTTCGATACTATGAATCGAGGCGTCTTTTTTGTCGCCGCATTGATCCCCCATGAGCCTGAAGGCCAAATTAGAAGCGGTCGTCTACGCAGCGGAAGAGCCGGTAACCCTGGCCCAGCTTGCCGGCATTTTTGCTGAAGAGGTGTTGCAGGAGTTGGGCGAACAGGCTCCCGCTTCTGAATCAGCCCCTGAATCAGCCCCTGACGTTGCCCCTGAGCTCGCCCCCGATGTCATCGAGGCATCGTCCCCCGATGTTATCGAAGCGGAGCAGCCAGCCCTTGAAGCTGGTCCGGCTGAGGTGGAAAGCGGCGAGGCCGGCGAGAAGAAGCTGGCACGCCAACGCGACCGGCGGGTCCGGCAGTTCTTGCAGCAGGTACTCGACGAGCTGATCGCCGACTATGCCAACAGCGAGCGCGGTATGGAAATCCGCGAGATCGCCGGGGGCTACCGCATGGCGACCAAGCCCGAATATCACGATGCAGTTCGTGGCTTTGTGAAGAGCTTCAAGCCGCCCATGAAACTCTCCCTGCAGGCCCTGGAGACGCTGGCGGTCATCGCTTACAAACAGCCGGTGACGGCGCCCGAGGTGAGCGAGATACGGGGAGTCGATTCCGGTGGCGTACTTGGCGGACTGGTCAGCCGCAAACTGATCACCACCGCAGGGAGAAAACCGGTGATTGGCCGGCCCATCCTTTACAAGACAACCAAGGAATTTCTGCTGCGCTTCGGGCTGAAAGATGTCAACGACCTGCCCAGCATGGAAGAATTTGAAAAGATGGCCGGAGAACTTGCCGAGTCCGAAGCTGAGGGCGAAGCTCAGGACGTAGTCAATCTAGCCTCCGATCAGGCATCGTCTGCCGCTACGGAATCTGTTGCAGAGGCTCATCCCGAGTTCCAAACGACGGAAGAGCACGCAACAGAAGAGCAGGCACAGGGAGAGCACGTGACAGAGGAACAAGCATCGGAGCAACAAGCATCCGAAGTGCCGGAGTCGCAGGAGCTCACTTCCCCGGGCGTCGAAGGCAAACCGTGACCGACATTCCTGAACGCGGGGAAGGCGAGCAGCAGCGTTTGCAAAAGATTATTGCTGCCGCCGGAATCGCCTCGCGACGCAAGGCAGAAGAGCTGATCACCTCCGGGCGGGTCCAGGTGAATGGCCAGACGGTGACCGAGTTGGGCTCCAAGGCCGATGCGGAGCGCGACCATATCCGGGTCGACGGCAAGCTGCTCAAAAAGCCACAGCAGTTCCGCTACTTCATGCTGAACAAACCGCGGGGCGTAGTCACCACCGTCTCCGACCCGGAAGGGCGGCCGACGGTGATGAAGTTTTTCTCCCGGGCGGCCACCCGCGTCTTTCCCGTAG
>JBEKWP010000204.1:0-2802 GCA_049512915.1 Candidatus Sulfotelmatobacter sp.
CTATAAAACCCCAAAAGATTGTAGGCATCGGCTAATCCCGTGTAGGCCAACGCATATTTTGAATCCTCTAAGATCGCGAGCTCAAAGAAGTGGACGGCTTTTCGCAACCCGATGCCGCGCTTATTCCACTGATAGCGCCCTTGCAGGTAAAACTGATATGCTGCCACACTTGCCGTTCCGCTTCCATTTATACGACCTTCCCGATCCGACAACTCGACCTTCAACGCGCTGACAATTGCATTGGCAATCTGCTCTTGAATGTCGAAGATATCCGAAATTTCCCTGTCGTACCGTTCGGACCACAAATGATAACCGTCCGCGCCGTCCACGAGTTGGGCGGTGATTCTCAAATGCGACCCCGTTTTGCGCACACTTCCTTCGAGGAGCTTTGATACTCCAAGTTTTCTTGCGATCGACCTCACATCCTCGTTACGACCCTTGAATACAAAAACAGAAGTGCGTGCCGGAACGCGCAGACCTTTCACTCGTGACAGCTCGCTGATCAGTTCTTCGGTGATCCCATCGTTAAGGTATTCATTCTCGGGTTCTGCACTCAAGTTGATGAACGGCAAAACGGCGACCGAGAAGTCCTGGCTTGTCTTCCTGATATTCGGGGGAATGACTGCTGACGCATCCCCCAGAGAGATCCGATAGAGCGGAATTGGCTCTGCTATATTTTTCAAATCTACAGCGCCAATAGCTAGAATCGGCAAATCAATCTTGTTTCGAATTTGGTCGTAAACGTGCTGACTCAAACAAATACCACCCGGCTCCGCTAGAGGCTCAATTCTCGCCGCGATGTTTACTCCGTCTCCTAAAATGTCCCCATTGCAATGGATCACGTCGCCAACATGGATCCCGATTCTCACTTGTATAGGTTGATCCGTAGCCGCTTGCAGATTGACCTCAACCAAAGCGCGTTGTATCGCGACCCCGCATCGTGCCGCTTCTACAGCACTGTCGAACTGAATGAGGAAACCGTCCCCAATTGTACGAATCTCCCGCCCGGCAAATGGAGGAAGATATTCTCGAAGGACCTGGCGATGCTTCTCTAACATTTTAAGCGCCAGAGTTTCGTCGGCTTGGGAAAATTCGCTAAAGCCCACTAAATCTGTGAACATGATCGCGCTCAACTTCCGGCGCTCGATAGGATCGTCTTCCATTTCTTTCTTCAGACCCCTGCAAGAGAGACTGCGCTGCTGTTTCCATCTGTCGAATCCGTGGGCGCCGGGAGCGGCCAGGCCGCCTGGACGAGACTCAGGACGAATACTCCAACGAGGATACCCTGGAACCGCACCCAGGCTGGCAGAATATCTTCCGGCGGGCCGTTGCTTTGGACGAAAGTAACCAGAAGGGCCAGCGCAAACTGGGAACCGGCGTAGCCGGCGCCTTCCTTGCCGTTCTGCACCCATGCGGCAATCCAGACGCCGGCCGCCAGGGCCAGGATCCAGAGTTGCAAGCGGTCGGCCGCGATCATGAGAGCGGCGATGGCAAAGGTCCCTCCCAGCGCGCAACCGACAAATCGCTGCATGCCCCGGTTGGTCATTGCGATGTCCTTTCCCTGGCGGATCGCCGCGCCCGGCACCAGCAGCACAAGGTAGGAGGTCACCGCCGAATCGCCGAAGTTGCTAAACTCGATGACGCGCCAGAGCACGAAAAGCACCGCGAAGGCGACGGCGCCGCGCGCCGCGTGCGTGAGCGGCAGCCGGTTCTCTCGCAGCCAATGCTCGTTGAACAAACCCCTCCATAAAGGGAGTGGCGCATCGACCGGCGCCGTGGGAGCGGAGGGCCCGGGATCGGCGACCGGCCAGATCACGTCGAACACGCAGGAGGTCACGACGCAAGCCGTGACTCCGGTTACAATCTCGCCTACCCGCAGCGCCACGAAGGGTGTCACGGTTTCAGGAGCGGCCAGAGTGATCGTCAGCACGAGTTCCGCCGTGAGGCCGAAATACATCCACGCGTAACTGTGCGGACTGACCAGGAAATAAAAAATGGCCACGAACGCCACGCACATCATTGCCAGCAGCAGCGCACCGGCGTGGTCTGCCGCGAAGCCGACGAGAAAGAAGCCCGTCAGCGCTCCCGCCACGGTTCCCACCACCCTGTACAGCCCGCGGGTCAAGGTCTCGGCCACGCTGGCTCGCAGGATCATGAACGCGCTGAAGGCCGCCCAGTAGTGGTCGTTCGTGTCGAAGAGCAGAAACGACGCGGTCAACCCGAGCAACACGGAGAGCGCCGCTTTCCAACTCTCCCGCGCCCGCGGGCCGCTGAGCCTCACCTGCGCCAGTTCCCGGCCGAACGCGGCGAAGACATCGGCCATGGAAGCAACCCAGCCCGGCATAAACTTCAGTAGAAAACGATGGTGCGCGCGTCGGAGCCCATGAAGAGGTGCATGTTCGAAGGCGGATCCTCCAGTTCGATCCGCACCGGGATGCGGCGGGTCACTCGGATCCAGTTCACGGTGGGCGCAACGTAGGGGACCAGTCCCGGCTCGGCTTCGTCGCGGCTGATGACATGAGACATGCCCTCGATGTGAGCGCGATACCAGTGGCCCGGAAAAGCGTCCAGCCAGACCCAGGCCTCCGTGCCGGGATGAAAGTGATGCAGAAAACGCTCCTTGTAATTCGCCTCCACCCGCCAGGCGTGGGCATCCACGATTGCGAGCAACGGCTGGTGCTCGACCGCCATGTTCCCCGCCCGGACCGTCAGGTTGGCGGCCGGTCCGTCCACGGGAGCGCGGATTTCCGTGCGGTCCAGGCGCCACTCCGCCAATTCCAGCTCCGCCTCCGCTGACGCTAC
>JBEKWP010000205.1:0-2733 GCA_049512915.1 Candidatus Sulfotelmatobacter sp.
CAAGAAGCTTTCGCGAGCCGCCGCATCGGCGATCCGCAGAGCGCGAAATGACGGGGGGATCGCGATCTCCGCAATCACTGTTTGGGAAATTGCTGCTCTACTAGCCAGAGGGCGAGTGCGGGCGTACGGAACGCTGGAAGCTTCGATTCAGATATTCCTGGAGGGTGTTGCCGTGCGCCCTATAACGCCCGAGATTTGCGCCTTGGGTGCAATCTTCCCTAGCGATTACTCGCACGACCCCGCCGACCGTATCATCGGCGGTACCGCCCGCGCCGAAGGCCTTACCCTGATCACTCATGACGAGAATATGCGAAGGAGTCCGTTGCTCAGGACGGTGTGGTGAGGCCAGGCTGGAGGCTATACTGTCTGAAGGGAGCCTGCGATGGAAGGACTCTACCTGATCTTTGTGTTGGCCGTTCTGGTGTTGGCCGTTCTGATCGGTCTCCTCGTATCCATTCGACGTGACCGCCGACGGACTCGGGAGCGTAACGGAACAGATGGATTTTTCGATTCAAGGTTCCTCGAGCCCATGGGCGAGGCAGGTTCTCCCGAGACCACGTCGCACTCATCCCATCATGGCGATTTAGGCTGCGTAGACGCGCACCACGGCGGGTGCGACGTCGGCGGGCACAGTGGATTCGACGCAGGCCATGGCGGCATTGATGTCGGCGGACACCACTAACGCTAGTTGCTTTGGTTCATCTCACAGCCAAGTCAACGTTAAAAGCAGCGGGCAAGAGTGCCAGATCCACACACTCCTGTCGTACCGCTATGCGTGGATGTGCCCGCCTCTGGACCAGTAATCAAGATTGCCATCGACAAGCGGGCATGGGAGAGCGAAAACAGAAGGCATGAAGACTGTTTTCCGGGTGGATGGTCTTGTGGCTTGTCTGCTCGGCGGTTGCCTGTTGCTGGCCGGGTGCGGACCGAAGAAGCCGGTTACGGCGGGTCCGACTCCGGCTCCCATACGAAGCCTGGCGCCTCCGGACACAGCCGAGACGATTGAACATTGCGTCGTCGTCAAGCAGGAGAATGCCAATACGGTGACTTGCAGTTGTCTGGCGGTGACGACTCGGATCGATTCGAAGACTGGGCATACCACGCTGGTCTGCAAGAAGATGAAGGAAGACAAATAGCGCGGGGTGGGATTTCGGCCGTCCCTCCGGGACTTGGTTCCCTTCTTTTCACTTTACCCAGCGCTGAACGCGCTGGGCTATTATCGCGACGCCCCGCCGGGGCTTGAATCGACCGAGAGCAGCCTTGCCCGTCCCGTTCCCCACGCCGCGTGGAGGCCAGTCAGCGCCAGCTACGCCCGAAATCTTCGAGAAGATGCGTCGGAAATATGATACTTTCTTGACCGATTCGCAGGAGTGAAGCTATGCGGAGCGCCGGAAGAATACCAGCTATGCTGTTAGCGGCAACGTCACTGACGGTACTGTGTGGGATCGTACCGCGGACCTCAGCGCAAGCAACCGCCGCGCCAGAAACGAACGAAGGCCCCAGCAACGAGAAGGCGCAGAAGACGTTTAAGCAGGCGCAGGGTTATCTGCACGACCGCATGACCGGTGCGGCGCTTGAGGAATTCAAGAAGGCCGACAAACAGGATGACGGGCATTGCGTCGCGTGCCAGAAAAAGATGATCAAGTACGGGATCGAGCTTCGGGAATGGAAGACGGCGGAAACCGGAGCGGAAGAGATGGTGGCCGAAGCTCACCCCGGAAGCGAAACAGCGCTGGCCCACTATGAATTCGGGATGGTGCTGATGCGCGAGGGTGAAGATAAGCACAAAGAAGAACTGTTCGCGCGCGCTCACCAGGAACTCAGCAAAGCGGTTGAGACGGTGGCAAAGTTTCCGGGCGCGATCTATGCCGATGGACTGGTGCTGGCCCATTTAAAGCAGGACGACGCCGCGAAAGCGCGGTTCTAATTGTTTGCGACCATGAAGCCCGATGACGATCCGGACCGGCAGCGGGCACTTCGCTACATCGCCGAGCCAGAACTGGCGCGGGCGCGGATGGCGCCTCCATTTGCGATTACGACATTGGAGGGGCAGCGCATTTCGATGGATGATTTGAAGGGGAAGGTTGTGTTGATCGACTTCTGGGCGACGTGGTGCGCGCCTTGCCGCGCGGCTCTACCCCATATGCGGGAGATCGCCAAGAAATTCGAAGGCCAGCCGCTGGTGGTGCTAAGCGTGAGTCTAGACAGCGACGAACAGAAGTGGAAAGACTTCGTCGGGAAAAACGGGATGACCTGGTCACAGTGCCGCATTGGCGGGTTTACCGGCGAGGTGGCAAAGCTTTTTGGAGTGGAGGCGATTCCCCACACTTTTACCATCGACGCTGATGGCGTGCTGCAGGATGAGCATATCGGTGATGCTTCGATCGAGGGCAAGCTCAAAAAGCTGGTGGCCCGGGCGCAGGCAGTGCAGGAGAAGGCGCAAGTGCGGTGATAACACAGAACGGTAACGTCCAGGGTTTTCTGCCCTGACGAGGAAAATGAGTCGAGGGCGGCTGTCCCCACATGGGCAACTCCCAAACTGAGACGCCCAAACTGAGACGATTGATCTCCCACAATTCGCTTGCTATGCGCGAATGCAGGGCGTAAGATCATTCTGTGCGTTAGACCGAATCGGTCGTGAGCAGCTCTTGCCTTAACAGCTAGTCACCTGCCAGCAGTACCTCCGAATCTCTCCAGCGTAAATTGATTGAAAAGGAAACATTTATCAACATG
>JBEKWP010000206.1:0-2729 GCA_049512915.1 Candidatus Sulfotelmatobacter sp.
CATAGCTGTTCTGGTAGCTGTCGTTGGGCGCATTCGTCGCGGACTTACCAGCTAACGCCTGCAAGTTGGTCGTCACTCGTTTTTGTGTTTCGGCGAACAAGAGACGCCGGAAGCGTTCGAAGTAAACTCTCCTGGCATCCGGATAAATCTGATCGCCCTCATACAAACCCCAACGCAGGCTCAGCGGCGGCCCGTTCTGTTCATAGTCGGAAAGATCAACCAGTTCGCTCCGCAAGTTGTCGAGCTTTTTCAGATCGCCCAAGCCTGCAACCTGATTGGTCCCGGTATCCAACGTGCTCAAGTCGGTGACTGCTTCCTGCACTCGGGTCTCCAGCGAACGGTTACGCAAAAACGAAACCGCGAATCCCGTCACGCAGAGCAACGCCACAAAAACAGCGGTTCCCAGCGCGATGCGGCGCAGCAGATTCACATGCGAACTGGATCCGCTGGTTGCCAGCGCCACGCGGTCTTTTGCCAGAACGTCATTGAACAAGCTGGTCAGGAAAACCCACTGCGGCACTCTGCGCGAGCCTCCGCTGCGCATCGCCACCGGCGCCTGCTGCACCTGTGAACCCACGCCACGGAAGATTTGCGTCGCGCCGCCGCCCGGCTCAGCTTCCGCAACTTCCATTGCAGCCGCCGGCGCTGCCACTACGTCATCCACCACCACAGGCCTGACTCCGGTAAAGTAAAAGCCGCGCAGAAAAGGATTCGTGCTCAAGTGGCTGGGATGGGCCAGGTCCACCAGAAACTGCACCAACAACGTGCGCAGCTTCCGCAGTTCCCTCGGAAACTCATAAATGCCGGGCAGCTTGTCGCCTTCGTGTTCGCGGGGAAGCAGCACGATGCGTCTTTCCGCTAGCGAGTAGAAGATCTCGTCAAAGGCTTTCGTCAGACGCCGCGTCTCTTCGTCCGCATACACACCCGCGCTCAACGAGCGCAGCGGCAACGTCGCTCCCAGCACTTCGGAAGCTTCGTCCTTGCTCATCCCACGCACGAAGTCGGAGAAGAACGAAATCCGGTCGAGCTTCGTGAACAAAACATAGATCGGGAAGCTGATCCCCAACAGCTGGGAAACTTCCTGCAACCGCACCGACAATCTTCGTGCTGCCGAGACGGCCGTTTCACTTGCGCCCGGCTGCAAAAAACTCTCGCAATCGAAGCACACGATCGCGGCTCGGGGCGCCTGGGCGCGTTTTCCCAGGGCCGCGGAAAAGCGCCCCGGCTGCAGCAGCTTAACCAGACGTCTCCATTGATCCCCTTGGCCCATCATCGAGCCGGCGGGATCTATAAAAATCGCCTGTCGTGTGTACCAGATGTTCGCGGTCGAGGTAGGCAGGATGTCGTTATCCCGATACGCTTGCCCTGCCAGCAGCTCGGGATCAAGCGCAGAATGCAGAAGAACCGTCGTTTTAGTGGAACCGGAATCCCCCAGAACATACACCAGCGGAAGGCTGCTAAGGTTGGTCCCGCGCCCCAATGTTGAAGTCTTCAGTCGCCGGACCGCCTCCCGCACCAATGCATCCACATCGTCGGCCGCGCCGGGTTGGGAGTCGTCCTCCCCGGCAGCCTCTTTCTCCTTCGCCTTCTTTACCTGGTATTGATACCAGAACGCGACGCCAGCGCCGACGAGTCCCAGAAACGCAAGTACCCCACGCAGTATCCAAACATCCGAGCCGTGCAGAGGCAGCCACCGGCCGAGAAACCAAACCAGCACCAGGTAAACCAGCAGTACTAGAGCCGTCACCAAGAACGGCATCCCAACCCCCTATTTGAGTAGTCCGGCCACCAAAGCGGAAAGTGACGACGCACCCGACAGCAATAGAATTTTGAAAACCACAAACAACACCACCGCCAGCCCCGCGGCGATGAGCGCTACTTTTCCCAGCCTGCGGCTCCAGCGATCCGATTGCACGCGCGCCACATCCGCGGGAATTGCGCCGCGCGGAGATAACGGTCCCACCGGGCCCCGTATCCGCCGGATCTTTTCTTGAATCCCCCCCATGATCGACCGCAAATCCCCACCCGCCGCATACCGTCCCTTGAAACCCAGCAGCAAGCACAGGTAATACACCTCGAGCAGATCGGCCGTCTCCTGGGAATCGTTTCGGCTCAACGTCTTCTGCAATTCCTGGAAGAAAATTTCCCCAGCCAGTTGATGACCAAAGAGTTCCGCCTGCAAGGGCAGTCGCGGCCAGTTCGCGAATACCGGATTTCCGGAACCCAGCGCCGATTCGTCCAGGAATGCCACCACGCCAAAAATAACCTGCTTCACATCCTCCGGACTGCATCCGCGGCTTCGTGCATCCTGTTCGGCAACGCGCAATGCCTGCCGCATCTGCGCACGAAATGCTTCCGCATCCGGCACCGCTTGCCGGTTGTAGCGCAACCGCACTACGGCGGTGAATATTTCCTGAAATCCCAGGGCCAGGTTCCAGCCTCGCCGGTCCATGGCGGGACTCGATCCTCGATAACTTCCCAGCGGCGTAATTTGTGTGGATCCCATATCAGCTCTCGAGCAAGACAACAAGTTCGATCTCAGGGGATGGCAGTTCCCCCGGCACGTAGACGCCGACATTCCGCGTCCGCATGATGTGTTCCCAACATGGCCCGCTCCGGTTGACGACAAAGTATTGGCTGTCCACCTTCGCCGAGATCGCGGACGGCGGAACCTGCATATGGGTTAGTGTCAGACCGGGCAGAGCCCGTTTCACTAGCTCCGAAACAAA
>JBEKWP010000207.1:0-3059 GCA_049512915.1 Candidatus Sulfotelmatobacter sp.
CCAGAATACTATTTTGGCGAACTTCATATTCCTGCCTCGATTGCCGCTCGCTGCGCTCGCGGGACGGTCGAGGCGGGCCATCCCACATGGTTGTACTTACTCTCCGCCCACTGTTAGGCCGTCGATGCGCAGCGTTGGAGACGCCACCGAGCCGCGGAACTCGAGATCACTTGCGATCTCGGAGATGTTGAAGAACATTTCTTTCAGGTTTCCGGCGACGGTGATTTCTTCGACTGGATAAGCGAACTCTCCGCCCGAGATCCATAGACCGGAGGCGCCGCGGGAGTAATCGCCCGTGACCAGGTTCGCGCCGTGGCCGAGGAACTCGGTGACGTAGAGACCCTCTTTTACTTCGGAAATCAATTCTTTCGGCGTTCTGGTTCCGGGCTGCAGGAAGTAGTTGCCCGGGCCGATGCCCGGGGTGCCGGCTAGTCCGCGCGCGGCGTTGGCGGTGCTTTTGAGCCCCAGCTTCTTCGCAGTGTACGTATTCAGAAGGTAGGAGTTCAGCACGCCGTTTTCGACGACTACCGTGCGGCGCGTGGGAATGCCTTCGCCATCGAAAGGGCTGGTGCCGAAGCCGCCAGGGATAGTGCCGTCGTCGATGATGGTGACGTTGTCGCCGGCGATCTTTTGTCCCAGCTTGCCGGCTAGGAACGAGGCGCCGCGCGACCATGGGATCGAAGATGATCGGCACCTGCGCGGTCTTGGCCTTGCGCGCGCCCAGGCGGCGCAGAGTTCGTTCCGCCGCGACTTTGCCGACCTGCTCAGGAGATTCGAGCTTGCTCAGCATGCGCGCCACTGAGAACCAATAGTCGCGCTGCATTGCGCCGTCTTCGGTTTGGGCAATGGGAACGGCCGACACGGAACAGTACGACCGGCGGTATTCGCCGACGAAGCCGTGCGAGTTGGCCAGAACCTTGTGGCCGGTGGCGGCGTCGAATGATCCGCCTTCGGAATTCTTGATGCGCGGGTCGAAATCGAGCGCGGCTTTTTCGGCGCGGCGGGCGTAGTCGATGCGATCGGGGCCCGGGAGGGAATAGACGTCTTCGTGATAGAGATCGAGGTCGCCAGCAAGTGAACCTAGCTGCGAAGCTTCAGGGATTCCGCCGAACGGGTCTTCGGAGGTGATCTTTGAAAGCCCCAGTGCAGATTTCACCATGCGGTCGAGGGCCGCAGTTGAGAAGTCGCTGGAGTAGGTGCTGGCGGCGCGCTGGCCGTTGAAGACGCGGACGCCGATGGATCGTGATCCGGATTCTTTCAGGGTTTCGACTTGCCCTAGGCGGACTAGCGTGGAAAATTCGTCGCCTTCGCGGACTACGCACTCGGCTGCGGTTGCGCCGCCGTTCATGGCGCGGCGGACGATGTCCTGCGCGAGTTCGCGGAGGTCAGTTTCAGGCTTCGCGCTTTTCGTTTCCAGTTCGGTTGAGGGCATGAACTCTTATTATCCCAGCAAATGCCTTGGTTTTCCTAGGACGAGGTTCCGAATTCACCCGGGCCGGGCAGCCCTTTTCAGGCCAATTGCCAATAATGCAGTTATGCATTACAATGGCAGAAGGAGTATGCAATGACGACCTTGACCGTTACCGCGCGAGGACAGGTTACATTCCGGAAAAAGGTGTTGCAGCACCTCGGCATCAAGCCTGGCGAAAAGATTGCGTTGGATTTGCTGCCCGATGGCAGGGGCGTGATCCGGGCGGCGCGTCCGGGCGGAACTATCGACGACTTCATTGGGTTTCTTGCGGGAAAAACCAAGAAGGTCGCGACGATCGAGGAGATCAACGAGGCGGCGGCGGATGGCTGGTCTGGCCGGGTAAAAATGGGTAAGAAATGAAAATTGCGGTCGATACGAACGTTTTAGTTCGCGCCGTTGTTCGCGACGACAAGGTGCAGGCGGAAGTGGCCGCCAGAGTATTGCGCAACGCGAGTCTCGTTGCAGTCGCAGTCTCCAGCCTGTGCGAGTTTGTTTGGGTTCTGCGCAGGAAGTACGGGCTCCCGACAGCAGAAGTAGCTGGCGCGATTCGCGCTCTACTTGCGGCAGGCAACGTGGAGGTCGACCGGCCCGCGGTAGCGGCGGGCTTGACGATGCTCGAGGCGGGCGGGGATTTTGCCGACGGGGTGATTGCTTATGAGGGGAAGTGGTTGGGGGCGGAGACGTTTGTTTCGTTTGACAAAAAGGCGGTAGAGATGCTGACGGCGCTGCGGGTATCGGCGCGCCTGCTATAGAGGCATCAAGGACGCTCTGCATGCATGTCCTGATGGCTGGAGAGAAATGACATCGCAGAGCTGAGCGACGTCATTCTTGCGGAAACTGGCGTATCTTCCAAATGTCACGATCCGAGCTGATTCCCTTTCGTCGGAGGTCAAAGTTCCACGCGACGTGTTCCACGACGAACCAGATGAACACCACAGGGAGCAGGACCGCGAGATATATTAGAAGGCCCTGCCCTTTCGTCAGATCATGGCGCACTTGATACCAAATGCCAAGGACAACGCCGCCGACGATCAGGAAAAATCGCATGACGTATGTTGCGATGGAGATTGTCGGCCAGGTTCTTGTCGCCCGCTTGAATCGTCGCCAATTCGCGAGATGGGCGCGGATGTCTGAAAAAAGCGTCCGCGCCGGATAGAACGGGTCCCAGTACGCCATACAACGGCTCTCCACTGTGCGTCGAACCTAAAAGACGTTTCTTACTGCATGAAGCCGCCGGGATCTTTCTTGGCCGTTCCGCCTACGGTCAGGCGATCGATCTTGATGGTCGGGATGCCTACGCCTACCGGGACGGCTTGTCCGTCTTTACCGCAGGTGCCGACGCCTTCGTCGAGCTTCAGATCATTGCCTACCATCGAGACGCGCGTCAGAACATCAGGGCCGTTGCCGATCAGCGTTGCGCCTTTGATGGGGGCGGTGATCTGGCCGTCTTCGATCATGTAGGCCTCCGAGGCTCCGAACACGAACTTGCCGTTGGTGATGTCGACCTGGCCTCCGCCAAAGTTCACGGCGTAGATGCCGCGCTTCACGGAACGAATAATGTCTTCGGGATTGTCCTGGCCGGCGAGCA
>JBEKWP010000208.1:0-3101 GCA_049512915.1 Candidatus Sulfotelmatobacter sp.
CAAGCGTGACCTCAACCGGTTTCTGGCTAGCGCCCAGAAAGCGCTTGGGCTTACCGGAGAATTCTCCGTCCTTCTGACGGGAGATGAACGTCTGCGCGCATTGAATCTTCAATTTCGGGGCAAGGACAAAGCTACCGACGTCCTCTCCTTCCCGGCGTTGCCGGAAGCCGCGAACTGCGGCCAGGGAGGCGATCTGGCCATCTCTCTCGAGACCGCTTCGGCGCAGGCGGCAGCCTACGGGCACACCTTGCAAATGGAAGTTAAGGTACTGATTCTGCACGGACTGCTGCATCTGGCCGGTTTCGACCACGAACGTGACCAAGGGCAGATGCGCCGCCGTGAAAGCCGCCTGCGAAAGCAGTTGGCTTTGCCGGCGGGCTTGGTGGAGCGCAGCCGGCGTCCGAAGCGAGGCGGGAAATCATGAGCTTCATTTCCGCAGTCGCCATTACCATCCTTCTCGGCGTTCTCACGCTTTCGTCTTATGTCGCCAGGCTGTATGCGGAGATGGGCAAGTTTCTTTCCGGCGAGTTTCAAGAGAACATCGACGTCTGGGAGCTGAAGATAGAGCCACGGCTCGGACTCAGCCGGGAGCGGATCGCTCTCTCTGCCGCGGTACTGACTCAATTCTCCCTGGCATCGCTGGCCCTCTACTTCGGTGTGCTTCTCTTTGCCGGCAACGACGGGGCTCCGCCGAGTGTAGCCGAGGTGGCCCAGGCAGTGCTTGGCGCTGTCCTCGTCATCGTTCTCTTCAATCAGTTCCTCCCTTTCGTGTTTTTCACCCGTACCGGCGGGCTGTGGGCCGTACGCCTCACCTTCGTCATACGCGTGCTCCTTTACATGGTTATGCCGGTCACCCTGTTCCTGGCATTTCTGTTATCGATAGCGGCACTCGCCGAACCGCGGCCTGGCGACATCCAGGAAGATCCAAGCGAGGCAGCGGTCGAAGCCCTGATCGAAGCGGGAGAAGAAGAGGGAATCATCGAAGAGGGGGACCGCGATCTGGTCCGTTCCGCAGTCGAGTTTGGCGACAAGGTGGTGCGCGATGTCATGACTCCGCGGCCACACGTTTTTGCGGTCCCCGCGGACATGACGCTGGAAGGTTTTATCTCCGGATTGAAGGAGCATCCGTATTCGCGTGTTCCGGTGTTTCGAGGTTCGCTCGATCACGTTACCGGAATTGCCTTCGCCCACGACCTGCTTCATATCGCAGACGCCGCGGCCGGCACCCAGACCGTAGGCAGCATCCAGCGGAAGGCCGCCCTGGTTCCTGAGACCAAACGAGTCAACGAGTTGTTGCGGGAGATGCAGCGCGAGAAGCAGCACATGCGCATCGTGATCGACGAGTATGGAGGCGTGGCCGGCCTGGTCACCATCGAAGATCTGTTGGAAGAACTTGTCGGTCGCATCAGCGACGAGCACGATTCTGACACTGAGCAGGATGTGCCGGTGCACGAAGCTGGGGGCACCTGGTTGGTTCCAGGGGATCTGGAAGTCGCCCGGCTTGAAGACCTGCTGAGCGACGGCTACCAGATCGCGCAGGAATATCAGGCTGCCACCGTCGCTGGCCTGGTGAGCGAGATTGCCGGGCGAATCCCGCTTCCGGGTGAGGTGATTGTGGCTGAATCCTTGCGTTTCGAGGTTGTCGCGTCGACTGACCGCAGGGTAGAGCGGGTTCGTGTATCCGCGGTTGAGAGTGATGATTGATAGGGGACTACACTAGAGTGTGCGATCTGGTTTCGTTTCCATCCTCGGCCGTCCCAATGCAGGCAAGTCGACGCTGCTGAACGCGCTCATCGGCGAGAAGATTGCAATCGTCAGCAACAAGCCTCAGACCACCCGTAACCGCATTCAAGGCATCGTGGAAGTGCCTGCACGCAAGGGCAGAAGCGCGGCCCAGATCGTTTTTGTCGACACCCCCGGCGTGCACCGGCCGGGTTCCCAATTGGACCGGCGCATGATGCAGGAAGTTTACGAGGCGCTGGAGAGCCGTGACATCGTCATCCTCATGGTGGATGCTGCCCGGCAAAGCGAAGTGCCTGCAGGCTCTTCGTCTCGGGCGGAACGCGAGCGGGGTGAAGATGAGTTTGTATTGCAGCTTATTCAAAAGCTTGACTGCCCCGTATTCTTGGTCATCAACAAAATTGACCTCGTGTTGCGGGCCAAGCTTCTCCCTGGTGTTGGCCAGATCTTCCAGTTGTTTTCGCCAATCGAGGAAGCTTGTGGAGTATCTTCCCCAAGGCCAGAGGTACTTCCCCAAGGAACAGTTCACCGATCAGCCCGAGCGTTTTCTTGTCGCCGAGTTGATTCGGGAGCGAATTCTGCTGGAGACGGGAGAAGAAGTTCCCTACGCTTCCGCGGTAGTGGTGGAGCGCTTCGAAGAGCCGGAGCCTGTTGCCGCCAAGTCATCGAAATTGCCCCTGACCCGAATTTCCGCGGTGATTTACTGCGAGCGCTCGGGGCAGAAGGCAATTTTGATCGGCAAGGGGGGGACCAAGCTCAAAAGCATCGGTGCGGCGGCACGCAAGGAGATAGAGTCCCTGCTAGGCACGCGGGTGTACCTCGAGCTGCACGTGATTGTCGAAGAGAACTGGCGGGAATCAAGGTACTTTGTCGACTCCCTCGATTGGCGAAAACAACTGGAAGATCTGGCCAACACCAGGGAGAAGCCCGCAAAGGCGCCGCAGAAACCTTAAGAGAGAGATCCTCCACTTCGCTTCGCTCAATCCGGCAACCGATCCAAATATAATTTCTTCCTACTCGCGAACGCTAATGCCGAGGCTCTTCATCTTGCGATACAGATGACTGCGTTCCAGCCCGAGCGCTTCCGCAGCGCGGCTTACATTTCCGTGGCACTCGTCAATTTTCTTCAGGATGTAATCGCGTTCGTAAGCCTCCCGAGCCTGGTGCAGGGTGCTGAATTCCTCTCCCTTGCGGCTGTTCCCGCGAAACACCAGCATGGGCAGATGCTTGCGCTCGATCCGTATAGTCTGGGGATTCAGAATCATCACCCGTTCGATTACGTTCCTCAACTCGCGCACATTTCCCGGCCAATGGTATTGCTTGAGCACGGCAATCGCCTCATCGCTCATCTCAATGCGTGG